>JAGQXQ010000186.1:0-6251 GCA_020436535.1 Phaeodactylibacter sp.
AGCTAATAGTTTTAATAAGCAGATTATAAGAGGTTTAGGTGCTCAAGTGTTTTCTTTTTATGTATTAATAAGTCCTTGTTCGGTTAATTATCAGTGCTAATTACCGCTAATTTTAACTAAAATTTCAGGAAAATAGGTTTGACAAGTTTCAAAAACTTGTCAAACCTATCTTTTGCTGGTTTACTGTTTTAGAATTTTTACCACCCTAATCGCCTCCCCATTGCTGATGGCAACCGTATAAACACCGGACGGTAAATTCTGAAATTCCAAAATTATTTCTTCTCCATCAATGCGGCGGCGGAATGGAACCGGCTGGCCCAGGAGGCTGAAAACTTCAATTTGCAGGTTATCGGGCGCCTGTACGGGGCGGATGTGGGCCTGGTTCTCAAATGGATTGGGGAATACGTCCCAGAGGGCAGAAGAAAAAGCAGCTGTTATCCCGGTAGCCAGAAAATCATAACAGGCTTCGGAAGAGCAGCCGTCGGTGTCCGTTACCGTGACGCAATACTGCCCGATGCTTTCCGGAATGATGGCCGGCGAAGTTGCTCCGGTGTTCCAAAGGAAAGTATACTGCGTTATATCATCCAGCCCCACCACTTTCAGTTCGCTTTCATTTTGAATGATTTCAAAACTGGGAAGCGGCAATACCTCCACCGTCACTTCTGCGGTTGCTGCACAGCCGAAAGTGGCCCATGCGGTGAGGCTATAGGTAGTGGTTTCAGAAGGCTGTACGTTGATCTGCGCACTAGTTCCCCCAGTGCTCCACTGGTAGCTGGCGGCGGGGCTGGCGCTGAGCATAACGGACTGCCCGGAACAAATATTATTGGCGCTGCTGCTGGCCTGAAGGTTCAGAGGGGGGCGCTCTGAGGCTTCCAGAGAGGCAGAAGCGGAACAACCGTTGGCATCGGTAACGGTCAGAGACCAGGGGCCGGGCGTTTCAATAAAAACAGTAGGAGTCGCCTGGCCGTTGGACCAATGATACTCGGCAAAGCCTCCCGGCGAACTTACTTTCACCCCTTGTCCTGCACAGAAGAAAAATGTGTCGACTTCAAAGGAAAGCAGGGGCGGGGGAAGGACATTAACTGTCACTTCATCTGTTGCCAGGCAACCATTTTCATCCCATGCGGTGAGGCTATAGGTAGTGGTCTCAACAGGTTGTACGCTGATCTGTGCATCCGTTTCCCCGGTATTCCAAAGGTAACTGGCGGCGGGCCCGGCGCTGAGCGTGACCGCTTGCCCTACACAAATATTGTTGGCGCTGCTGCTGGCCTGCAAGTTGGCTGGCTGGCAGAAGGTATATTTTACACACAATTGAGGAGCTGCATAAGCGAGGCCATCGTAAGATTTGGCCGTGCGCCGTCCCTCGCCTTCGATCATGAAAACGATGGCACTGGAGGCTGAAAACCCGTCACGGCCGATGATCTCCTGAAGAATAGGAGCCAGGTTGGGCGTTTGTTGGTCTTGTCCGGCTACGTCGATATCGGGCCAGCGGGGTGGCGACCAGTTTACGGAAGCTTGAGTTAAAGGACGGCTGCTGATGTCAAAATCGGAACCTGAGAAAGGGGGCGCATTATCGCTGTCTTGTCCATAAATGGATAACGAGCAGGGGTCAACATCGTTATTGTCATCAACTGTGAACTGTATTCGGGCATCAATGATCACCGCATCACTGGGGATATGGAGCCCGGTAAAACGCATGCCCACCATCTGGGCGCCATTACTGGGGTCATCGGCCAGTTCCAGGTCCGAGCTGGATAAGCTGACATTACCATCGGTAAATTCTTCTGCATCATCTTCCCGGCTGCTGATCTGGCTGCAGGACTCAATATACCCCACGTTAATGGCCACATGAGTTGAAGTGACGAAATTCCCATCATTGTCTTTTGCTCTGGCCTGGATGAGGTAGTGTCCTTCCGCTGGTGGAGTCCAGTTACGGGAGAAAGGGGTTGTATGGTCAACCGCAACAGAGTCGCCATTCACGAAAAAAGTAACCGCTTCAACCTGTCCATCACTGTCGCTTGCTTGTGCCCTTAATGTGATCGTCTGAGGAGTGGGATAGAAAGTGCTATCAGCAGGTGCACTGACGGCCACTGTAGGAGGCATACCTATCGGGATGTACTTCAGGAGGGTGAAGTAATCCAGTACATCCCCGGCAACATCAATAAATTTGAGATCCAGTTTGTTATCCGTCACTTCCAGCGACAGAGAACCAAGGGAAAGCGCGTTGTAGTACATCACCGGGTGGTTGAGGGGGGCATCCGATACTTTGCCGGAAGATCCGGCGACAACGTACACCGCGCCCTTGCCAGCGGCCGGGCCGAATCCATCTTTTTCGTATGGGCCGTCATCGTCCGTTCGTCCGTTACCGTTGTCCAGGATCATGGAAGGTGACAAGCTGTTAGAAAAGCCGTAGTGGCCGTTGAGCAGATAAGACCGCTCGTAGGAATGGCTGTGGCCCGACAGGACTAGGTCGACCCCCGCCGCTTCCAGGATAGGCAGCACATTCTCCCTCATATCTGTCAGTTGGGAATTGCTGTCCGAATCATGGGAACCTTTAGAATAAGGGGGGTGGTGAAATATGGCTATGGTCCAATCCTGCTGGGTGGCCTGGAGGTCATTTTCCAACCAAACCAGCATGGGGTCGCCGGGCTCTCTGCCCGAATCGTGTGAATCGAGGGTAACAAAGTGGATATTGGCGTAGTCAAAGGAATAGTAGGCTTCCGTGCCGGAGGCGAGGCCACCGGCCTCCCCGTTTTTAGGGAAGGTGAAAATGTCGTAATACGGCCCGGTCTGGCTGGAGGCGTTTGCGCTGCCGTAATCGTGATTGCCGGGAGTTGACCAGAGAACAGAATGGATGAGTTGATCCTCGTACATGTTCTCAAATAAAGCGGTCTGATATTCCGAATCCTTACCGCTATCGTAGGCATTATCACCCAATAGCATAACGAGGTCAGTCAGGTTATCTCCTGCGTAACTATAGTAACCGTCCCGTACTGCCCGGGCGTGATCGTTGCCGGTGCCGCAATCGCCCAGCACCCAGGCGCGAACCGGCTGAATAGCGCCGGTGGGGGGAGAGGTTTGAAAGAAATGGTTGGGCGTTCCGCCCGCCAGCATGCCGCTGTTATCGCCGATGGCGTAATAGTAGCGCGTGTTGGGTGTAAGGCTGGATATTTTGATCTCATGGTCCGTTCGGGAGCCACTTTGCTGCATCGTTTGCGTAAGGCTGGCCGGGGAGGGCCCGTACCATACTTTACTATTCGTAGCAGTGCTGGTCCGCCATTTGATGATCATGCTGGTGGGAGTGCCCGATTGCAGATAAGGCCCCCTGATAACATTCATGAGCATTAAAGGGGAGGACACTGGGGAATTGCCGGAAACAGACAGCGCGGAGGCTGGCACCGAAAAGGAAGCATTGGGGCCATGGCCTTTTTCATTTTCTATCTGAATTTGATTGATACGGCCCCTTTGTTTCATCAGTTTAAGAACCTCGGCTTTTTTGGCCATCCATTTGTCCTTTCGGGCCAGGGGTTTCATGGCCTGTTCTATGTGGTTCAATGCCGAAGGATACCGTTGGCCGGCTATCTCCAGGTCAATCAGGCGGCTCTGAAGGGAAATGATATTGCCCAACCGCTGGAGCCCTTCCTCCAATGCTGCAATAGCCGGGCCGTAGTAGCCGGGGTGAGCCATCAGTATGCCATCGGCTAGCTTAAAATAATCCTCCGGGCGGATGGCGTTGTCATTTTTGAGGGTGATCATGCGGCGCAGGTCGGCAACCATCTGATTGGGGGCGTCCATCATCCGATAAACAGAGGCCCGCGTTTCGTATCCAAAGGGGTTGTGCGGTTCTTGTTGTATGAAATAATTGATATGAATGATGGCTTGCTCCAGTGCACCAGAATCGCGGTAAAGCTGGGCGAGCGGCAGGTGGCAAACGTCATAAGCCGGCTCCAGCTTCAGCACCTTCTGAAAATCACCCAGCGCCAGGCCTATATCTCCGTGCTCCTGGTATAACATGCCACGCTCGAAAAGAAGCGTAACGTCTTGAGGGTTCTCTTCTATTTGTTGGCTTTTTCGTTGAATAGCTTCGTGCAGACTGCCGTGGGCCAGGGTATTGATCAGAGGTAAGCTGGCGATCACGAGAAGGAGCCATCCCCGTAGGCTATTTTTGATGCTTTTTTGAAAAAGCTTCATCCAAAACTCAGAAAAAAAGTATCCAATCGTGTTCATAGAAGCTAACTTTTAAGTGGAAGGGGGGAACGATTGATGATACGTAGATTTTTTATTTCCTGTTGCCTGACTTACCTATATACATAAAAAATATAACCAAGGTAATGTAAGCCGGGGCTGTCTTTTATAT
The DNA here is from genome assembly GCA_020436535.1 of Phaeodactylibacter sp. Lineage (GTDB taxonomy): Bacteria > Bacteroidota > Bacteroidia > Chitinophagales > Saprospiraceae > JACJXW01. Next base: position 4,358 of record JAGQXQ010000186.1, read on the forward strand.
ACATTCTGGTAATAAGGGCAAATATGTATTTTGCTTCGTATCTTGGAACCAACCAAGCCTTGAGACCATGCAATTGCCAGAAGTAATAGAAACAGAACGCCTGTTGATCCGCCCTTTCCAATCCAGAGATCTTCCTTTTTTTCTGGAGTTTATGCTCGATGAAATGGCAACCGAATACCTCTCTTTTGCGGAGGAACAGAAGACAGAAACAGGCGCCAGAGCTCTATTCTGGGAAGTTATTGAAAGCAACCGGTCCGATAACCCTATCATTGCTTTGGCTATCGTTGATAAAGAAAATGGAGTGTTTATTGGTTCCTGTGGCATTTCACCACTGGACGAACAGGGCGTTTTTGAGTGTTACTACAGCCTGCTGCCCTCATATTGGGGTATGGGGTTTGCCACCGAGGCGGCTAAGAGCCTGGTTGGATATTTCCTGAGCCAGGAGGAGGTGAAGGTGGTAAAAGCCTTCGTCAGCCCGGGGAATCCCCGAAGTATCCATGTGGCCGAACGGATAGGCATGCAGCCTTTGGGTGAGGCGAAGCATCCTGTTTCAGGTTTGGAGGGGCTGGTGTATGAAAAGAGAAGCGCCTGAGAGCCTGTTTGGGTATTCATTGCCAACCGCTGAATAGGTGCGTTCATCTAAATGAAGAATAGAGCCAGGCGCTTAGCTTACCAGCGCCTGGCTCTATTTGCTAATCAGTCTGGATAATGAATTTAGCCGACTGTATCGTATTGTTCGTGAAGAGCTGGAGAAAGTAAATACCATCAGGCAGGGACAAGCCTTGCAGGGTGATGATATTATCTCCTTGCGCTACCTCACGGGTAGCTTTTAGCACTGTTTTTCCGTTCAAGTCTCTGGCTTGTATTTGTACGATCCCTTCAATCTTACTGCTGAAGGATACATTCAGCTTGTTTGTAGCTGGATTAGGGTGAACCCGAATGGGGCTGACAGGCCCGCCAGCGAATAGGTTTTCGCCTTCCGTATCTATGTGAAGAGAAGGGGTATTTTGTTCTTCTCTTGTGCCTTCAGCAATACTTGTGAAGGTTGATGATGCTATTCTGTTATCAGGTATGGCGGTGAGGAATTCCACGCAGAGCTCTGGCGCGTTGTGAATAGATCCATTGAAGGATTCTGCTGTCCTGGTCCCTGTACCATCTATGATAATAGCAATAGAACTGTTTGCAGTGTAGCCATTGCGGCTGACAATTTCCTGGATAATATCGGACAAATCCGGACTTTGCTGTTCAGGCCCGGCAGCACCAACAGACAACCAGTCCTGAGGTTGCCAGTTCACAGTGGCATTAGTACGGGGGCGGTTACTAATATCAAAGCTGGAGGAGGTAAAGGTGGCGGCATTATCTGCGGCCTCCCCAACGATGTTGAGGATGCAGGGGTTTTCATTAACCGCCTCGTCGACAGTAAACTGTAGGTACGCACTGGTGATAGTGGCGCCCTGAGGAATATTGAGGCTGTTGAACCTCATGCCCACATACTGGCTATTATTGCGGTCGACGCCTAATTCGAGATCACTGTTATAGATATCCATCCTGCCGGTGGATTTCCATTGCTCGGCATCATCACTAGAGCTGTTGATCATGGCGCAAGAGAAGGAGGGGACTAAGGTTCCGCCGCCACAGCTACAATCATCCTGGATGGTTTCGCCAGCGGTGTCGGGGTTTCCATCGTCGCAGGCATCTCCTGTCTGGGAAACGATGCCGGGGTCATTGTCGTCGCAATCCACATCGGCGCATATACCGTCGCCGTCGGCGTCGCCGATACCAGGGCAAGTATTGAGGACGCCGGCGCAATTGCAGTTGGCGCCCACTACATCATTAATGGTGGCCGGGTTGCCGTCATCGCAAGCGTCGCCGGGTTGAGTGGTGACATTGGGGT
>JAGQXQ010000186.1:6296-7106 GCA_020436535.1 Phaeodactylibacter sp.
GTGCAAGCCGTTGGGGTACCCTGGCAGATGCAATTGTTGTCTACGGTATCGTTGATGGTGGTATTGTCGCCATCATCACAGGTATCGCCAAAGTAAGCGAATAAGGCGTCGCAGTCGTAATCGGGCGGTGTGGCAAAGAAGTCGATACACAGCTGGGGCGCTCCCGCTGGGCTATTGGCGGACTCGGCGACTCTTCTGCCCGTACCTTCTATAATGATGACAATGGAACTGGCGGCGGTATATCCGCTTCGATTGACAACTTCCTGAATGACAGCGGAGATATCTACCGTCTGCTGTTCCGGGTCTGCATCGCCGGTATTGATCCACTGCGCTGGCGCCCAGGCTACAGAGTTGGTGGTGCGTGCCCGGCTGCTGATATCAAAGTCGGTTGATGAAAAAGTGACGGCATTATCACCGGCCTGCCCGTAGATGGCCAGGTTGCAAGGGTCGTCGTTGCCGGTTTCGTCTACTGTAAACTGTATGTAGGCGCTGTTGATGTTTGCTCCCTGGGGGATGTTGAGCCCATTGAACCTCATGCCCACATACTGGGTGTTGCCGCGGTCTGCCCCCAATTCGAGGTCGCTGCTTAGAAGGTCCACTCTGCCGCTGGCGACCTCCTCCTCGGCATCATCACTACTGGTGCTGACCATAGCGCAGGTTGTAGTGGGGGCGGAATTGCCGCCGCCACAACTGCAGTCCCCCTGGATGGTTTCGCCCACGGTGTTGGGGTTGCCATCATCACAGGCGTCGCCCACCTGGCTGGTGATGTTGGGGTCGTTGTCATCGCAATCCACATCGGCGCAGATGCCG
>JAGQXQ010000187.1 GCA_020436535.1 Phaeodactylibacter sp.
GAGGGCCCGATATTCAGCGGTATCGTGGTGGGGCACAGGATAAAGGCCAGAAGCCGGGCTTCTTTCCTGGAGGTCACCTGTAAGGAAGCGGCCATAAAGCTCACTACCAAACGGCGCAGCAATTACTTCGTCAACATCAAAGACAGCGATGTCTTTAACCAGATCCTTCAAAGCTACGAGATTCCTAAAGAGGTGGCCGATACGGGCCTGGAGCACAAAGAGATCGTACAATACAACTGCAGCGACTGGGACTTCATCCTCTCCCGGGCGGATGTCAACGGCCTGATCGTGACCACCGATGAAGGCAGGGTTGTCATCGCGCGGCCGGATTTTGAGCAGGAACCCGCCCTGGAGCTCACCTATGGAGGCAACATCATCGAATTCGAGGCGGGCATGGACGCGCGAAGCCAGTATGCGGAGATCACCACTGCCGCTTGGGACCCTGCCCGGTTGGAGTTGAGCGAGTCTACCGCGGCCGATCCCGCTTTTACGGAGCAGGGCAACCTCCCGGCTTCCGATATTGCCGGAGTGTTGAATGCGAACAGCAACACCTTATACCACGGCGGCGACCTGGATGCCCAGGAATTGCAGGCCTGGGCCGATGCTGGCCTGCTGCGCAACCGCCTGGCCAAGATCAGGGGCCGCGTCCGCATCAGGGGGGTGGCGGATATTGGCCCCGGCAAGCTGGTAAACCTAAACGGCCTGGGCGAGCGCTTCAACGGGACGGCCTTCGTTTCCGGGGTGCACCACCAGATCCATAGCGGGACCTGGCTGACCGACCTGGAGATCGGCATGACCCCTAACCCTTATTCTGCTGCTGAAGACATCACCGACACCCCCGCCGCCGGGCTGGCGCCGGCCATACATGGCCTGCACATCGGCATCGTCACCCAGATCGAAGGGGATGAGCGCGAAGGCCACCACCGGATATTGGTGCGGATACCCTTCGTGGCGCGGCAGGGCGATACCGAAGGAGAAGGCATATGGGCGCGGCTGGGAACCCTTTTTGCCGGCAACGAATACGGCTCCGTCTTTCGCCCGGAGATCGGTGATGAGGTCATCCTGGGCTTCGTCAACAACGACCCCCGTGACCCGGTTGTGCTGGGCGTACTGCACAGCAATACCCACCCGGCCCCCATCGAAGCCAGCAATGACAACTTCGAGAAGGGCCTGTACCTGAAAGGAGCGATGAAGCTGGCCTTTAACGACGACGACAAAAGCATCCTGCTCGAAACCGAGGCCGGCAACTCCATCCTGCTCAGCGAAAGGGAAGAAAAAGTGATCGTCAACGACCAGAACGGCAACCGCATCACCTTGTCCTCGGATGGCATCGTGCTGCGGAGCGCCAAGGACATCACGCTCGACGCCTCCTCCGGCGATATCGAGCTGAAAGCGAACAACATCAAGTTGAAAGCGAATATGAACCTGGCCCTTGAAGGCAATGCGAATGCGAAACTGAAAGGAGGGCAGCAGGCCGTGATCAAGGGAGGGATGGTGATGATCAATTGAAATGAAAATTGAAATGAAAATTGAAATAACTGAACCATGCCAGGAGCAGCCAGAGTAACCGATATGCATACCTGCCCGATGGCTAACCCGGACGGCTCTCCCCACGTGGGTGGGCCCATCCTGCCGCCGGGGGAGCCGACGGTCTTGATCGAAGGGCAGCCGGCAGCGCGGCTGGGCGACCAGGCCACCTGCACCGGCCCGCCTGATGTGATCATGAAAGGGTCGGCTACGGTGATGATCGGCGGCAAGCCGGCGGCCCGAATGACCGACACCACGGCGCACGGAGGCCTGATCACCGTCGGCAGCGCCACCGTGATCATCGGAGGATGAGCAGCGGATTTTTGAACAACAAACCACGATCAGATGAATCAACCAAAATCATTTCTCGGCACCGGTTGGGGTTTCCCGCCCACCTTCGCGATGGAGTTTGACGGCCTGCGGATGGTATCTGGCCTGGAAGATATCGAAGAGAGCCTTACCATCCTGTTGAGCACCCGCCTCAAGGAAAGGGTGATGCAGCTCAAATACGGCCTCAACCTCGACGAGATGCTGTTCGAAACGCTCAGCACCTCTTTTCTGGCCTATATGAAAGACCTGATCGAAACGGCCATCCTCTTCTACGAACCCCGGATCGATTTGGAGGAGGTTAATATGGACAAAAACCAGCTGAATGAGGGCATACTCGATATTGAGCTCATTTACAGGGTGCGGGCCACCAATTCCCGCCACAATATGGTATACCCCTTCTATGTGAAGGAAGCTACGGATGTTAGCGTATAGTCTTTAACCGCAAAAAGGCCAAACTCATGGCAAATAATTTTCTGAACATAGAGAACCCCCTGGCCCGAAACGGCTCCGGACAGGAGGACCGCTACCCGGCGGCCCTCGACCCGGCATCCGTTAAGCTCGACGGCCGCACACTGCCCGATCTGATCCGGTTTACCTACGAGTACGCCAGGATGATCCGGTACTATAACCTCAGTAACCAGCCGGAAGGCGACTGGCGCCCGTTCTGGGAACTGGAAGCCACCTTCCTGCTGGGCGTATGGGCTGCCCTCGACATCAAGGAGATCGAAAAAGCCTACCGAGAACTGGAGATCAAGTACTGGCAGCAACTGGAAGATTACCAGGACGGGCGGGCCGAGGCCGATGAGAGCCCTTACATACTGAAGGAGCTTATCGATCAGATCTACCAGCTGGCCGCCGCCATTCAGGAAGCCTGCGAACGGATGCCGGCCGAGCTGGAACTGAAAGCTGTCATCCTGGACGAGATCAAAAACCGGCTGAGGGAACCGCTGCGGCAACTCATCGAATACGACAAGGGCAATATCACCAATCAGTCCAACGATTACACGGCTTTCCTCAGCGATTTTGTAGCCGATCCCTCCACCTGCCGGCAAGCCTGGGGGTTGGATCAGCACGAGTTCTACTGCCTGCTGCCGGTGGAACCACAGGACGCGGAAAGCCTGGCCGAAATTTTCCTGCCCTTCTTCACCGCCATCCAGAAGATCAGGGATAATGCGCAGCGATGGTTCCACCACTACCTGCACAACAACGACGGGCACCGGCCCTACGTGGCCCTGTTCTTTACTTTCCTGGAACTGTTCAAACATCCGCAGGCGCAAATCAATGATTTAACCCGAAAGCACCTGGATTACTTCTACCAGGAAGTATTACGCCTGCCCCGCCAGGCCGAAAGGCCCGATTCCGTGCACCTCATTTTTGACATTGCCGAAAACCTGCCCTGGCACCTTATCCGCGAGGGCACCCTGGTGAGCGCCGGCAAAGACGCCGAAGGCCATGAGATGGTATATGCCCTGGCCGATAACCTGGCAGCCAACCATGCCAAAGTGGAAGAACTGAGGAGCCTCTACATCGATGAAAGCGGCTCGGTGGCCTTCCGGGCGGCTCCCGTCGCCAATTCCTACGACGGCAAGGGGGCGCCCTTCCCCGAAGGCGTCAGCAAGGGCTGGCGCGGACTGGGCGGAAAGGAAACGCCGGAGACGGAGGTCGGCTTTGCGGTGGCGTCCACGCATTTGTATCTGGGAGAGGGATGGAGGCAGGTGGTATTGACCATTCCGTTAAAAAACAGCGGGGAAAATTTAGGTTGGGATGCAGATATTTTGCCTCCTTACTTCCGCATCGAACTAAGCACGGAGAAAGAGTGGTTGCCTTTAGAATATAATGGGAATATCAAATTTGATGATGAATTGGAGACGGATCAAGAACCGCCAAAGGATCAAAGAGGAATGAAGTGTCGCTATTCAAGTGGGACTGATCCAAAGATCGAATTTATCCTCCAACTCCTCCCGGACGCCCCCCCCATAGCCCCCTTCCTGGAAGAAACCGAGGAAGGCATCCCCATCGCCACCGAGCTGCCCTGCGTCAAGGTATTTATTACCAATACGGCCTGGGCGGAGGCCGGAGATTACAAAAGCCTGATGCAGGCAATGGCGGTTAAAAACATCGAGTTAAGAGTAAAAGTAAAAGGCCTGAAAAACCTGCTGCTGAGGAACGACAACGGCGATATCGATGTAAACGCCAAGATCTATCCTTTTACGCAGGTGCCAAATGAGGGGGCGCAGTTCACGATCGGAAGTGGTGAGGTCTTTTCGAAGGAGCTAAAAAGCCTGGATCTCAATATCAAGTGGGATGGGTTGGAGGGCATGAATTTTGGGAAGTATTATCGGGTTTATAATTTTTACAGGCATGATAAGATTGGGTTCGATAGCTTTAAATTCAGGACAGAGTATTTGAAAGAGGGAGTATGGAAGAATTTGAGTTTGCCTCCTGAGCAAGGAGATTCTCTTTTTTCTTCTTCTGACATCGATGATTGGCAAGAACACCCAGTAGATCTGGAAGAAATACTTGTTCCTGATTCGATTAGGTTTTTATCGCAGGATGCCTGGAAGCTCATAGTGGAGTCTCTCAGTGCAAATGAACCTCAACAAGGACTTGATGCCAAGCAGGTTATGGAACCATTGGGTATTTATTTAGGCGAGAGACCAGTAGATGAAATTGATTATACTGATTATGTTAACGAAGTTTTAGATCCTCTCAATTTTTTCCATATTCCTGATCCGTCGATGGCAAGGGCCTTTTTCTACCAGATCAGGAAAACAGAAAGTGAGAGCATTTTGAAAATTGTCAAAAAAAATGATGGGATTGTATCTGCTGAAATCTCATCAATCCCTGAAGTGACAATTAAACCCGGCGTCATCCAAAACGGCAAAATAGTCAAACCCACCGAAGTCGCCCCCTACAGCGAACAATTCACTACCCAGGGTTTCATCCGGCTGGTGCTGGGGCGGGATTTTCTGCACGAGGCATATGGTAAAGTACTGGCCCAACAGTTGATGGTCCAGTCCGAAGACCCAGACTCTGACCATCCCATCGCTTTGCCCGAGCCGCCCTTCACGCCCGTCATCGACTCCATCAGCGTGGACTACGAAGCCGCCACCACCCTCAATCCGGGCGAAACGCCTTCGGAATTCTTCCAGCTGACGCCCATGCGTGGCAACAGGCCGGTCCCGTTCCGGGACGGCGAAAGCCTGACGCCTCTTTTCCTGCACAAAGCAGCAGGAGCCTCACCCTTGGACATCTATCAGAAGGACGAGGAAGAGGAGGACAGGAGCCGCTGGTACCTGGGTATTCCCAACACCTTAATGCCTGAGGAAGAGGAAGAAGATCGAATTTTCTATGTGTTCCTGAAGTTACCGGGCATTCCCAACCAGGAGGCATTTGATGAAATTGAAATATTTAACGGAGATGATGTACTCAACTCGGGCATTCATTTGCTTGGAGAACCGGATGGTTTTGCGGAATGCATCATCGGTTTGCACGCTGAAGAGCTAAAGGCTTACAATGAGTTATCATCATCCGAAACTGAACCTCCCAATGCCGTCGATTTCAAGTGGGTGATGGTACGTTCTTCAGCAGGATCAGTGACCCATCCTCCGGCCGTTCATTACCTTCTTTACCCTGCGAATGGCAACCTCTTCATCGGCCTGCGCGGCCTTACCCCCGGCCAGATCGTCAGCATCCTCTTCCAGGTGGAAGAAGCGTCGGGCGACCCGGATGCCGAAGTGCCGGAAGTGCATTGGGACTATCTGGCGGACAACGAATGGAAGCCCTTCCCCGTCCCCTTTATCGTATCGGACGAGACCCTGGGGCTGCGCCGCTCCGGGATCATCCAATTCCGCACGCCGCTCGAGATGGCGGCCGGCAATACCATTCTGAACCCTGAACTCTACTGGATAAGAGCTTCAGTTACAGAAACGGAGGTGGCAAAGATCGCCGCCCTGCCCAACCTGATCGACGTAAGGGCGCAGGCCGTGCGGGCGGTATTCCTCAACCGGGGCAACAGCCTGGAACACCTGCAGAAGGGATTACCCGCCGCGACGATCAGCCAGCTCGTCCGCCGCGATGTGGCCGTGACAGCCATCGAACAGCCCTTCGCTTCTTTCGATGGCATACCGCCCGAGTCGGGCAAATCCTTCTATCAGAGGGTCAGCGAACGGCTGCGGCATAAGGATAGGGCCATTACGGTGTACGATTACGAACGGCTGGTATTGCAGCATTTTCCCGACATCTACCACGCCAAGTGCCTCAACCATACCGACTTGCCAGTTAACCTGGCGCCGGGTTACGTCACCCTGGCTGTCATCCCTAACCTGAAACACAAAAGTGGCGGCGACCCCTATCAACCCCGGGTGGCCGTCGGGGCCCGCAGGGAGATCGAGCTTTTCCTCAACCGCCACAATACCCCGATGGTGGCCGGGCTGACGGAGGAGGACGATACCTTAGAGGTCGTCAACCCGGTTTACGAACCCATAAAGGTGTGTTGCTGCGTGCAGTTCAGGCCGGGCTACGACCCCAACCTGTTCAAATTCAGACTCAACGAAGAGCTGAAACAATTCCTGGCCCCCTGGGCCTTCGACAGCAGCGCCGAGATCGCGTTCGGCAAGGAGATCTTCCGCTTCAGTGTCCTAAATTTCATCGAGGAAAGAGACTACGTCGATATCGTAACTGATTTTGAACTCATCCACTACGTAAAGAATGAAAATGGGGCGGAAGGGCAAAAAGTAACTTACGAGAAAGGAGAAGCAGCCATACTCAAACCCCAAACCGCCCGGTCGATCCTGACGACCTACATCAACCCGGAAACGCTTACCGACCCCAACCAGATCGACCACCACATCCGGATCATTGAATTCATTGAGACCGACACCGGGCTTTGCCCAAGCTGCTGAAACAATAGAATGTAAAATATAAAACCGCGAATTCCGATGACCAAGCATCTCACCATTTCCAAGCAAGCGCCGCCCCATAAGAGCATGGACTACAAACAATTGCGGGCGGAAGGCATCAAACACATCGAAAAGTTGGGCAGCCGGATCTGGACGGATTACAACATCCACGACCCCGGCATTACCATCCTGGAAGCCCTGTGCTACGCCATCACCGACCTGGGCTACCGCGCCAACTTGCCTATGGCCGATCTGATGGTCTTCCCTCCCGGCAGCCAGCAGGGCAAAGCCTTCTTTTCCGCCGCCGAGGTGCTCACTAACCGGCCCGTTACCCACAACGACTTCCGGAAGATACTCATCGATGTGGAGGGGGTGAAGAATGCGTGGTTGCTGAAAGCGGAGGGGATAGAACCTCCTCTTTTTCTGGAAACAGATGCCGATAATACCCGTCTAAGTTTCAATACTACTGATGAGCCGTTGATCCTCCGCGGCATCTACGACGTCCTGCTCGAACTGGAGGACAACATCGACCTGAATGACCTGAGCGATGTCGCCGCTATCAAACAGCGGGTTTGGGAAAAACTACAGGCCAACCGCAACCTCTGCGAAGATTTCCGGGATATCAGGCTGGTGTGCGAGAAGCCCGTCGGCATTTGCGCCCACATCGAGGCGCAGTCTACCGCCGATATCGAGTGGTTACAGGCAAAGATCTACTACGCCATCGGCCAGTATTTCTCTCCCGGCGTACCCTTTTACAGCCTGGAAGAGATGCTGGACAAGATCACGGTTTTTAAACTAACCGAAGCATCCTTTACCGCGCTGGCCGAAGCGCAGGCGCCGGCAGCCGTAACAGAGCCGCTAAAGGCTATTCAGGAGCAGGCCTTCACCGGAAAAGCCGCTTTCCTGGCCGCTATCCGCGGGCTTATTGATCCGGAGCCGGCCCTGGCGTACGAAAGCCTTTTCCTCAAATACGCCCACAAAACCCAAAGCGCCGATCTCCTTTTCAACGGGCCATTGTTGGAGCATGGCTTCATTGACGAGGCGGAACTGGAGGCCTCCCAGCTCAGGAGCCTGGTCTTCAAATCGGACATCCTGCAAATCCTGCTCGATATCGAGGAAGTAAAAGCCGTCAACGAGCTGATGATTGGCCTGTGCGATGAGAACGGACAACTGGACCTCAGCGAAGAACATTGGTACCTGCCACTCGCAGCGGATGACAAACCGGTGCTGGATTGCAGCCGTTTGTATTACCGGCAGGGCAATCAGGAGCCCTTCGCCGATCCGGAAAGGGCCCGGGAAAAGCTGGCGCAACTGAAAGCGCTGAACCAAAGGCCGCCGCTACAGGGCCCCTTCGGCCTGCCCATCCCTAAAGGTAAATACCGGGATTTTAAGGATTATACCAGTCTTCAAACCGAATTTCCGGACACCTACTGCATCGGCTTCGAAGGGCTTCCGGAAAACGCGACGGCCGAGCGCCGCGCCCAGGCCCGGCAACTGAAGGGTTACCTGATGTTTTACGACCAGATACTCGCCAACTATCTGGCCACGCTCGATGAGGTCAAAAAGCTATTCAGCGTTTCTCCGGATGAAATGGAACAGACGGCTTTCTACCAGGCGCTCTATGAAATTCCCGGCGTCCGCGATCTGCTCTTCGATTATTCCGGCGAGACTGACGCGGCCTGGGAGGCGTTCAAAACCGATCCCGATAACCAGTACCTCCGGAACCTGCGGCGTATCGTGGAGAGTGACACCCACCGCCTGTTCCGGCGCGAAGCCCTGCTCGACCACCTGCTGGCCCGGTTCGGAGAGCAGTTCACCGATTTTGTGGTGCGCCTGTACGATATCCGCTACCCGGCGACCGAAGCCATCGCCCAATACCAAACCCTGGAGGAAGTCATCCGCGATGAGGCGCGGCTGCTTCGGCACATCCCGGAAGTGGGCAGTGAACGCGGCAAAGCCTACGATTACGCCTCCTGGGGCCGCTTCTGTCCCGAGGTGGACGACTGGGATCAACTCAATGTCGCCGGCCTGAAAAAACGGGTGAGCCTGCTGCTCGGCTTCGATGATTATTACCGAAAAACCCTCTCCTGCCCGCCGGATTATTACGTGGAAGTAGTGGAAGAAGGCATGGACAGTTACCGGTTCTTCCTGAGAGAAAAAGCCGACGGCCCGGTGCTGCTGGAAAGCGTCGAAACCTACCGGCAACGCGCCAACGCCACGGCCGCCTGCGAAGAACTGGCCGAAGTGGCGATGGACGAAGATCATTACCAGATCGGGGCCGACGAAGAGCAGCCTGAGCTGCAACGGCTGTACCTGTTGAGCAAGAGGGACAGAAAGCTGGCCCAAAGCCCGCAGGCCTTTCCGTCCGACAGCCCCAAACCCGAACAACTGAAAGCTGCCATCTGGCGGCTGGCCAATTCCGAAGATTGCGAAACGGAAGGCTTCCACCTCGTCGAGCACATCCTGCTCCGTCCCCGGGAAGACGACTACGAGTTGCTGCCCACCGACTACTGGAAGAATTTCCCCGGCGCTACAATAGAGGTGAGTGAGGAGGACGAAAGCGAAGATAGCCCGCCTTCGGGGGAAATCAATTGCCTGGGGCAAAAAGACCCCTATTCCTTCTGGGCCACCGTGCTGATCCCCAACTGGCTGGAGCGCTTCGAGGACGAGAACCGCAAGTTCCTCTTCGAACAGACGTTGCGCCGCGAAGCCCCGGCCCACGTCGCCCTCAACATCTGCTGGCTGACGCGCAAGGAGATGCTCCGCTTTGAAATGGCCTACCTGGAATGGCTGGCCGCCCTGGCCAAAACCACCTTCGAATGGACGGAAGAACCCCGTACACACATCCTGGAAGAACCGAATAATGAACTGGTGCGGGTGCTGAGCAGCCTCGTGTGTCCGTGCCGGGGGAAAAAGCCGGGAAGAGCGAAGTGTAGGGAACAGGAGGATACGGGGTGAGGGGGAGAGACGAGGAGATAGGGGGACTTGGAGAGGGGGAGACCCTATAACCCAGAGGGCCTTGAACCCACTGTGCCTCCAACGAATGGCCTTTAAGAACTTTAAATCCATCTGCAGCCATGAAACAACAACAAAGCGATACCCAAAATTTTAACGAGGCTGTACCTACGCCTTATCCGCATCTGGAGCGTCAGAACCGGCTGACGCGCACCCGCCTGATCGGCACGGGCATCGCCTGTGGCTTTCAGGTGCATATCGATAACCAGTGTGCCATTCACATCGGGAAGGGGTGCGGCGTGACCTCCAAGGGATACCTGGCTTGTGAGGAGGAAAGAGCCTTCCGCTATTACAAGCGATACGAGGACCCAGAGGGCTACTTTGCAGCATGGGCCGAGGCGGCCGGGGCGCCCCCGCCGTCGCTTTACGAACTGCTGGATCAAATTATGCCGGACACCGGACCCGGAACTGCTACGCCTCTGACCCCGCAGAACCTGGAAGCCCTGCGGGAAGGCGCTTTTTACAACGATAAGGTAGTTATCCTGTACCTCGAAAACCTAAGGGCAGGTGATTATGCTACCCCATATATCCCCAGATTCCTGTTGATCAAACAGAGTAGCCTGGCTCAGTTGCTACAGGCAGGGCCCGGCTCGGATTACCTCAAAAAGCTGGTTGAAAGAGAAGAACACCCTTCCCGCTCTCTGTTTCGGATGGCTCAGAAAAGCAGCGACCCGGCAGACAGTAAAGAATACGCCCTGCTTCGGAAAGCCCTGGAGCTGAAAGACCTGGTGCTCCGGCGGTTCGGTTACGATCCATTGGTTTATGAGGAAGAAGACAAAAACTATATTCCAGACGATCTGGAGGAGCCGTTTGCCGGTATGGGTGAGTTTGCCCTTATCTGGCGGGAATACGCCAATATTATCGACGAGGCTATTCCCGAACTCACCGAAGCCCTGGAAAAACTCTATACCTACTACCTCCCGCTCCTGACCCACCGGGAGGCCGGCTACTTTGAAAAATACATCGACATCCTGGAGCGCAAGTGGAGCCATTATAAAAACTCCGGCCAATACCGGGAGTATATCCAGTATTTTTACGATTGGATGAGAGATCTGTACAAAGCCTATGAAGAACTGAAGGCAGAGATCTACCGCCTGAATGCCCACTGCCTGCCGGACGAAAGCGGCTTTCCCAAACACCTGCTGCTGGGCAAGGTAAAAGGCGGGGCGACAACCTATACCCCCTCCCCTTTTCGGCACGAATTCCGGCAGCCACCCATCTACAATGGCAATGCCGATCGGCTGCTCCGTATCAGGCTGCTCCACTGGCGTATGATGATGATGATCCGCACCTTCGACCTGCCTTACCTGCAGTCGGATGAGATCGCCGCCTCCTTTTTCGAGCCCAGAGCCGAAGATTACGACTTCACCGAGTTCTTCCAAGAAAAAGAAGGTTTTGAAAACGGCATCGGCCGCTACTGGCGAAGGGTGTGCGATGAGTCGGAAGAACTCGTGCCGTGGGAGAACCAACTCCCCATCAAGATCACGCCGAGCCGCAGCTTTCGGGAGCCCCTGGGCAGGCAGGCCATCCCGTTCTACTATCCCCTGTCGGTCAGCCTTTTCTCCCTGTACCGCTCGTGGGATTACTACGCCACCCGCGATGAAAAAACGGATCACCACCTGTCCTACAGCGCCTTCGACCGGGACTGGAGTTATTCGCGCTTACCCCATGTGTTGTATCCCCTGGCTTTCGATATCTCTCCTTATCCTTTCCTGCGGATCGAGGGGCATATTGGACGGTCCTATGCCTATGCCCATAACAAAATAGCACAGTGGCGGGCGAACTACAACCTGGATTTCGGCAGCCGCGCCGTGAAACTCGAGGATTTGCCGGGGGAATATCAGGATACCTTAAAAAATATGGGCATGGAGCATCATTCCGGCGTTTTTCAAGGGGGGACTTTCATTCTGGTTTGGAAGTATCTGTTGCCGCCTTCTGTCAAAAAAGAATTACTGAAAGAGATTCCTGCTCTCGACACCAGCCCTCCAAATAGCGATGAATTCATAATTGCTGATATTCTTCTGAGAGGAGTCGCGGACCCAAACTTGAAAGCATTTAAAATCTTAATGCAGCATGGCCGGAGGGTCGTCGCCGATTTCAGCCTGCCCCACCGTTGTTGTTCCGAAGACCCACTTCCCCCCTGGGAGCCTCTCACCAATTCGGACGAGCCAGCCATTTCAGTTAGCAGAGCAGCAATTTCCAGGGCAGCGCCGGTGGCGAAAGCGGGCAAAAAGGACCCCACCAAAGCTAAACCGGCAAAAAGCCCGGCGCCCAGGCCGAAAAAAGCCGGTAAAAAAGACGACCTCAAGCAGATCAAAGGCATCGGCCCCAAATATGAAAAAGCCCTCAACGAAATGGGCATTACGAGCTACGAACAGGTCAGCAAACTAAAGAAAAAAGACATTACCGCAATCAATGAGCGACTAAAGATCACTACGGACCGGATCGAACGAGAAAACTGGATCGGACAGGCAAAGAAATTGGCAAAGGTTTGAGAAACCTAACCTCGCTCTTCCAGGAAAGGTTTCTTAAACCTAAACCCAGCAACCATGGCAACAAACCTCCATATCATCCACCGCCAGAACATCGGCCTTGACCTGCGCCTGCGCCGGGGCGAGCATGAGGTGCAGAACGAGGTGGCGCACATGCTACGCCATGAAGTGCTGCCGCGCCTGGAGAGCCTGTTTGACACCCTGGTGAAAGATGGGCAGATCCTGCGCATCGACAAGCTGGAGGTGGACCTGGGGGATTTCACAACGGACCGCTATCAAAAGGAATTTCCGGAGCGGGTGGTAGAAGAGGTAAAAAGCCAATTGGAACAACACGTACAGGCAGCCTTTGAGGTAGACACCCGGGAAAGACAGTTCCTGAGCGGGGCGCAAAGCATGGCCGAAGCCCTCCGCCATTTCCTGGCCACCGGCGCCCTGCCCTGGTGGATACCAATGGAAAAGGGTCGAAATTTTGAAGCCACTGTGGTGGAAGCATTGAAGAAAGAACCTGCCGCTTTCCGGCGGCAACTGGCGCCGCTTGTGGAAAACCGGCAGGCCGTCCGGCGGCTATCCCGGCAGTTTTCGGACACAGCCATCGAGGCGATGATAGCAACCTTCAGCCCCACTTTGGCTCGTCCGGTACAGTGGCTGGAAAACATCCTGAGTGAAACTGCCCGCTCGCCGGCAGTACTGACGGAACTTGAGGCCAGGCATCCGGTGATCGTCCGGGAAGCCGTGCTGAGGCAGGTACTTCGAAGCCTGGGCCGGGAAGTGGGGCTGAAAACCGTGCTGAAAGAGATCGTAAAAGAGGCCATTTTGGACATACCCTCCCCCCACCGGGCGGCTCTCCTGCCCGAACTGGCGCGAAAGATAGAAAAGCAGGGTGCTAAAGAGATCACCCCCGTGCTGGTGTTGGAAGCCTTGTTGCAGTACATTCGGCAATGGCCGGTAGCGCATGAGGGTGGAGCCGAGAAGACTGAGCAGAAAAAAGATCAAAAACAAACGATCGGGCAAACGAAAGAACCGAAGCCCTCGTCGGCGCCGGAGACAGGACCAGCAGCCGGCGCGGAAGAGGAAAAAAAACCGGCAGAAACGAAACGCCCCGAAGCGGCCTTATCCGAACAAGAAGCCCTCTTCATCGGCAATGCCGGCCTGGTACTGCTGGCCCCTTACCTGGAGCTGTTCTTCGAAGAGCTCGAGCTACAGTCCAGCGGCCAATTCCGGAACGAAGCCGTTCAGGAGCGGGCCGTGCATTTATTACAGTACCTGGCCACCGGAGCAGAGCAGCCCCCGGAGTATGAACTCCCCCTGAATAAGCTGCTCTGCGGGCTTCCCCTGGATCACCCCATAGAAAAGCACCTCGGCCTGGAAGAAAAGGAAAAAGCCGAAGCCCGGCAGTTGCTGGAAGCCGTGATCCGCAACTGGCCGCCCCTGAGCGGCACTTCGGTGGAGGGGCTGCAGCAGGCCTTCCTGCAACGCGACGGCAAGCTGTACTTTGATGAATACGCCGACAACTGGATACTGAAAGTGGAACCCAAAACCGAAGACATTCTCCTGGACCGCCTGCCCTGGGGCTTTGGCGTTGTGAAGCTGCCCTGGATGGCACATTTGCTGCAGGTGGAGTGGAGGTGAATTTTTTCATCAAAAACAGAACCATGAAAACGAATATCGAGCGATCAGATCATCATTCCACCCCCAAGCCCGCGCACCCCTTCTTCGGCCGCTCCGGCCCGCAGGCCTTTTTCAGCCCGAACACCATACAGCCCAAACTGACCATCGGCCAGCCGGGAGATCAATACGAACAGGAGGCCGATGCTATGGCGGAACGGGTGGCCAGCATGCCGGAACCGAGTGTGAGTTCAGCGCCGGGGGTGCAGGAGAAGTGTGCGGATTGCCCGGATGGGGTTCGGGTGCAAAGGCAAGTAGAACCCGAAGAGGAGGAGGAAGCCTCGGAGAGGATAGCGCAGCCAAAGCTGCAAGTGCAACGGCCAATTGGGTATCGCATGCCGGGTATTCAGCGGCTGGAAGAAGGCGAATCCCTGGATGAGTTAATGGAAAGGTCATTAGGTCAATCTCCTAAAGACCGGTTGAACCGGGCCAGAGACCTGTATCGGCTGGGAGTGATCACTAAAGAAGAGCTCGAAGCAGCGGAGAATGAATACCGGGATAGCAGCGTTGTGCAACCCAAGCTGTTATCTGGCCAGACGGCAATCCCAAACCTGCAACGGCAGGAGGATGGAGGCGTCCCCTATGCCAGTGATGAACTTACTGGCCGACTAAGCAGCAGTAAGGGGGCAGGGCAGGCTTTGCCGGATCAGGTACAACGGACGATGGGGCAGGCCTTCGGCCAGGACTTCAGTGGGGTGCGGGTGCATACGGATGCGGAAGCGGTGCAGATGAATGAGGGGCTGAGCGCCCGGGCGTTTACACACGGCTCGGATATTTATTTTAATCGGGGGGAGTATAGTCCGGATTCGTCGGAAGGGAAAAAGTTGTTGGGGCATGAGTTGACGCATGTGGTGCAGCAATCCGGTTCTTTGCAGTTCAAGAGGAACATAATTCAGCTCCAGCCAATTGACTGCGAAAATAGAGCAATTACCGGAGTAACAGATCCTAATAGAGACCTTCAACAAGAAGTTATTGATGCCCACAATCTGGCTCTTGAATACGCGAGATTGGCGCTCGAACAAGTAGAGAATATTCGTGAGGGGAATCCTGTAAGAGGGATTATACGAAGCTCGTTTAATCTTCATTTTAACAACCCAAGCCAGACACATATAACCAGAATAAGAAATCGCTTGCGAGCAGCTGTCACCAGATTGAATAGAGGCACTCGAGCTATATATCGATGTAATAGAGGAGGCAGTTGTAGGAATGGAAATCCTGATGCTGCTCAAATGTGTCCATCTGGTGGTTTCCGGACAAGGATTTGTCCGCACTTCTTCCAAATTGGACCGATAGAAAGAGCAAGAGCTTTATTACACGAATCAATTCATGCAGTTGGAGGTTGTAATGACTTCCAGATTGGAGATGCAAATTACCCCGGTTCGCCTTCCTACAATAACGCCTGGTCTTATGATTATTTTGCAGGAATGGTGGCGGGAACTCTTGGAACAATTCCACTTCGACGGCGGAGGCCTACAGTGCCGCCCTCTCCACCTTCATAAGTAAACAAGTGCTCAAAAAGAATCATCAAATTGAAGATAACAACAAGTCCATGAAGAGAAGAAATGATGAGGAGTCATAATAAAAATATCAATTTAGAAGGTGCAAAGTATCATCGTAGTAAAACAGCGCCTTTTTTCAGTAATAAGAACAGTCAATCATTTTTCAATCCCAGTAGGATATACCCCAAGCTGGTTATCAACAAATCGGAAAATCAATACGAACGCCAAGCGAATGCCATGGTGGAAGGGATAGGTAGTTTGTCGAAACCGAGCGCCGACCTGGTGCCGGGCGTACAAAAGAAATGTTCGGGTTGCCTGAATGGAGAAAGATTGCAGCGGCAGGAAGGCGAAGGAGCCCCTTGTGACAGTTACGAACCTGCCCACACTATTCAACAAAGTGCCCTAAGTACTTCAACTCCTTCTATTCAAAGATTAATCCGTGAGCCATACCCATGGGATGGTTACGTTACGATGGATAGGGCTCCTTTTTGGGATGAAACCATCAGAGGGAGGCTTTCTGGAACAAACCTATCTGCTTCGCCATCAAGTATGGAATGGCCTGATCCAATATGTTATTTTAATAGAGGAACCAGGGTTGAAGTCCAAGAGGCAATTGGAAATTTTCTTCTTCGCGTACGGCATCCGAGACGTGGGACATTATATGTACCTCATGAATATATTGATGACCCCACATCATTTGGAATGCAGCGTCTCCTAGGCAGGCAAGCGGTTTGGACCACTTCAGAACTTGAAAGAGTGACACCAGAAGGAATAGTATCTATACCAAGTGATTTTAGGAGATGGGCTTTAGCTGATACTGAAGCAAGTCCACCTGATATCACTTCTGGGACTTTTAGCCTTAACTGTTGGGAATTAATTATGTATGCAGCCTATAGAATGAATGATCTGAGTTGGAGACAGATTCATGATCTATATTCCAACAGGTCTTCAATAGGAGCTTATGACCTAATAAGGAGAGGCAGTACTTTACAAAACATTAGATTGGATAACCAAGGTAGGCCTGTAAATCTTAGAATTCAAAGAGGAGATTTAGTTTTTTTTAATGGAACCGAACATGTAACTCTAGCAACGGGAAGTGGAGAGGGCGTCTATAGTTACTGGCCCTTACTCAATAGGCGGCCTCAAGACGTAGATAGGTCCATGTTTGAGAATATTAGAATTGAAAACATCAGCTACATTAATAGTAGATGGAATGAACTGTATGATGTATTTCCCCGTGTCACTTATGGTTCCCCATTTTGGCGCTAGCTAGATTTTACGTTATGAAATCAGTTGAAAAGAAGAATACTGGAAACGTTCAAAAGAAACCTGTCGCTGGGTTTTTTAACCCAAATACCATTTATCCCAAATTAACCATCGGCCAACCTGATGACCAGTACGAACGCGAAGCCGATGCCATGGGGGAGCGGGCCTTATCAATGAAAGAAACGAATGGCCATCCTACCCCTACGATTCAAAGCAAATGCACGGACTGCCCAGATGAGGAAAGGCTGCAACAAGAAGCAGCTCCCGAAGAAGAATTACCGGTTGAAGAAGCTCCAGCGATTAGCCGGCAGGTAGCTGGGATAGGGGAAGAGGAAGAAGAAACTTCAACTGGTTCACCTTTGATGCGGAAGTCAGCAAATAGCGAGATGGCCGCCTCACCAAACCTGAGCAGCCGCTTGCAAAGTATGCAGGGCCAGGGGCAGCCACTGGCGGCAGAAAAACAGGCTTTCTTCGGGCGGGCTTTTGGCCGGGATTTTAGTGGGGTAAGGGTGCATACGGATGAGGAGGCGGTGCGGATGAATGAGGGATTACACGCCCGGGCGTTTACGCATGGTTCGGATATTTATTTCAATCGGGGGCAGTACGATCCGGGGTTTCCGGAGGGAAAGAGGTTGTTGGGGCATGAGTTGGCGCATGTGGTGCAGCAGGGGAGGGGTTTAAAAACTAAACCATTGATTCAGAGAGATGCTCGAGTGATTTCCAGGGTAGAAGGAACTGGAAGACCAACTGACCTTCTTATTGTAATTAGAGGGCAGTATTGGAGTTTTGGAGTGCCAAGTATTGAAAGCCCTTCTGAGTACCCAGACAACTTCTTGGAACAGGTTTATCGAGAACTTTATAATGTTCTCAATACCGTACAAGTTGCTCCAAGTATAGTTAGGAGAATGAACCATCAACCTGGATTTTTGAGCGATCTAGAGAGGATTTACTACCGACATGTAAACGTATCACGGTTTCATATTTGTGTGATTTGGGGTCCAGATCATGAAGCTTCTGGGCTGGCACTTAGGGTGCCACCTGCTACTTGTTCAGCCATGCCTACACTAGGAGGGGGCGTAGGTAGTGCCCCTTCCCCAGAACATAGGATTCAAGGCATATTGGATCACTGGAATCTTTCCAGGCGGGAGGAATTAACAACTGCCTTTAGAGCGATCCCAGATTCTGATTCAGAAACCCTATTAAGAAGGTTAGGAGGTGTGCATCCAAGACGAGGGGATCGACTTTCCATATCCTTTCACAGACTAGATAGTGCTATTCGAAGTCAAATGTTGGATATTCTTAGATCGCCATCACCGACAGAAGAACAGGAACAAGAAGTAAATGTTGAAGCATTTGAGCACCCCGAAGATGTAAATTTCTGTTATGAAGAAGAGACAAATCGAGTGGGAATTTTTGGCTCTGGAGCTGAAGATTACTTACGCGAACACTTTGTGGCGGGCGACTTTGATTCCGAAAGATTCGATTTAGAAGTAGAAGAGGAGGACTACTTTGTCGTCGAAGCAAGTAGGTTAGATGAAATAGCACAAGAGCAAATTGCCCGTGATCTTTCTATTATAGTTGACAGAAGGGTTCTTTTGACTAGGAGACCTTCTATTCCCAGAGATACTGAGATAATAAGTGGGAGTGAATTATTAGCTCCAAATGGTTGGAATGGCGAAGTTATTCTTGAAAATTTCACACAATATGATACGTCAAGTATATCTAGAGCTGATCAATATCGGTGTTCAATTAATAGTTTTTTGGCGGCCCATATAATAGACGGATCGGAGGCAATTGCAAATGTTGCTAGTGAAACATTGGGGTATATGCTTAGAATAATACAGGACGAGACGCTCGACGAAGATATACGTGATAGAGTGAGAGATCAATTAAGGGGGGTTCGAATTTTAGCAGAAAGAGATATGAGATTAGCTAATTTTAGCCATTTAAGCACCTTGGCCGATGCATTGTATATCGTGCTGCATCAGAATAGGATTCAAGATTTATTTAATCAAGGTGAAGATCAATCATTAGGTACACTTTCGCGTGAACTTCAAGGATTGGAACCCTTAGGTCATTCAAGGGTTTCAAGTGTCTCAACTTTTATAGGGGACTTGTTTTCAATTGAGTCTAGATTCCGTGGACGACTTGCCGTTTCTGGGCTTCCTAGACCTGGAGAATATTTCGGAATGGAAAGTTTTCGCCGAATTGTACAACAATTATCAGATTATCAGAGTGTCGCCCTTGTTATTGGGGTGCCTTATGAGAGTGTTGAGCTTGAAGGTATTAGATATGTTCGTGAAGGGAGGATTACCCATGATATTGCTTTGGTAGTTAATGAATCCGGGCAAGTTTTTGTTTATGATCCTTACCCCCGCCAAGGAAGTCAACTTCTCCGGGTGAACCTTGATGACTTAATTGAGTTTGAACCTTATTTTTTAGGTAGATGGATAATTTCTGCAAGGGTTGCCGCGGCCAGTAGCAGCGCTGAGGGACCCTGGGTACCGCTTCGAAGGATTCCCCGTGATTAGTCGTTCTTTCAGAAACTAGGGTCTACTCCATAGCTGTATGACCCGACTTCGTGGCACCTGATTTTGCCTGAACATTTTCATTCGTAGACATGATACTAACTCTATTAACCATTTTGTCCGCTTCTTGTCCGTATTCTTCTTTAGGCTGGTCAATGGTTAACTTTGGTTGAATGGATAATGGGCTAAAAATGGCTGTTCCGTTTTTTCAGAATTAGAAAACTAAACTACCACCTATTGAAAATAGGTGGGTTTGATTGACGGACGACTGAAAGTCGTCTCTTACTTTACTCAAGCAAAAAGTTGTCTTGAGACGGATCTGTAGGTTTCCTATGGTGCTCCAAGTACTCCTGAACCATCTCATCTGTGATGTTCCCTGTACTCCAGGCACTATAGCCTGTTGCCCATAAATGCTGGCCCCAGTAGCGCTTCTTCAAGCCGGGAAACTCTTTTTGCAGTAGCCGGGAACTACGCCCTTTGAACTGCTTCATTATCTCGCTTATTGATCGCTTCGCTGGGTACTCTATATGCATGTGGACATGATCTTTGCTTACTACTCCCTTTAGTATCTCTATCTCCATAGACTCGCAATCTTGGAGCAACAAGTCCCGGCAGCGTACTTGTACCTCTCCTTTCAAAACTTGATAGCGATACTTCGTCACCCATACTAAATGGCACGTCAAGCGGGTGAGTATGTGAGCCCCTACGATATTTTTTCATGCCGCTTTTGGCATAAATTTATCAAAATGAAATTTACCGCACTAAAGTGCGGGGTTTTAGACCCTTTTTTGAGACCAATAAACCCCTTCATCAACTTCATTGAAAAATTGTTTTGAAGCATGCGAATTTGAATTGGAAGAAGAGGTTTTGGAAGCATTCGTTTTCATAGGTTATCAATATTAATAATCTTCGGAATAGAACAGAACGGGATATTATCCTCTCAAAAATTCCTAAAAAACACTTTCATGATTTGAGATTTAAGGTTTTAGTCATGAAACTGAACTTACAAGCTCAACTCCAAAACCCCCACCCCACCCCCCTNNCCCTGACAAACCACCACTCCCCCGCAACTCATTAAAAGCAATAGAGGCGGAGCGCAAGTCTTCAATTTCCCGTTCCAAAAACAAAGCCCAATGCTCAGGCGCAGGCAATGAACCCGCTGGCGCCAGCCAAAGCCCGTAGAGCCTTGCCTGATGCGCCCTGGCCGGGATTGCCCCCCTTGTATTTTCAATCTTCACCTCCCAGGGGCCGGGGCCGGCGGCTTCCAGGGCAATGCCTGCCAGCACGAAAGTAGACACAAAGGTCAACTCATCAGCGGTGGGGCGATCGAATCTTTCCTGATCCGCCAGTGAAATCTGAAAAATGCCATCTCCCCCGGGGGTGTACAAGGACAACTGATAATCAATCCCTTCCACCGGCGATCCATCCTCGTGAACCGGGAAAAAATTATAGCCATGCACCACCAGCGCCAAATCCCCCGATTCAGGCGCCGGCACGGGGTCCCGATCGCCCCGCCAGCGGGGAGTGCACAGCGGGGGTCGCATCGCCTTCCAGGCCTTGCCGGGCACGTCGAGCAATTGATTGATGTCTTCCCCTTCTTGCCCGTGCCGGTGGATCCAGGGGCTGCCCGTTTCGAGCAGGCAAATGGCTCTGGCCCGGTGGCTGCTGGAAGCCTTTAGCTCCCTCCAATGGGTCGGGGCGCTGGGGCTATGTTCCTCCCAAAGCGGCGGGATCATCGTTCCCGTTGCTTCATCTACGACAGCATCGTGGATTTCCCACATCCAATCGAGTAAGGCCCGGGTGTACGCCAGCGTGTGCTGCATGCCCTGTACCCGCAGGTATTGCTCGCTGGACAGGCCCCTCGTGATGGAGGCCTGGTGGAGATGCTCTTCCAGCGTATCCAGCAGGCCGGGTGTGAACAGGCACATCGCCTCCCAGTAGGGATTATTCAGCCCACCACCTGGCAATTCCAGGCCGGATGCGGTGGCGGCATCTTCCATGGCGGTATAATAGTCGTATAGATGTTCTCCGGCAGTGGGGCCGAAAAGCCCGTAGCAGTAGTCCCGGATCAAATCATCCGGCTCCGCTTCCATGTCCCACAGCAGGCGCGCTGCTACGTAGTACGCCAGGCCATTGGTGCCGTAGTTATCGGTGAATTGGCTCCACAGGCCCGCCAGGCCATCTTCCTGGAATTGCGCGAGGTCCTCTTTTATGCTGTGCACCATGGACCAGGGCAGGCCGAGCCAGCGGTTTTGGTGGTAGTATTCGTAAAGCAGCATCCGTTGGCCGTCGCCCAGGCGGTCCAGCCAGGCGGTATAATCGGCGTATACCCGGCGGTTGATGCCGGTGAAGATGCAGTCTTCGGTATCTGTATGGGTTAGGGCATGGTTGTGTTCGGAGGATTGGGCGAAGAGCACCTTGACATTGTCTCGTGGTGTCAATGCTGGATCGGCTGGGGGCGCCTGGTAGGAGGCGTAGGCGGCCATGATAAGCGTCAGGCCCGGGTGGGAATCGGCGATTTGCCCGGCGACGCGGTTCGTCAGTTGCAGGATCAGGGCGGAATTCAGGCGGTTTTCGGGGCCGTCGTAGTCCTTCAAGCTTTCACAATCGGCACAGGGACAGGAACGGTAGCTGTCTTCGGGCATCATCACGATGGCATCTACCTCGCGAGGGGAGGCCGCCAGGTTCCTGATCCCGGACACGAAGGCAGTGACGGTATCTTCATTGGTAACGCAGAGGTAGCTTTTGCCGTCTTCTCCGGTGTGATACACTTCACAGCCGTCGCCATTTCTAAGGATCTGCCCCCAGCTATGTGCCCGGCGGTTGATCACGTATTCGCCGGGGATCGGCCCGTCGCTTCCGAAGCGCACCACGTTTTGGTAATTGCGCCGCCCCCAGCGCCGCATCTCTTCATCGTATTTCAGCTCGCGCACTCCCCGGATCCGGAAACTGGGCTGAAATACCTCGCCCGTACGGGGGCAGGGCGGCCGGACGAACAGGGTGGCGCGTTCCGGCGGGACAACTTCTCCTAATGTCCCCGGAAAATACCAGCCGCAGCCCAGGCATTCCAGCAGGCGCGTCACGGCAAAGTGGGTGGCCAGCTCAGAGGCGCCCGCCAGAAAGAGGTCGTTGAATGTGGGGTTACTTTCATTAGGGTGGGATCGGATGATAAAGCCTTCTTCGCCGAGCACTTCCGGTTCAAGCCCGGCGCCTTCCGGGGTAGTGATGATGACGGCGGGGCCCTCCGGGCGCTCGGGCAATATTTCGTAATCAATTCCTGTCAGCCGATTCAGATATTCCGCCAGATCCTCTGCCGCCGCCTGCAGGTGGGTTTCGGTATAAACCAGCTTCACCATCGGCCGGCCTTCGTAGGCAAAGAGGATGTCACCTTCGGCCGCGTCGAAACCTTCCGGGCGTTCTTCACCTTCTACCTTATAAGCGATCGCTTCGATCCGGGAAGCCCAATCCGATGCCCAGTTGATATGGACGCTTCTTTCGCTGAGGGCTTCTTTTTCCAATGAGAAGCCCCGGTACCCGAGCCAGTCTTCTCCCTCGGGCAGGCGGGATTCCCGCGGCGGGCGCCACAGGCTGCGGAACCAGCCCACCCACCCCCACCAGGTTCGGGTTCGAAAGCTGGTAACGGCGAGATGCACGGCCGGCGGTTGGAGAAAAATCCCGCTTCCGCCGATAGTTGTCATCCCGGCCCCTTCCGCATCGCCTGTAACTCGGTGTTCTCCGAAGTGCAGGGTGGTGCTCCCGGTGATGGATTCCGGAAGCAGGGCGCCGGATAGAATCTTTATTGCCATTGCATTTGCTTTTATCTTCCCCTTATTACCCCTTGAAACTAATAACCCTATACTAATGCCTGATCACTGTCGGCGGCGGTGGAGCGGCCGATTTCACCTGAATATATATCGCTTTTTCATTGTTTCTGTCATTACTCTCCGTGATCTGGTTTCGGGGATCTATCTGGACTTTAGTCCGCAGGCGGTTATTAGCCTCGCGATAACCGTCGTATTCAAGGCTTATGGTAGTTGTAGCGCCGGCATCGAGGCCGGAAACACTTCTTCCCTTCGTGGGTTGGGATTGAGAGGCATCAGCCCACCAACTGACTAAAAATAGGCCTGGCGCCCGGCCCCCGCTATTTTTGATTGTAACCTTGATCTCAACTTTTTCCCCGACTTTCGGAGTCGCAGGGGTCAAAATAAAGCTTGTAATGCTCAAATCCGGCAAATTGCTGGGAGGCGCCGGCCTGGCCGGAGATTCAAATACATGAGTGGTAGGCGGGGGAGGAGTCTCTGGGCGCGCCTTCACGCTAAGGCTAAACCGCCGCTCGTTATTATTTTCATTACTTTCTTCGGCTTCTCTGACGAAATCTACTATGGCCTTGGTCGTAATTTGTTCATATGGCCGATTGTATCCGCGGTAGGACATAGTAATGGTCTCGGTTACACCTGCTTCCAGTCCGGCAATGTTTTCGACACAAGAAGTGCTTGGTGAATTGGCATCCGCCCACCAGGCCACCCTGAATGGGCCGGCTCTTTTCTCGCCCTGGTTTTTAATAGCGACCCTGATGGTTATCGGCGCTCCCTGGATGGCCGGATCGGGAATAATTTGAAGGCCCCTGACCACTAAATCGGGTTTTGGGGCTTCAACATATTCTTCATGCCTGTTTTCCCCGTTTTCAGCGATATCTGTCCTCCCACTGGTATCGGTACGCCTTTCAATATCTGCAGGCTCTTCAATATTAATCTCCCCGTTGGCGCCTTCAGCCCTTCCGGTTTCGGTGCGCTCTGTATTGTCTGAGTTTTTCCCATTATCCGTGCTTTTGCCACTTCCAATAATATTGATCATTGCGAAAACGCCAAACGCAATGACTGCCACTGCGGCCACAGCGAACAGGATTGCCTTTACAGGGATTTCCCTTTTGTTTTTTGGAAGCGATGATAGAGGGGCTGCCTGCACTTTATCAGGGGCTGAGCCAATTTGCTCTTTGGCAATGGGCGACAGCCCTAATGCCTCCCTGCAGGTATTCAGCATCGAGAAAACTTCAGGATCGACCTTGTAAGTAATTGCTTCGGTGAGCAGGTCAAGCGCTTTTTCAAAATCTTGGGCATAGAAGGCAACTTTTCCAGAGTCCACCACTTGTTCAAACAAGTAGTTTTTGATGCCCTGGTCTTTATCCATTTCATCGATTAGGGACAAGATAGCAGCGCTGATCTTTATCTTTTCGCGGGCTTCCTCTTGCGAAAGCACTCCAAGCCGCTCTTTGTGTTGCACTTCTTCCCGGCGCTTGCTCAGGAGGAGGATCTCGTTGGTAAACTTGGGATGGCCTTTGGTTGCCAGATCGAGGAGTTTCTCTATTACCTCCTTTTCTTTCCCAGCTCCAACATCTTTGCGTAATTTGAACAGAAACGTTTCCATTAAGTTATTTTGTTAATTTAATATCTCCTTTTTTCTTCACATCCCGAATGAATTCTTTCAAGAAAAGAAGTGATTTTTATCATTGATTTTCAATGCATTAAGTTGTAATTTAATTTTTTGAGCCCGGGCTTTTTCCCTTCCTTTTTAACTGAAAATTTACTTGAAAAAACGCTTGGAAAAACGTACCTTAAAAAGAGGATGTTTACGGGAAGAAGGGGGGGAAGTTGAACCTTGAACCACAAAAACCAAATGCCCATGCCTACCAACAATTCATCAACCTACACTTACCGCAATGGTAAAAAGCCCCCCCTCCGGAAAATGCCGGATCAGATTGTGGCCAGGGTCAAGCCGGAACAGCTTAAGGCCATGGGCTTCGAAACCGTCGAGCAGGTCTCTCCTGCGTCCACCCGCATCCGGATGACGGCGGCGGAGGTGGAACCGGCCATGAGCCGGCTGCGCGAGGTAGCGCCGACCCACCACGCCTACGTGCGCGAGGCGACAGAAGAAGAGTTTCTGATCACCGACCGTTTGTTCATCACCTTTAAAGAGGGCATTTCGGAAGCCGAGGTGGATACCTTCGCCGGGAAATACGCCCTGGTGAAAAAGAAAAAGTACAATGAGCGGGATTACCTCTTTCAACTCACCGACCACACCGGCATGAACCCGGTCAAGGTAGTGGTCCGGCTGACGGAAGACGAACCGCTGGTAGAACTGGCCGATCACTCCCTCAACCATCGGATGAAAAAATATGACTTTGAGCTGCCGGACGATCCCGAGTATTTCGAGCAATGGCACTTACACCGGCACCATCTCAATCTGGATTTCGACCTCCGTTCATCCACCCGCTGCGAAGAGGCCTGGCAATTGCTGGGCCACTACGGCAGCCCCGATGTGGTCGTTGGCATTACCGACGACGGCTGCCGGATGGACCATGTCGATTTTAATTCGGATCAGAAATTCGCTTCCTGGGGTTATTTCAAAGGCAACCGGCTGATCACCCGTGATGACTTTGACGCCCGGCCGACAAACATGTACGTATCGGGTGAAAACCATGGCACCTCGGTGGCCGGTGTCATCGCCGGAGAAGTGGACGCCACCCATACGGTGGGTGCGGCTCCCGGCTGTCGGCTGCTGCCTATCAGGTGGGAATCGAACCAATATGGCCTTCTTGTCAATGAAGATAAACTGATAGAAGCGCTTGATCATGTAGCAGACAAAGTCGATATCCTGTCCAATTCCTGGGGTTCTACCCCGATAGACGATTGGCCGGGGGTGGTCGTCAGCCTGGCGCCGCCTTCGGGCAAAACGGTGATCCTGCACAACCGGAAGGGTGGGAGTGAAAATGGACTGAAGCAAACCTACGATCTGCAAAGCCTACCCCAACTGAATGCCCTCAATGGAGAAAGCATCCTGGGCAATTGGGTTTTAAAGGTAGAAGGCCAGGCAGCTATGGACCGC
This sequence comes from Phaeodactylibacter sp., assembly GCA_020436535.1. GTDB lineage: Bacteria > Bacteroidota > Bacteroidia > Chitinophagales > Saprospiraceae > JACJXW01. Next base: position 26,106 of record JAGQXQ010000187.1, read on the forward strand.
GGGCAGCTCAATAGCTGGTCGCTACACCTGCTGATCGACCCCACGGAAATGATCGAGATCGCCGAGCAGCCAGGGGTTACGATCCCCGACAACCAGCCGGAGGGCATCGAGCGCAGCCTGCAATTGGCCCGGGAAGGCCGGATCAGGGGCCTGGAAGTATCGATCGACATTACCCATACCTATATCGGCGACCTGAAGGTGTCCCTGGTGGCTCCTGACGGCGCCAAGGCCCTGTTGCACGACCGCTCCGGCGGCGGCATGGACAACCTGATCCGGACGTATCCTCTGGACGCTACGCCTGCACTGGCGGCGCTGAAATAATACTGAAATTCAAAACCATGCCCCATACCAATCTCACTTATGCCTTCTCCTTCCTCGAACAGCTCGTCCGCAGGCGGCTGGAGCAGGAACTGAAGAACGAAGGCCGCCCTTCCGAGCCGGCGCCCATGCCATCCTTCAGCGAAGACGACGGCTCCCCCTTCACCTATTTTCTGCACAACTACCGCCCCACCCGCGACGAACTGGCCACCCTGCTGATGGCTCTGGCGCCCAACGTCTACCCCCATTTCTTTGACGCTCTCATCTCCGAATACCTGCCCAAGGGAGGGGAATTTCCGGCCATCGGCGGCATCAAGGGAAAAAATCACCGGGGCACCATCCCCACCGGGGAGACGGTGTTGTTCCTCCTGGCGGGCAATGACCTGAACCGGCGCTTCGAGGTGCAGCAACTCTTCAGCGCCGGGCACTTCTTCGAACGGGAAAAGATCCTCTACCTGGAAGATATGAAACCCGGCGAGCCGCCTATGAGCGGCCGCCTCATCCTCGATCCGGATTATACAGAGCTGTTTACCATCGGCCGGATACCCATCCCCCGCCTGACCACCAATTTCCCGGCCCTGCACCTCACCACCGAACTGGAATGGGACGACCTGGTGCTCAACGACTATACCGCCTCGCAAATCCGGGAGCTGGAACACTGGGTGCAGTACAACGATACCCTGATGTACAACTGGGGTATGTACAAAAAGCTGAAGCCGGGCTACCGGGCGCTCTTCTACGGCCCGCCCGGCACGGGCAAGACTTTTACGGCCTCCCTGCTCGGCAAATACACCGGCCGGGAAGTGTTCAAGATAGACCTGTCGATGGTGATCTCCAAATACATCGGCGAAACGGAAAAAAACCTGGCCACCCTCTTCGATAAAGCCCAGAACAAGGACTGGATCCTTTTCTTCGACGAGGCGGACGCCATCTTCGGCAAGCGTACCAACGTGCGCGACGCCCACGATAAATACGCTAACCAGGAAGTGTCCTATCTCCTCCAACGGATCGAACTCTACCCGGGCCTGGCCATCCTGGCGTCCAACTTCAAAAGCAATATCGACGAGGCTTTCATCCGGCGCTTCAATTCCATTATTTACTTCCCCGTCCCTGCCATGCCCGAACGCTTGCGTATCTGGCAGAAAGCCTTTCCCGGGAACGTGGCTTTCGCTGAAGACGTCGACTTTCGCCGCTTCGCTCAGCAACATGAACTCACCGGCTCCCACATCATGAACATCGTACAGACCACCTGCCTGGAAGCCCTTAGCCGGAATACACACACCATCACTTCGGATATGATACGGGCAGCCATCCAGAAAGAACTATCCAAAGAGGAAAAGATCGGGAGGTGAAACCCATTAATCCTGGTAATCCTTTAATCTGACTAATCCCGGCCCAGCCTTTCCATCAGCCCGATCGGATTAAAAAAGCCGCAGCCATAATCCACATCTTGGCACTTGTCCCCGGGGGCCTTCGCCAAAGCGGTTTCCCGGATGAGATAGATCAGGTCAGCAATGGATACGGGTATGCCATTTTCGCGGATATGCTGAGCCGCCAGGGCCATGCAGCCGGTTGCAAATGCAGCAGCAGCGTGGCTGCCATTGTATTCGCGTTCCACTTTGCCGTCGGGGGCAGTGGCAAGCAGGCCTTCGCCGGGAGCCATAATGTCCAGGGTATTGCTGCGCAGGGAGGTGCGGAAGCGCTGCTTTTGCCGGTTATAGGCGCCCACCGACAGGCAGCCGGGCAGGGCGGCAGGCAGGCGGTTTTCCGGCTTCACCAGCTGGGAGTTGCCGACGGGAGCGATCAGCAGGATACCCCGCTCCAGAAGGATGTCAGATATCATCCTCAGCTGCTCCACCTGCTCGGGGGGCAGCGAGTTGTCTTTGATCTCTACTCCCGTGTAGATGATGTCCACCGGCCATTGTAGGGCCCAGTCGATGCCTTCCAGCAGGCGGGCAAAACTGATGTCGAAGAGGTTGTTCATGATCTTGCCCACCAGTAAACTCGCCCTGGGGGCTATCCCCCAGACAGCCTCCCGGCCACGGGCAGCGATCAGGCCGGCGCAGCGGGTGCCGTTGCCGTCCAGGTCGTGAATGGCCTCCGGGCCGCCGCCACAGAAATTCCGGTAAGCGGCCACTGATTCCCGCAGGTCGAGGTGGTACAGGTCGATGCCGGTATCCAGGATCGCCACATTGACGCCTTCGCCGTGCAGGGCACGCTCTTTCCAGAAGTATTCAACGATCTGTAGGGCGCGCATGCCCCAGTTCATCTGCTCTCCATTAAAATCAAGGGCCTGGAAAAGGGCCTCTTTGACCGGGGCCTCCGGCCCTTCCTCCATTGTTTCCGGTGCTATTTCGTCCTCGGCAGGCGATTCTGCCTGTTCCTCCTCCGGCGCCTCCTCCTTTAAGGTGGAGTCCCTTATGGGCACTTCGGCATCCACTTCTTTCAGTGGCAGAGCACCGGTTGCCGAGCCTTTTTCCGGCGGTTCCACTACCGGTTCCTCCTCTTCACCAATGTTGGCCTCGATCAGGTCCTGGGCATCCTCAAGAATGGCTTCCCCGGGGAGTTCAGGTGTCGTTTTTTCCTCTACAACTTCAGCCGCTCCGCTCCAGTAGTACCAGCCGTGGGCATCCCGGTACCAGAGGGAGACGCCATCCAAAACGGCTCCTTTCAGCGGTTGGTTTTCTACTTCAATGGCCGCCCCCTTGTTCATGTTGCCCAGCGGAGGTGTTTTCAAATCAGCATTAGAGATGCGGATATTGGTGTCTTTGAGAAATCGGATCTTCATTATCCTACCGGTTTTGGAGTTGATGTGATATTGCCTTCGCTGCCAGAAGTATCCTTAGCCCCGCTACCGCTTAGCAGCGTCCGGGCTTTGGATATCGTATATCCCCCGGCATCCTTGACCTTGATCACCTTCTTCAGCAGGTCGAACCAGAACGGCGCACCCATGGAAATGGCCAGGCCGGTAATGATCCAGCCGAATATCTTCCAGAGTTTGTCGCCCCCCGGTAAACCCCAGAAATTAACGCTCGTCCAGCCAATGCCGAGAGCATCTTTAGACTGTTCCAGGTTCTCTTCGATCAGTTGGTAGACTTGCTGGTTCAGGCCGGATTGGGTATCGGAGACAACCGTAGCTGCGGTATCTGGTAATGCAGGTGAGGACAGGGATTCATTGGCAGAAACCGCTTCAGCCACCGCCACCAGCTTTTCCAGGTCGACGCTGGAATTGCTGACCAGGTTGGAATAAATGGCCAGCGTATCGGCATTGAAGATGATGGCCACGGCCAGGCCTACCAGCAGCAAAATGCGTTTGATACGGCGTTTGTACCAGCCGCCGGCCCGCTCCATGACCTCATCGTACCATTCCTCGACTTTATCCTGAAAAGTATCGAAACGCTCGTTGGCTTCTTCGTACAGTTGCATCAATACTGCCTTGAGTTTCGGGTCGGAAACGGCGCCGATCTTTTCTCGGAAGTTCGTTGCCTCCTTTTTCACGGAAATGAGGTGCAACAGTATGGACCGGAAATTGCCGGAACTGATGTAGGAAGGGGGCGTCGTCTTGCCAAAATATTTTCCCGCCAGTTGCTCGTACATCGGATTGGCCAAGAATTCCTTTAATTCTTGTTCGCTTTCCGCCGCCATGATATTCTTCAATATCTTTAGCAGGTGCCGCCCTCGCAAATGAAGGAAATTGGAGATGAGCTCCATCACAATTGTGGCGAGCAGGCTGTAAAAAAGAATGATGAGAATGAGGCCGATGACAACTTCCAGGGAGGGCATAATATTGACTTTTAGGGGTTAAAAAATGGAAGTCTCGAGGGCGTGGTCAATCATTTAAATATACGAATTATCGGCGGAAAAATAAAGGGGCGAGCCCATTAAATTCAATAGGCCTGGGATATTTTGATCGACTCCTGCCTCCAAAAAACCATTAAAGCCGAAATGAAGGCTTGCTCCAAAATTGACGCTAAAGCTATTACTTCCTGCCTTGAGAATGTATTGGAAGGTCGCAAAACTCGCTCCCCTACCCTAACAGCCGCTCTTTGTCGAATTTGATCCGGCTGGGGCAGCAGGAGCACCTGGATGACATGCAACGGGCTTATGAACTGACGTATGGCCTAATTGCCCGGGTTATCAACCAAATGGTTCAGCAGGAGCTTGCCATGAGGCATGCTTTGGCGCAATTGCGGAACCAGGCGTTTAGCCGCGTTAAACTCGCAGTCGTCCTTCCTGGCGCCGTCGCCGTTGACAATCGCTTCGGCGCCCAATGGGAAAACGGTAGCCTGTTCTGGGTGAACCTGTACGGCGGCTAACAATTGGTGGTAGAAGCTCTGTTTACCCCCACGGTGGTTTCTCACCATACAATGGGGGCAAGAGTGGGTACTGGAACACTAGTGCGCCGGGAACGAAGTTGTTGGTCAATAATTTGAGGCTGTTTTGCGGCCAGGCAAGGCGCGACGACCGACCATAGCCTTCGCTACGGAAGGAAGGAGCAACGCAGCATGGCTGTAAAAGAGCC
>JAGQXQ010000667.1 GCA_020436535.1 Phaeodactylibacter sp.
AGGCCGAGGCGCTGAAGAAGCAGTTTGCGGAATGTCCGCATGCATCCTTTCAACTGGCTAAAGAATTAGACGCAGGATTGCCGGAAAGGACACACCGCTCTTTCAGGCCGTATTTTGTCTACCTTTCTGTGCCTACGCCGCCTCCCCGGCTCGTTTGATCACCCTTTTCACCCTATTTCAAAACTTTTCATTCCTTTTTTCCCGCTGTCCACGCTTGTCTTGCACAGCCTGGGAGTGGATTGAGTACACTCTTCAAAGAAAAAATATCATGTCTCGACCAATATTCATTATTATAGCTTTCATGCTTAGTTCCACCGCCCTTTTCGGCCAAATCCTGGAGGGTAAGGTATTGGACCAATACGGAACCCCTATTCAGGATGCGTATGTTATCAAACACGCTGACATTGAACATACCCACACCAATGAACTGGGCATTTTTCGCCTCGCCGGCTTGCAGGCCGGCGATACGATCAACGTCAGTTTTGTGGGTTTCAAAAGCCGGCAACTGGTTTTGGAGGAGGAAGATTTCAGCCAGCGTTTTATGGTGAAGCTGGACGAAACGCCCATCACTTTGGAGCAGGTCGTCATTTCTAAAAAGATCAGCACTTTAAATCAGATCGCTACCGTCGACCTGAAAAATAACCCCGTGAATTCTTCCCAGGAGGTACTGCGGAAAGTGCCGGGGCTCTTCATTGCCCAACACGCCGGCGGTGGCAAGGCCGAGCAGATATTCCTGCGCGGTTTTGATATCGACCATGGCACCGACATCAGTATCACTGTGGATGGCATGCCGGTCAACATGGTTTCGCACGCTCACGGACAAGGTTATGCCGATTTGCACTTTTTGATCCCGGAAGCTATTGAAAACATCGATTTCGGCAAAGGCCCTTACTATGCTGCCAAAGGCAATTTCGCTACAGCCGGTTATGTGGATTTTCAGACGAAGGAGAAATTAGATAACAGCCTGGCCTCGGTGGAATACGGCCAATTCAATACCCTCAGGACGGTGGCTCTGTTCGACCTGCTGGGCGATGCCTCTAATCAGCATGCTTACCTGGGGGCGGAATACGTTTTGACCGACGGCCCCTTCGAGTCTTCCCAAAACTTCAACCGGATCAACCTTTTGGGTAAATACACCGCCAACCTGCCCAACAATGATAAGCTGAGTTTTTCCGCTTCGCATTTTAGTAGCAAGTGGGACGCCTCCGGGCAGGTTCCCCAGCGGGCGGTAGATGCCGGCCTGATCGGCCGTTTCGGCGCCATCGACGATACCGAAGGGGGCGCGACCAGCCGGACCAATATTCTTTTTAGCCATACCAAGGCACTTACCGGAGATGCCTTTGTCAAAAGCCGGGCTTATTTCACGAATTACGATTTTGAGCTCTATTCCAATTTCACCTTCTTTCTGAATGACCCCGTCAACGGAGACCAGATCCGGCAAAAGGAAGCAAGGAATATCTTTGGGTTGGAAAGTGTGTTACACCGGCAGATGCAGTTGAGCGGCGCCGCCTTCAATATACAGGGAGGCGCTGGCCTGCGCTATGACCTGGTTAAAGGCAATGAGTTGTCCCGCACCCTGAACCGGCGGGCTACCCTCGAACCCATTGCCCTGGGAGATATTAATGAATCCAATGTTTACAGCTTTGTCGATGCGGAATTCGATCTCGGCAAGGTGTTGATCAACCCTGGCCTGCGGATCGATTATTTTAAATTCGATTACGTAAACCAATTGGCTCTCAACTATCGCACCCTTTCTGAAGATAAGTTTTTTGCCAGCCCCAAACTCAACTTCCTCTACAACCCCAACCGCAACTGGCAGTTCTTTTTAAAATCCGGCATTGGTTTTCACTCCAATGACACCCGGGTGGTGGTAGCGCAAAAGGGGCAGGAAATACTGCCGGCGGCTT
>JAGQXQ010000188.1 GCA_020436535.1 Phaeodactylibacter sp.
TAAAGGCCAGGTGGCCCCTCGGGGCTGCCTGGCCTTTTTTATAGAACAAAGTGCCTCAATGTGGAATCGTATAGGGAAGTAATAACGGAAAGGAGGTAAAGAGAAAAGAGAAATTGAAGTCAGTATTCACCCAGGCCCTTTTCCCCTTTAAAATCACTTTGTGCGATGTAAAGGGTTAGGATACCTGCGATGATCATAATGAGTTTGGCTACGAATCCGAATAGCCGGCCGAAGGAGTCCAGCCAGGTTAGGAATGCAAACTGTACGCCTACCAGGCTGAGTACAATGGAGAGGAACCCCAGCCCGGCCAGTAAGAACCCAAAGAGGGAGAATATGCCTTTATTCATGGTTTTTTGGATAAAACATCTTTGAAAAGTGATAGTTTATATTAAAAGAGATTATCCATAAGGAGGGGAGCATTCTTTTTTCAAAAAGAACAGTTTTACAATGGTATGTAAAACTAAAGCGTGTTTTTGTGTAATTTGGCTAACGATAATTTTGAGGATAATAAGACCATCGTCTAAAACACAAATTTAAGCAGTGTTTAAAAAATAAGCTCTAACCATCCATGGTCAAAGTAATTGAATGCCCAAGGGATGCTATGCAGGGCATCAAAGAATTCATCCCAACAGAAAAGAAAGCCACGTACATTAACAAACTGCTAAGAGCCAATTTTGATACGATTGACTTTGGGAGTTTTGTGTCTCCCAAGGCCATTCCGCAAATGAAAGATACGGCGGAGGTGTTGAGCCGGCTCGACCTGAGTGGTTCCAACAGCAAGTTGCTCGCCATAGTCGCCAACCAGCGCGGTGCAAATGATGCTACTCAGTTTGAGGAGATCAGCTATCTGGGATATCCATTTTCTATCTCGGAAACCTTCCAATTGCGCAATACCAATGCTACTATTGAAGAATCAGTAGGCCGGGTAGAACAGATACAGGAAATTTGTCTGGCACATAATAAACAATTAGTCGTTTATATCTCGATGGGCTTTGGCAACCCTTACGGTGACCCATGGAATGTTGAGATCGTCCAGCGTTGGGTTACTCGCCTTGTGGAAATGGGAATTTCGATCCTCCAGCTGTCAGACACCATCGGCGTGGCAAGCCCAGAAAGCATCAGCTATCTGTTCAGTAACCTCACTCCCGCCTATCCCGATATTGAGTTGGGCGCTCATTTTCATACGGTCCCCAGCAAGTGGGAAGAAAAAATAGCGGCTGCGTACCAGAATGGATGCCGCCGTTTTGATGGGGCGGTAAAGGGGTATGGCGGTTGCCCCATGGCAAAAGATGACCTCACCGGCAATATGCCCACAGAGAATATGTTATTTTATTTTTTAGATGAAGGCATCGAAACCGGCGTAGATATGGAGGCCTTTCAGGAAGCAATGGCAATGGCTGGATCCGTATTTCCGGAACATTAAAAAAGCCCCTCCATTGATAAAATGGAAGGGCCTTTTTTCTTTGAAAAAGCAAGGATCGGCTTACATCATGCCGGGCATGCCTCCAGGCATTCCTCCTCCGGGCATTCCTCCGCCACCATCTTTTTCAGGTTTGTCGCTGATGACGCATTCTGTGGTCAGGACCATACCGGCAATAGATCCGGCATTTTCCAGTGCGATGCGGGTTACTTTGGTCGGGTCGATAACCCCTGCCTTTTTCAGGTCTTCGAAGACGTCAGTGCGGGCGTTATAGCCAAAGCTGCCTTTTTCGGTCAACACGCGTTGAAGGACAACAGAGCCTTCCACTCCGGCATTGTCAGCAATGATGCGAAGCGGTGCTTCCAGTGATTTTTTGACAATTTGCACGCCGATCGTTTCATCCTCATTAACACCTTTAACCTTGCTGAGGCATTCCATCGCGCGAACCAGCGCTACACCACCGCCGGCGACGATACCTTCTTCCACAGCTGCACGGGTAGCGTGCAGGGCATCATCGACGCGGTCTTTCTTTTCTTTCATTTCCACTTCACTTGCAGCACCGACGTAGAGCACGGCGACACCACCAGCGAGCTTAGCCAGCCGTTCCTGCAGCTTTTCGCGGTCATAATCGGAAGTGGTCGTTTCAGTCTGAGCCTTGATCTGGTTGATACGTGCCTTGATCTGCTCTTCATCTCCACCACCGTTAACGATGGTCGTATTGTCTTTATCTACTGTGATCTTTTCAGCGCGGCCCAAATGCTCCATGCTGACGTTTTCGAGCTTGTAGCCTTTCTCTTCGCTGATTACGGTGCCACCGGTCAGGACGGCAATATCTTCCAGCATAGCCTTGCGGCGGTCGCCAAAGCCAGGAGCTTTGACGGCTACGACTTTCAGCTGAGCGCGAAGGCGGTTGACAACCAGTACGCCGAGGGCCTGGCTTTCAATATCTTCAGCGATGATCAGCAGTGGGCGGCCGGCCTGCACGACTTTCTCCAGGATGGGAACGATATCCTGCATATTGGAGATCTTCTTGTCGTGGATGAGAATGAGGGGGCTTTCATACTCGGTGGTCATACTTTCGGTATCGGTCACGAAGTAAGGAGAAAGGTAGCCGCGGTCGAATTGCATACCCAGAACCTCTTCAACATAGGTATCCGTACCTTTGGATTCTTCAACGGTGATGACACCATCTTTGGATACGCGCTTCATGGCGTCCGCGATCAGGCTGCCGATCTCTTCATCGTTGTTGGCGGAAATAGAGCCAACTTGCTTGATCTTTTCAAAATCATCGCCGATCACTTCCGACTGCTTCTGCAGGTCTGCGATCACTGCCTTTACGGCTTTGTCCATACCGCGCTTGAGGTCCATGGGGTTGGCGCCTGCCGTGACGTTTTTCAAGCCGGCGTTGATCATGGCCTGTGCCAGAACGGTAGCCGTGGTGGTCCCATCACCGGCGATATCAGCCGTCTTGGAGGCGACCTCTTTTACCATCTGGGCGCCCATGTTTTCAACGGCATCTTCAAGCTCGATTTCTTTGGCAACGGTCACGCCGTCTTTTGTGATCTGCGGGGCGCCGAAGCTTTTCTGGATCACGACATTGCGTCCTTTGGGGCCGAGCGTTACTTTCACTGCGTTAGACAGTGCGTCGACTCCTGCCCGAAGCTTTTCTCTTGCATTTCTATCAAAGCTAATTTCTTTAGCCATTTTTAGGTTGGATTTTTTGTTTTGGAAAATTTGTCATTACAGGGCTGGAGGTTATTCATTACCTTCCAGAATTACCAGGATATCATCTTCCCGCATGATAAGGTAATCTTGTCCTTCGTAGTGAAGTTCCTGGCCGGCGTATTTCCCGTAGAGTACAATATCGCCAACCTGCACGGTCATGAGGTTACCATCTTTTCCCGGGCCTACTGCTTCGACTTTGCCGCGCTGGGGCTTTTCTTTAGCAGTTTCCGGAATGATGATCCCACCTTTAGTCTTTTCCTCTGCCGGAGCAGGCTTGACCACTACTCTGTCATTAATGGGCTTCATAGTTACAAGCTTTTATGATTCAGTTTTGTTAAATAAATAGGATACTCTTCCTGCAAAGATTACAGGAAGTCAATCATCCTCTATCATACTGTATGCCAAATTGAAATTCATGACAATATTTCAGGTTTTTCCGCCAATTGCTGAAAGTAATCCGGCCAGGCTGTTCTTTCGATGTAAGGAATGGACAATTTGACAAGACTGGAAAAGAAAAAAGGCCTGAAGAAATGTCCTCAGGCCTTTTTTTTGGTGCCGGGCGATAGATAGCTTATTGAGACAACAGCGGGTCGACGGCTTCGGTGCCGCCACCTACCATCATAGCGGTAATGATACAAAGGATACCGAGCGCGATAGCCAGATACCAGGTTATTTTTTCAATAAAGTCCGTAGACTTGGCTGCTCCGAACATTTGGTTAGCCTGCGATCCACCGAAGGTGGAGTCCACGCCGCCACCCTTTGGATTTTGGATCAGCACTGCGCCCATCAGCAGAACACACACCAGGGCGATCAACACGGTCATAGCAGTTAACATATCTTACTTTCTTTTTAAGTTCTCAATTTTCTCCGCAAAGAAATCACTTTTTTGGGGAAAAACCAACATTAACCCCTGATACATTTCAATAGCCCGGTGAAATTCCCCCTGCGAAACCAGCAATTCGGCCAAAGTTTCGGAAAGGATCTCCTTATTTTCAGTAATGCTTCTGAGTGCGAGGCGGCCCACACCAGGAGGGCTGGGTTTCCCTGCTTTCCCCTTTTTATTATTTCTTTTCCGCTTTCTTTTGGAATCTTCTCTTTTTTTGGACTCCATCAACTCACTGAGGCGCACCTGAATATTGGGGGCCTGAAATTTTTCGATCCAGCTGGTAAACGATTTTTTGGGTTGCGGTTTGGGCGAATCAATGGTTCCTTCCGGCTGTGTGTCAACCGGGAGCGGAGGCCGGCTCTGCGGTTTTTCCTTCAGTGCAGCTAATTCGGGGCTGAGCAGGGGGGGGCGGCTTTTTTTCCGGGAGGGAGTATCGGCTGTGCCTCCCATTTTCTTTTGTTGCGGGGAGGCGTTTGGGGAAGGATGGAACTTCGTTTCTTCAGATTCCAAAATAAAAAGAAGGTCCGAAGAAGCCCTGATCAGTTCTTCCTCCACTTCAAAAGAAAAAAGCCTTGGCTCTGAGGCTTTGCTGTGCAGGCTGGGCTTTTCGTCGCTGACGGGTTCTGGTTCCACCGCTCCGGGTTCTTCTCTGTAGGCCCCATTGTCTTCCTGCGGGGCAATGCCCGCGCTTATTTCAAATAACTCTTCAGCCTCCTCCTCGTCTTCCAAATCACCGGATAGCAAGGATGCCAGGTGGGGTTTTTCTTCCGCAGATGGCTCCTGGGGCATGGGGCCGAACTCGAGTTGGAGGTTGGCTTCTTCCGAAACTGGTTTGTCGGTTTTGGGCAATAAGTCCTTTTCCAAATGTAGGCTGTCCAGGCTTTTGAGCTCCAAAAATTCTTCACTTAACAAGAAGTTGTCAGTTTCTTCTGCCTTTTTGTCAAGCTTCCTGGCCTGGTGGTAAAGATGTTTTCGGTCAATGCTGTAAATGGCAGCTTTCTCCAGGTTTTGTTCCCATTCTCCGGACCCCTCCATAAAGCTTTTCTGAAATAGTAACAGGTGAAGGTTCTGGCAGTATGGATATTGCAGGGCGAGGGTCTTAAGTTCCTGATAGGAAGCCTGATACAGGCGTGAAGGGTCTTCCAGGTATTGAGTGAAATTGTCTGAATTCATATTATCCTGCTGTCTTTTTTAGGGCTCCATAATATACATAGATTTGAGGAAGAAGTCAAAAGAGTAGGCCGTAATGGGTGTACGGATAGGGCATCGGATGGTTTCAAAGGGCTACCCTCATCCCTTTATTCCTTCCCCCCTCTCCTGCAAGAAAGCCTTGAGTTTGGCAATGGCCTGGCCCCGGTGGCTAATGACATTCTTTTCTTCAACGGACATTTGTGCGAAGGTTCGGTTAAAGCCTTCGGGCATGAAGATGGGGTCATACCCGAATCCGCCCCTGCCTTTTTTAATATGGATGATCTGTCCGTTGACGATACCTTCAAAGGTATATTCTCGTCCGTTGAGAATAAGGGCAATGACCGTCCGGAAGCGAGCATTCCGGTTTTCAGCCCCTTTGAGATTATTCAACAAAAGACTCATATTGGCCTCAGCATCGTTGGCCGGCCCGGCGTAACGAGCCGAATAAACGCCCGGGTCTCCACTGAGCGCATCTACCTCCAGGCCAGTATCTTCAGAGAAACAATCCACCTGGTAATGCTGATGCACATACCTGGCCTTTTCCAGGGCATTGCCCTCCAGGGTAGGGCTGGTTTCCGGCAGTACTTCCTCACAGCCAATATCGCGGAGCCCGATGATCTGGAATGCTCCGTTGAGAGCGGCATTGGCTTCTTTTACTTTATTTTCATTTCCGGTGGCAAAAACGATCG
>JAGQXQ010000189.1 GCA_020436535.1 Phaeodactylibacter sp.
AAAAACTGCACTTCCGCACCATGACTCTCGATGAGGTGGCTTTCAAAGGGCGGTTATTGTCTGCATGTGAAAACCAGGATACCGCCAATGGCTGTGTGCAAGTAGAACAATTGTCGGGCAAGCTTTTTGGCACCGCCGCTTTTAATGCGGCCCTGTCCGTTACCAACCTGGCGGACCCTTATATCGCAGCCGATGTACAAGTCGATATGCCGCTGCAGGAGCTGAACCGAATGTTCGCCCCCGGCCAGTTCCGGTTCAGTAAGGGAGATGTGGCGGTCAACTTCCATTACAAAGGGCGGGCGCAGGAACATTTTGATGTAGAGCGTGCTTTGCTGAATGCACAGCTTAAAGGGACGGGACATATTACCGAAGGAGCCTTTGAGTACAAACCCAAAGGTTACCACTTCAGTGCAGTAAACACCCGTTTTGAATTCGATGAGAAGGACCTCTTTATAAAAGACATTCAATTGTACTTGAATGACAATAAGATGGAGGGCAATGGCAGGTTTCATGGCTTCCTGCCCTTCCTCTTTTTGCCCGACCGGGAGTTGGAAACTTCATTGGAAGTTTCCGCCGGCGAGTTTGATTTTGGTAAATTTAAAGCGCCCCAGAAGTTTCTGCAGCCTCCAGCGGGAAAACCCCAGGATTCGACCGCAGTGACCCGCCTGGTTTATGCCGGCCTGGAAAACATCCGGGCTCACCTGCACCTCAGCATCGACAGCGTGAAATACCGCAATTTCCGGGCCACCAACGTAAAGGGCGAGCTGACGATGAAACCGGGTATGTTGCGCTTTGAAGATACGGAAATGGCCCTTTGTGACGGCGCTTTTCGGCTGAACGGGCGAATTCAGGGCCTGGAGGAGAACAAGCCGGATATAGACGTTCAGGTACAGTTTCGCAATACCGACATCCACAAGGTATTCCTGGCTTTCGACAACTTTGGGCAGGAGGGCCTGACCTCCCGCAATATCGAAGGACAGCTCAATGCCGACATTAGCTTCAGCGCCCGTGCCAACGCCAATTATGACCTGCTGCCCGCCTCCATGAAGGGCCAGTTTGGGCTGAAAGTGGAAAATGGAGCGCTGATCAACCTGCCGGCCCTGGATTCCCTGCAGGGATTTCTCCTCCGCAGCCGCGGCTTGTCCAATATACAGTTTGCCACCTTGGAAAACGCTTTTGAACTGAAAGGGCAGGACCTTCTGGTTGACCGCTTCTTTGTCGCGTCCACTGCCTTATCCTTTGGCGTGGAAGGGCGCTATGCCCTCGGCGGCGCCTCCGATACGAACCTGCTCTTTGAAGTGCCGGTCGCCAACCTCTTCTGGCAGGGCAAGGAAGTGGACGCTCTGGAAAAGCTGCACTACAAAAAACGCGGCCTTTCCATCCTGTTACGAGCTACCGATAATGAGGAGGGCGGGCTGAATTTTAAGTGGGTACTGTCGAAAAAGTGACGAAGTCGATCTCCTATTCAATCATAATCATTTTTTTGACAAGGGTTGCTCCCTCTTGGTTTCTGAGGGCATAAAAATACCAGCCAGGTCGTAATGCAGAGCCATTCACCTGAGCAGCAGTCCAAAAGTACTGGTGTTCCCCTACAGGCAATCGGCCGAAATGCTCTTTCTTAATGAGTTCCCCCTCTGTAGTATAGATGAATAAAGTTATCTGATCCGATTGTTTTAGTTGGAATGGAATAGTCGTATAATGCTGAAATGGATTCGGGTAATTCTGTTCGAGTATTAAGCGAAGGGGAATGGTTTCCTTTAAGCTAGATAAACAATTTTCATTCCAAAAAATCACAACTACCGTATCTTGGATCAAATTGTTGGCCATGTCCATTACACTAACGGTTATTTCATCAAAGCTAAAGCCAGCATTTGGGGATAGAATAGACAGGCTACAATTGGAATCGTTAATCTGAAGATTAAGTTCAGGATTACTTGAATTGACATTCCAACTCAGGAGCGTTGTCGGAGTATTTAAGTCAGATACATATTGATTAAGTGGAAGAAAAATGGAGTTGGACGTCGTACAGGCTGTATCCGGCATAGCACTTAGATTTGGCGCATAACCAGCAAATTCTTCGAAAGGAAAATTAAAATCGTTGTACTGTTCGAAGAAACTCGCTCCCAACATATCCGGATGGGCAGCTAGCCCCAATAACAGGGAAGAGTAGTCAATACCTTGAATGCTATTAGCTTTCCAATTAGGATTTTCCCTACTGAAGCGCCATATAACCGGAGTGCTTTCTTCATTGGGTAAATGATATATCCCCAACCCATTTTGATGCAATTGGATAAGATCATCAACAAAATTGGGGTCAAGGGGTATGAAGCCTCCGATAATGTGAGGAGAACATATAATACCCGGATGGTTCTCTATATCATCAGCGTGGTATCCATCTGTTACCCAGTCATTGGCCGATCCAGCACCAAAACCCCAGATGAAATCCTGGCACGCTGTATTATTACTCCACCATAAGCGGTCTATTTGCATCGCATTTTTGAAATAGTCTAAATAATCTTGTTGTATAGTATAATGGTGGCACAAATAATAGGTGAATTGGTGGACGAAACCGGAAAGAAAACGATTGGGGTGATCGGTTAATACTTCAACATCCATGAAAGCGTTTTGGGGCAAAACTTCCGGATCGGCATAATGTTGCTCCCACAGTGCTTGAGCCAGGCCACTCTGGCGAAAATCATTCAATGCCAACCAGGCAACGATCATATACTCATTGTAAGGGAGGGTAATGGCATTGGGATCCCCATTGCCCATTTCGTCAGCTACCCGGTAAATCCCACCGGTTTCCGGGTTAGCAATCATGGTCTCCCAATCGATTGACAGATACAATGCATCGGCTAAGCGGGTTATGGAATCATTATTGGAAAAATACTTTTTGCAGAATAAGGCGCCAGCAGCCAAAATACCGGAGTCAATACTGGAAAACTCGCTGTTCCAGGCTTGAGCTCCATTCTGTTGCCAGATGAAATGGCGGAACCAGCCAGCGCAGTTCCGGGCTGGCTGGAAGCCTGGGTGTAGCCCATTCATACTTGCCAGCGTTTGCAGCGCCTGTTCTTCTGCATTATCGACCCATCCCATAGCGTCAGCAATACAAAGTGATATCAATCCCATACCGGTGGTAGCTACCGAAGCGGGTGAGGATTGGCCGTCCTCAAAGAAAGCGGCATCAGTGTAGACTCCATTTTCTTCAAACCGAAGGTATTGGAAAAGCTCAAATGTATTCCGGAAGAGTTCATCGGGAGAGATTTCCTCTATCGTTTCTCCCACCTGCACATAAAAAATATCACTGGACAGGCTGACGCCGTTATAGTTTTCTGTAGCCACTCTAAACGTAACCGGTAATCCGGTAGGCAGGCCTTCGGCAGGAAGCGTAAAGGCAATAGGATCGTTTAGGTTGTACTTTCGTTCAATACAAATCCACTGACAGTTTCCTTGGTATTCCAGCCTCACTGATTCCAATCGCTCGTTATTTCCGGATAAATTGACAGATACAGAAGCCGTTGTATTGGGTTCCATGTGAAGTACAGCGTTGGGCACTTGTCCATTCAATAAAACTTCAATAAGGGGAGAAGGGGGAGTGACATCCGGAAAATCCACCCCTCCTACCCGGAACTCCATATTGTCGATAATCAATTCTCCGCTCAAGACTTCTTGTCGGTTGAGTTCAAAGACTACCGCAAGCTTGCTGGCCTCAGCGGGAGAAAGAGGCCCTAAGGAATCGTGGCCGAATTGTTCGAAAGGAATGGTATAATGTTTAAAGTCTGTTTCAATTCCAGTTATGCGGTGATCATATGGAAAACTGTCAGAAGTAATTTCTATTTTGACATTTCCGGGATTGCTATCCTCTGATGCCGCTCTGACATCGAGGTATAGAAGATCGTAACCGGTGAGGTCCTTTTCGATTTCTGTGAAACCATCACTCCCTCCGCCCAAAATGTAAAAAGTACCCCCAAACAGGTCTTCTGCCCCATTGTTGAAAGTTATCAATTCCTGGCAATTGCAGTCTTCGCTGAATTCCGTTTCACAATGAATCCAGCTGGTATAATTGACAATTGGGAATGAAGGGTTAAATGGGCCATTATTGCCTCCAGTGGCATTGGTCCCCACCAGGTCATTGAAGGGATCGATGATTAGCCGGCCAGGAAAATAGGACCCAAAAAGGATATCATCGATAAACACGGCGCTGGTATCCGGAGATTGGTTGACGGCAGACTGATAATGGTCAAATATCAGATTTAGGGTGTCAATATTGTTCCGATTGGTTAGGGTCCAGAAAGCATCCAGGGGGATAACTACTTTCTGCCAATCCTGAGTGGGGCCACATTGCAAGTAATTCCAGATTCCTACCTGGGCTGTAACCGTGTCCTCTCTTACTAAAGCTACATTCAGGTTTTCTCTTTCCGTCATACCCTTTATCCAAAAGGAGAGGTAATGATAATCCTCAAGGTTAAGCGAGGGCAGAGGCGAGTTGTAAACGACAAAACCAAGGGTGTCCAGGCCAACTTCATAGGCAATTTTCAACGATTTTCCACAGTGCCCGAAAGCATTAATACCTCGTTCTACCGTCAGGACGATCCTGGTCGAGTCCGGATTAGAGGCAAAGGCATTGGTGGGAAGCTGAAATACATTGTCCGGAAAAGTTTGAAAATCATCGACCAGGATGATGGATTGGTTTTGGGCTTCTACTTTCCTTGATAGGAAACAGAATAAAAAGGAGGCTACAGTCAAAAATAAAAAGGATCGATACATAGCGCTGGTTTTAGGTTGGGTAAAGGTGGAAGCTTTCTCAAGGAATGGCCGCTTCGTAAGCGATTTTAGTGCCGGGTGGTAGTTGCCCGGCCGATTTTCCTCCGAAATAGTTACTTTTTAACAACTTCTTCAATTCTGTATCAGCGCTTGAGTCGGCAATGGCAATAGCTACTGCTTGGAAGTTATCATTCTTAAGGTCCAGGGATTTTGAGAAGTAATTGCCATTTAAACTAATTCTGGAATCTGGCTGAAGGTAGTAATTACTCCCCTTCTTAAAAAACGCCCATAATACCTCCCGGCCAGGTTGGAAGCTTTGGAAATAGCTCCATTTTCCATTAATAATCAGTGTGTTATCATTTTTTCTTAAATTGGGAGACTGTGGTTTTGGAACCCTGGCTGACCCAGGTTGCCCTCTGCCATTTTGCCGGCATTCATTCAGGCTTTCCTGGAGCGCCAGGTTGACATCTTCCAGGTCATTATTTTCTAGCTGAATAGCGTTTAGGTCTTCTTTCCATTGATCTATTCTAATCTCATAATTTTTTATTCTTTCTTCATAAACGCTTTTATAATTGCTTATAAAGTGACCGAAAAGGATTAAGACAATTAGGCTCAAAATTGCTGATACAGAACCAGCAACGTTAATTCTCTTTAGAATGGTGTCGACTGTTTTACCGATTTCTTCTAATGTCATGGCTTATGAGTTTAATTAAAATCGACAGATAAACTGAATGAACTTGCAGCAAGATTGCCTAATCCAAATAAAACTCTTCAATGACTTTTATGTCATATTCAAGAATTTCATGAAACAGGATCTTTTTATATACAGCGGAGCTGAGTCCGGAAAGCTTTGTCACCCCCTTCTCTGACGTGGCATGGAGCGCCACAATGCCAATGATCTGCGGCCCCGGCCTGATGCGCGCCACCCAGGTGTTATCCGGCTTCAGGCGCACCCTGTTCTGGCAGAAATACCCGTCATAGAATTCATCTACCAGGCCCAGCCAGATGTAAGTTTCGGTAGGGTTTTCTCCTTCGCAAAGTTCATAGGTTCCGGTCAGTTTTTTTGGCAAAGTATCTGTTTGTAATAATTTTGCATCGATCTTACCAAATCGGAATGATTTTATTGGGCAATTCTCAGGTGGCGGTGGCGGCTGTGGAATACAACCTGGTTCTTTCGAGAAGAAAATATTATCTACAATCAATCGGCCCTTTATGCCTTTATTGGTCGCATTTTGCACCGTTACGGTCACAAACTTTGTGACCTGGTCGCATTGAAGCGGAACTATTTCATCACCATCTTTTTTTCGTTTTTCGGTAAAGGCGCTCAGGGGAATGCACACTCTTTGCCATTTTTCGGATGGGAAGGTCTCAAATTCCGCCAAAAGTCGTTCCGGCGTCTGGTTGGCACCCTTGCTTTCCAGCTTGATCTTGGTTCCCTTCAATACGCTTCCAGCATCGGCTTTTACATCAAATTGAATGTATTTGAACCCGCAGAGGTTAAGCCCATTTTCATCCGGGCTTAAATTGATGACCATTCCGCCGCCGCTCCATGCTTCTTTGGTGGAGGTAGGTGAAAAATTCACATATGCGGCAAAAGGGGCGTGGCCTTGGTCGGAAGCGCCTGTAGGGTATAAGCCAACGCTCGTTTTCAGCATTGTACCGCTCGCCCATTTGCGAATAGAGTCGCCGGAAGTAAGCGGCTCTTTACCCGAATTGAAATCCTCGATCATTATACATTCCCGTTTGTTTTCAGGTGTGTCACCAGGCGGCGGCGGCGGTGGGGGTACGTGTATTGGGAAAATAATCTTTTCCCAGTACTTGCCTACAGGTCTATACCCACCCAGGGCCATTACTTCCCCTTCTTCTATGGCACCCCATCTTCCTTGTGCCACCCAGCCTTCGATTTCTTCATTTCCCTTTTTGTTGACCTCGATGGCTAGAATCTGGTTAGTACCTTCATTGGGTTGTATATTGGCTGCTCTCCACTGGCCACCATTAAAAGCCACTTTGGGGTTTTGTAAATAGTAGTGGTCGATATCGTCGGTCAAAAAAATCCAAACCAGGGCATCCGGGCTTAGGTCGTGGGTTCCCGGGATCCGGACACGCTTCCCTTCCTCGTCCCATTTCCACTCTGATTGTGGCGAAAAGAAAAGAGAATAATCCTGCGCATTCATGCCCAGGTTATTGACAAGGATAAATGAAAGAATGAGCAAAACACTTGGAAAGCACTTGAAAGAGGATTTCATGATGCATAAGTTAATGACGTGATCAATATATTAATGGTCAATTTGTAAATCTTACATTGTCGATAAAAAGAACGCCTTTCACATTGGCCGGTATGGTTGTGGTATTAATGGAAGTAGTGAGCAGCCGGGTCACGTTTTCGAGTTGAAGGGGCACTTGGTTGCCGGCGGCAGCAATAAAGCGTTCAAGCGGTATGCTTACGGTTGCCCATTCGGTAGTAAATGCTTGATAACTGAGAATCAAAAGCTCCGGTTGTTTGACCCTGGAGGTGTCCTCCAGTTTTACTTTGGTCAGTTCCAGCCCATTCTCGGCGGTAGTTTTTATATCAAATTTCAGGAATTGATAGGCGCTGATGTCGATGCCTTCTGGGCAACTACTGAACTCAAGGCTCATTCCGCCGCCACTCCAGTCGGCTGCGGAGGTTTCTGCGAAATTGCTATCGATGGTTACCTGAGCAGCATACTCCCCGTGTATGAGGTCAACATTCAACGAGAAATAATCGACTGCTACCTGCACCGAGGAAAGCGAATCCTTCCAGGGATTAAGGTTTCCTCCCCACTCTGTAGGGTTTTCTCCTTTTTCAAAACCGGTGATAAATAGGCTGTCCTTCGGATGGTTTTCAATATCACAAATTTCAGGTTCTGGAGGAGGCAGGGTTATTACTGGCGCCTCGCAGATAGGGTCACAAGAATAATTCAATATAATTGAAATGCTAAAAAGACAGGCTAAAATCCGATTCGCCATCATTGAATGGTTTACTTTTTATTATTCCCGGAACGAAATATCCCAGAGGTAGAAAAACTGATGCCAGCTCTCAGGTCCCATTTCTTAACCTCCACGTCGTCTTCTATATTTAAGGTAGTGATTTGGCCAACTCCCTCGATGTATACATTGAATCTTCTCAGTAAATCAAAACTTGCAGGCTCAGAGCTATATTTCTTGAATGTGTGTGGAAACAAACGAACACCCAAGCCGCCGCGCAGGTAGTTTTCCCACCATCGGCATTTACAAGATTGCGCAAAAGCCCATTCAGCAGTGAGGTAGGGCAAAATAAATTTTCGCCACACCTTACCTTGAGTTCCATCCTTTTTTAGATACTTCCTTACGTTGAGCCCGACTTTAATATTTCCGGACCAGAGCACATTGCGGTACCCTTCATGGCTAAAATTGGTGTGACGGTAGGTAGCATTCGACCAAATGATTAAATTGATGCGGTTGTCATGGAATAAATTGTCAAAATAGAAGTCCCCGCCTGCCTGAATATCTTCTTCTTCGAAGGCGGAAAAAGGGTTGCCTTCTTCATCTTTTTCTTTTTGGTAGTAATGCCGCCTCCCCCAAATAGCAAACAAGCGTAAGCCTTTGAAAAAACGAACTTTACCCTTGCCCTTGTCCAACCAATAATAAGGATATATCTGGCCTCCCAGAGATAGTTGGAAAAATTTTTGCCATCTAAAAGTATCTCTGGCTACCATGTGGGAACCAAGCCCGCTTGCATACAAGCCCCAGGACTTCTCCTTGCGATCTCCCCAAATACTCAACTTTGCTTCTATCCAGGAATCGAGGCCATAGTACGGTATGACCTGGTCGGTAAAATTATAAATACTGAAACGAGAATCGCCGATAACATCAAGGTCCAATCTTCGCCCTATTTCCAGCTGGGCGGAAAGGGACAGAGAGGTTGTAATAAAAAACAGTAATAAATAACCTACTTTCATGAAGGGTCGATTTTTGCAATTGAAAAAGTAAACCACCTCGAAGATCAGTGCTGGACTACAATTCTGGTTATCATTTGTTTTTCTTCATCTATCGCCTGTAAATAATACAGCCCCTCGGGCCAACCCTGGCAATTCAGTTGTTTGTTGAGGGCGTTCCCTGGCCAGGCTACGATTTCCTGGAATAGCTTCTGCCCATAACTATTACTGATCACCAGCTCGATTTCCTGTCCGGGGCCTTTGATCAATAATTGGAAAAGGTTATTGGCCGGGTTGGGGAAAACGACTATGCCCCATTCCTCAGAGAGCGTAGGAATGTAATTCGTAATGAGATAAACCTCAGTGGAATCGCTGGCTGAAACTGTACAGCCGGTTATGAAATCCGTGAAAGTATAGATGAAATGGTGTGTTCCGGTTCCTGCCTGCTCCGGGTTAAAAAGGCTGTCCATTTCGATACCCGGCCCGGAATAGGTGCCGCCGGAAGGAATGCCTCCTAAAGGAAAAGCAGAAGTATTGAGTGCTACGCTATCTGGTAAAGACAATTGCACCTCGGGAAGTTCATGAACGGTGACCACGGCAGGCTCGGCAACGATGGGGTTTTCAGCGGCGCATTGTTCGGAGGAAGTCAATACGCAACTCACCGTATCGCCATCATGTAGAGGATACGGAGAGAAAGACATTTCGTCTGCGCCGGTATCCATCCCATTGACTTGCCAGCTGTATTGCGGTTCCTGCCCCTGTCCGGAAGCGATGGCGGAGAAGGTTAGTGTATCCCCCCGGCAGGTTTGGGCAGAAGGGGGTTCTATAACCAGGCTAACCACTATATCTTCGAGCACTTCGATCTGGGTTTGGGCTGTATTAGAACATCTGGTTTCCGGGTTGGTATACTCATAAGTGACCAGGTGTGTACCAACCCCAGCGTCTAGGGGAGTAAAAGTACTGCTGTCTACTATTCCTGGACCGATATATGTACCGCCCAGCGGCGTGGCAATGGATAATACGAAGGGGTCATCCCCTGTACATACCTGTTCAGGTGGAGACAAATGTATCTCGGGAAGTTCATGAACAGTAACCAAGGAAGGCTCGGCAATAACGGGATTTTCGATAGCACATTGCTCGGAGGAAGTCAACACACAATTTACTATGTCCCCATCATTTAGGGAATCCGGAGAGAAAGAAGTTCCGTCTGCACCTATATCCATGGCATTGACCTGCCAGCTGTATAGTGGTTCCTGCCCCTGTCCGGAAGCAGTGGCGGAGAAAGTTAGCATATCCCCTCGGCAGATTTGAACAGAAGATGGTTCTACAGCCAGGCTAACCACTACATCTTCGAGCACTTCGATCTGGGCTTGGGCGGTATTAGAACATCCGGTTTCCGGGTCGGAATACTCATAAGTGATCATGTGTGAACCAACCCCAGCGTCCAGGGGCGTAAAAGTACTGCTGTCTACTATTCCTGGACCGATATATGTGCCGCCCGGTGGAGTAGCAACGGATAAGGCAAAAGGGGGATCTGCCGCGCATACTTCTGTTGCCGGAACAATACTGATGGAAGGGATGGGATGGACAAGAAGTGTGATGACATTAGACTGCGCGCGATTATTAGTTGTACATTCCTCGTCACTGCTGAGGATGCAGCTGACTTGGGTTTCATTCTGAGCATTAGTTAGTTGGTATTCAGGGGCATTCGTTCCGGCGAAATCTCCATTGATTACCCATTGGTAATGGGCATCGGATACCGCCCCGGTAGCCTGGGCACTAAATACGATTGTATCTCCAGGACAAGCCTCCAATTGCGAAGCGGTGATGCCAATATCCATTTGAATGGCAGGGGTGGCTTCTATGGTGCCAGTACCAGTACCAGTACAACCCGTTTCCGGATCAGTGTAAGTGTACAAGAGGGTATGGATTCCGGGACCTGCCTCGGCAGGATAAAACATTCCATCTATGATGCCAGTACCGCTATACGTTCCTCCTTCCGGTTGCGCTAAGGTGGGTACAAAAGGGTCTGTCAATTCACAAAAAGGCTCGATGGGAGTAAATTCAATTGATGGAATCGGATGCACGGTTATGCTGATCAAGTTAGATTGGACAGGGTTGTTGGTCAAGCAGAGGCCTTCTACAGTCGCTACACAACTAATCTGACTACCGTCGGTCAGAGAAGAAGGTGCCATGTATTCGGCAGCATTGGAGCCAACGGACGAGCCATTGAGAAACCATTGGTATACTTGGTTATCTCCCTGGACATTTAGGTCAGCAGAAAAGCTGACGGTCTCTCCGGCACAAGTAGCAGGAGTAGCTGTACTGATATCTAACTGTAATTCGACAGTGTTTCTGACTCTGAGTTGAAAAATTTCTCCGTATTGGCGAGAACCATTGTAATTTTCTGTAAAACTGCGGAAATCTATCAGCTCATTTTCCGGTAGGGCATCGGTGGTAAAGGGAATATCAATGATGGGGGGTTGAAAAGGGCTATACACACTACCGATCACACGCCACTCACCGTCTAGGAGATATTCCAACTGGACCGACTCCAGGCGTTGGTTCAAACTGTCCAGAGAGATGGATATGGTTGCGGCTGAGTTGAGGTCAACACAGTTTTCCTCACCAGGTGCTTCGCCATTGATAGCTGATAGTTGAGGCGCCTGGGGTTGGGTCAGGTCTGGAAATGAAAAACCACTCGACCGGAAGGCTATCTCATCCACTAAAACGGCGCCTGCTGGTTCATCCTGTTCATTAGCCTCAAAAACAATAGTAAATTGACCGATATTTGTGGGGATTAAGTCATCTGGCATAAACCCACCTTCCAACGGTATAGAATAAGATTGCCAGGCAGTATCAATAGCCGATATGGAAGCGGAAAAGGTCGTGGTGGGGTTTTTGAGTTCCACTTTAAAATTGCCGGGGTTGGTATTAAGGCCTACAGCCCTGGCCTGTAAGTAAAGGCTGTCGTATGTGGATAGGTCTCTTCCGGTTGGAGTAAAACCATCACTTCCTCCTCCCAGGATGAAAAAGGCGCCGCCAAATTCATCTTCCTGAGTGTTGTCGTAATTAAGGTGGAGCCAACAGGCACATTCATCAACCGTGTTGGTTGCACATTCAGTTTCGCTAGTATAGTTATCTTCTGTTCCAGTTTCAGAGAAGTTTCCGTTATTTCCCGAAGTCCCATTGCTGTTGATTCCATCCTCAAAAGGGTCTACCTTCAGGTAGCCGGGAAAAAAACTGCCGAACAAAAAATTGTCGAAATATAGGTCGCTCGACAGAGGGGAACCATTATTAAAGGAATGGTAATAGTCAAATACAATGACAAATTCTTTCACCTCCGTTCTTTCAGTCAGGTTCCAAAAAGCATCCAGGGGAATAACTACTTTCTGCCAATCGGTGGAAGGGCCGCAAGGCAGGTAATTCCAAGTGGTAACCTTAGCTGATTCGCCATTTTCTCGGTTGAGTTCAACCTGGAAATATTCTCCTCCGGCCAAGCCTTTTACCCAAAAAGAGAGATAGTGATAATTGGTGAGGTCGAGTTGAGGGAGTTCGGAAACAAAGCCACAGAAGCTTCCGGTATCTGCGCTAACGTCATAGTGAATCTGGAGCGAACGACCA
>JAGQXQ010000190.1:0-8050 GCA_020436535.1 Phaeodactylibacter sp.
AACGTGTCTTTCCGCCCCCCCCGTCGTCTCGTCCTCGCCTTGATAGCTAAGGCTATCAGGCTCCGGGCGTTCCTATGTTGGAACGAAAATACATCGTTCATAAACGAGAATTCACTTAATTTACAGAGTACTAAGAGCGGGATGTGTTTTTTCATTTTCTTATTTCTTTTCCTTATCCGGTAATCTTTTACTCCCCCATATACCCCTCCACAAATTCAATCAGGCTGTCACCATGTAAATTTTTGGCCACCACCTTACCCTCTGCATCCAACAAAAAATTAGCCGGAATCGTCTGTAACCGCAAGGCTTCCATCAAAGGGGCGTCGTCTCCCTGCAGGTGGGAGGCATGTAACCAACGATAGGCCCCGTCCTTTTCAATCGCTCCCTTCCAGGCTTTTTCACCACTATCCAGTGCATATCCAATGATTTGAAACCCTTTTTCGTGGTATTTTTCCCATAAGGGCGCCAGAATAGCCCGGTTTTCGCGGCGGCAAGGCGCGCACCAGGAAGCCCAAAGGTCTAACACGGTCAGGCGTTTACCCATTAATTGATATAAGGCGACAGTATCTCCTGAAAGCATCGGAAGCGGATAATCCGGCAGCTGATCTCCTTTCAGGACGGGGAGCTGTTCCCGGTTGCTGTTCTGGCAAAGTTGCACCACCCATGGATGGGCAGGATATTTGTCTTGCCATTTTTGGCATTGGGAAAAAAGAAATTCCGGGATTCGTTCAAAATCATTTTCAGGGCTCACCCACCGAATGGCCACCAGTGCCGGCAGCAAATGATCGGTATTTTGGGCAAAATCCATTAAAGGTTGTTGAAAATTCAGCAAGGCGTTTTCCTTGTCCAGTAGTTGCGTATCGTCGTGGCCTTCCGAATCGTTGTGTGGAAGAAATTTCCGAAAAGCCTCCAGCCGGATATCTTTCAACTGCAGCAAAGCGGCGTTTTCAGGGGAAGGGGCTTGGATAGAAAAACTACTTTGAAACTGCGCTACCGAAGCAGTGATTTCCAGCTTATCTCCGTTTTTCCAGATGATCGGAAAGTAATTGGCGGCTGCCAGGTTTTCATTATCCAGCCGGTTGGCATAGCGCGCTCCCTTTTGCTGAACGGCCAATTCGAGCAGGATCGGATCGGGCGCATCGGGCAGTTGTTGGAATGTAAAGCTCCCATCTGCCTGTACCGCTGCAGAATCTATTACCTGTCCGGCAAAACTGGCGGCCACTTCATCCAGATTGTGAGGTTGAACTAAGTAAACCGTTGAAGCCCAGTTGTCATCAGGCGGCAATTGAAGTTTTCCGGAAAGGGGGGCTTGTTCCGTGCAACTCGCGTTTAGCAAAAGAAGTAAAAAATAACAAGTACATTTCATCTTCAGGAAGTTTGCCTCCAAACAAGCTTTTAATTCAATAGCTTCTCAAAACAAACACTATTCTCTACCCCCGCATACTGCCCGTAATTCGGGATCGGCCGGTACCCGTTCCGCTGATACAGCCGGATCGCCTCCGGCTGCCTTTTTCCGGTTTCTAAGATACATTTTTTACAAGACAGTTCCGCCGCCCAGTGTTCCAACTCCGTTAAAATTCTGGTAGCGATCCCCTTCCCCCGGCTCTCCGGCAAGGTGTACATCCGCTTGATCTCCATAGTACCTGGATCAAATTCCTTCATAGCGCCGCAACCCATTGGCCGGTTATTTTCATAAGCGGCCACGGCGTATTTTATCCCGTCTATTGCATTGAATTGGGAATAAAAAGAGTGGTCTTCCCCGTCTCTTTCCGCCAGGTCAGCGTCGAGGCGCCTTACCAGTTCGATGAAGTCCGGATGGGTGGATTCAGTTCTAAGGATATTTATCATGGTTAGTTTCTGATTGCCCTAAGCTGGTTATTTCGCTTTAATACGGGTTATCAATTCCTCTTCAATTATCCTTTCGTAGTATTTTTTCCAGTGTTTGAGCACCTTTCAGTCCTGTAACTCCCAGGCTTGTTCAACGCTGATATTGACTATCGATAAATGGCTTTTCTTTTCATATCATCGTATCCAATGGCTTTAATGCGCTCCGTATTTCCCCAGCCTCATCAAATCAATTTTCCATACGGATCACCACCGGCCCTCTTCTACCCCCCTCCTCGGCGTATCGGTGCGCCTCGGCAGCCTGCTCCATTGGAAAGCTTTTATCTATGGCCGATCTGATCTTGCCGGCTTCGATCAGCTCTTTGACGGCAAGTAAATCCTCCACTCTTCCCGGGGCAATGGCACAGATTACCTTCTTTTTGCCAGCCACGGAGGTCATCAGCATCTGGAGGAGCTGTTTCATTTTAAAGCTGACGAACTGCAGGCGGCCGTTGGGGGCCAAAACCCTTTTGCAGCGTGAGAATGAAGCCCGGCCCAGCACGTCAAAAATGAAGTCGTAAGTTTCATTGCCCTGCGTGAAATCCTCTTTGGTGTAATCAATCGCCTTGTCCGCCCCCAGCGCTTTTACGTATTCCAACCCCGCAGTACCGCAGGCCGCAGTAACTTCCGCACCGAAATGTTTGGCGACTTGAATGGCCGCCGAGCCGATGCTCCCGGAGGCTCCGTTGATCAGCACCTGCTGCCCTTTTTGAATACCTGCTTCCCGAAGCAGGTACAAAGCCATTATGTTCCCATAGGAGCTTACCGCCGCTTCTTCGTGGGGCATATTGGCTGGTTTCAGGGCCAGTACCCCGCTTTCCGGTACGCAGAGGTATTCGGCATAGGCGCCCATAGCCTGCCCCAGGTATCCAAAAACGGCGTCGCCCGGCTTGAAGGCCGTAACTGCATTCCCGGCGGATTCCACCATTCCGGAAAACTCACTGCCCAGTCTTGTAATTTTAGGCTTATTGAACCCAAAATAGAGCTTGGCAAAGAACCAGAAGAGCCCCGGCATATTGAATTGGCGTGGCGTGACGTCCCTGAAATTCCGGGCGATCAGGTCACCGTAATTGACGGTCGTAGCGTGTACTTTGATGAGCACTTCGTTGTCCTTCAAAACGGGTTTTTCTACCTCTTTGACCTGGAGGACTTCCGGCGGGCCGTATTGGGTGAATTCAATGGCTTTCATTAAAAAATTAGTTTTTAACCTTCCATTTATCTGAAAATTATGGAGCGGGTGGGTATAAAAGAGCGCCCTGATGTGACGCCTAGGAGCCTGTCATCAGCTGACAACTTTGAGTTGTCAGCTTACTTTTCTCATGTCCGGAGAAGGCTATCAGGCCCCTAAGCGTCACCTCAGGATAATGGATAAAGTATATTATCACTGTCTTGGCCTTTTTATTCCCTCAGCCAAACAAAGCGCGTCTCCAACGGTCCGATCTTTAGCTCCTCATTTATCTCTTTGATCTCCTCCCCAAACAAATTCACCTCTGAGGCAGCAGTGTAGATATTCCCATTCAGCAACCCCGCTAACTTCAGCACTGCTTCCTTCCCCTCTGTCTCTCTCAACTGAAGCAAGATGCCATTGCCCCCCTGCGCCGGGCGGGCTGCCACCAGCAGCAGGTTGGGCGCCGATACCTCCATCCAGGGCCGGGCCGAATCGGCCGCCGCTGTTTCCCCCGCCGGGAACACCCGGGCGAGCAGCGGGATGCGCGCCCCCCACCCAAAACGGGTGGCGAAGGCATCGGTATTGTCGTTGGAGGAGGTAAGATAATAATTCCATTTCAACTCCCCTTCCTGGCTGGCCCGGAAGTTGGTAGTCCAGTAGTTGTTCAATACCCAGGAGTAGAGGTGGGTGGTTTCGGGCTGGTGCAGGTAGTAGAACCGGCCGGTGTTGATGGCGCCGAACTGCACCAGGGGCACGTCGCTGCTGCCGAAAACCACCTGGCTTTCCTCATTGCGGGCAAAGGCGAAGTTCTGGATGGTGTTCCAGTCGGATGCGGTGCCTTCCAATTGGTTTTCGCCCGGGTAAACGATGCCCCCCTGGGCTTCAAAGCCGAGCTTGCCGCCTGGCAGCCCGAAGGGGAAAGCTACGTAAACGGCCTCGGGCGAGGTGACTGCCAGCTTATGCATGCTGTAATGGAGTTCGAGCCGCTTTTCGGTGTGGTACAACCGTATTTCCAGGTTCAGTCCACGGGGGTCGGCGCCAGGGATGGCGCCATTCAGGTAGAGGCTGCTCCAGATGGGGCCCTCCTGGGCGCCGGTGATACTGAGCTGGCGCAGGTAGTGCTGTTCGCCTTCCAGGGGTACGTATACGGTGTCTCTCTTGTTGTGGGTGAAGCGTTCCATCTGATGGCGGTTGGACAGCTCTTCGTAGATGAACTGCCCCATCAGCACGGTGTCGCCGGTGGAAAGCAGCTCCCGTTTGAGTTCTTTGTCGTACAGGCTGGCGACGCCGCCCTTTTCGGGGTCGATCTCCAGGCGGTAGAATGCGTTTTCGAACACCCGGCCGCCGGGCGTAGCGTCGGGGGCAATCCGGTTCTTCTCACTCACCTCTATGCGGTACGATTGGTAGCCCATAGCGGGCACGCCTTCCACCCAGAGCCCCCAATAGGTGCCGTCGCTGCGGCTGTTGAGCATCTGGGCAGGGGTTTCCCGGCCCTGGCTGTCCAGGATGCGGAATTCCTTGTTATTGGGCAGGATCTCGTGGTCGATGAAGGCCACGATCAGGCCGGAGCGTTCCCAATTGAGGGTATTGAACACCGCGATGGAGGGAACCTCCCGCCGCTGGATAAAGGGCTGCAGGAAGCCCATGGCCCGCTCCTGGAAGAGTCGGGACCGCTTGACCGCATCCCAGGCATAAGCGGCTTTTTCGTTCCACTGTACGATGGTGTTCTCCGCCAGCGGGTCGGTAATGCTCTCGGCGGCGCCCAACGTGTGCTCGTCGTAGAAAAGAAGGGCGTCCTGAATGCTGGTGATCTCGCTGTTCAGTTCTGCCGGCAGTTCGGCGCCCAGCGCCTGCGCCATGGAAATGAGGCCGGTGTTGGCGATCATCTCCGACTGAGTGGCGCGGGCCGCTTTGGTTTCCAGCATAGCCGAGCCGAAGCCGTCCGTCCACCAATCGGGCCAGGCGGTTTTGCGGACGGGTAAATCATCAGCGTGGTTTTCTTCGACGTATTGCATAAACTCACTGGCTACCGCCAGCCGCAGTTTCGGCCACTCGTATTTTTCATTCCACTCCCGCACCAGCTCGCAGGCGGTAGTGGAGGGGGGCGAGTTGTCGGTAATGTATCCGGAAAACTGGAAAGCGGTGCGGGGGAAGGGATAGCCCTTGTCCTCCAGGCTTTGCAGGTATTTGGAGAGGTTTTCCCGGAAGGCGGCGGGATCTTCGGAAACCAGCCCCAGGGTATTGCCGTGCATGTAGTGTTCGCTGCGGTAGGCCAGCATCCGTTTTCCGGAGGGCGACTCCCACCAGAAGGCGGTTGGCTTGCCGAAGGGGATGCGGGCGCGGTGGCCGTGCTGGCCCATGACCAGGTATTTCAGCCCCGTGCCGTGGAAGTACTCCGCCAGGCACCAGCCGATGCCGTTCACGTCGTTCTGCATGGCCGCCGTGACGGGGATGCCTTTGTCCCGGAACTGGCGGATCGTCCGGGCCTGGGCGGCCAGGCTGGCCTCATCGACCACCTCGGAAAAATTGAAGAACATACCAGTTACTTCGATCCGCCCTTCTTTGATGCGCTTCAGCAGCCGGTTGATCTGCTCCTGCGGCCGGCTCTTCAGGTATTCCCGGACGGCCCAGGATGCCTCGCACGTCCACCGGAATTGGGCGTCTTCGGGATAGCCGTCGGTCTGGTCGCAATAATCGAGGGCATAATCGAGGTAGCGGAGGTGTTCGGGCAGGATCTCGGTCTGCGGGCGGGTATAACCGATATCGGTATGGGTGTGCTGCACCAGGTAGACGGTCCAGTCTTTTACGGGCTCCAGTGTGAAAGGGGCCTCCGTTGCCGGCTTGTCGCCGATCTTTATTTTGGCGGTATAGGATGTAGGTGTTTCCACCAGTGGCAGTTTCAGTTCCAGGGTGCTGCGGCCGGGGGGCAATAGGGTGTTTACCTTCATCCCGGCGACCTTCACTTCGCAGGGCTCCTTCTCTCCCAGGTGCATGAATTCAACCCGGGCGACGGAGTACTGCTTCCCGCCTTCCTTTAGCACCACCATTTCCTGTTCAATGGTTGCTTTTTCGAAGATACCGGCCTTGAAGGTCATATACCAGATGTCGCCGCCGGCGTCTTCGCCATCTATGCTGATCCGCACCGGTTCGCCCGGTACCAGGGCCGCTTTGGGCAGTTTCAATACCGCAAAACCCATCTGGTCCTTGTATTTATCGATCAGGGTGGCGTAGAAAGCCAGCCGGGCTCCATCCTTGCCGTCTACCCCCCATTCCAGCTCGTCGTTGCTTCGGGGGTTGCTGAAGGTGAGGTATTTTTCTCCATTTACCAACAAGTCGAAATGGTAGCGCTTCACATCGGTATCCATGCCGTAGGCCCAGATGAAGTAAGCGAATTTTTCATCGAAAGAACCCGGTACGGGCGCTGTTTCCCATTCGATAGGGCGGAAGTTTTTATTCGCCCGCACGATCAGGGAGGCACTCACATCGGGCAGAGGGGAGTGGTAGCTGAAGGGGAAGCCATGGAGGGTACGCTGGTAGCCCTGGAAATAGTTTTGCGCGGGGAGTTGGGTGTAGGCCAGGTTCAGGACACACAGTAGCAGTATGAGGATTGTGGAGAGGTGTTTCATCTCTGAATAGTTACTATTTTTCGTTGTTTTTCGAACAATTCATTAGAGTTGATGCGTTCTTATCCATTGAAAAATAAGCAATTTCCGGCGCTGGCCAGTGTATTCCGTCGCCGGATTCAAAATACAGGCCTACGTTGTGTCCGAAAAACCCCATGTCTCTGGCAATCAATTTAAATTTGTCTGCTTCCTGCCAGACATAAGCATCTTCCAGTTGGGTATTTTCCTCATGCCTACCGGCGCCAGCCTTTGGGCGAAATCGGACACCTTTCCTGATGAGCTGCCGAAACGGCCGGACATCAGGGCTGCCGGCCAGGCGGCGGCGGCTCCTATGAGTGCTAAGAGTATGTTTGGAGCTTGCTCCTACTGCAAATCAAGGACTTATGAACCTGGCGTCGCTTTTTGTTGCTTATTTGACCCGCCAAACGCGCAACAATAAGCTTAGCCAGAACCACAACTCCTTGATTTTCATAACGAACCCGCTCCAAACATACTCTAAGCTTTTGATAAAATCTCTTCTGGGAAAGGGGGGGGCATCCTCTTTTATTAATTTCCGTTTCCAATTTTTTCTGTACAAACAACGCTGAAATCATAAATGCTACACCAAGCCCTTTAAGGAAATCGTCAACATCAATAGGTGTTTCGAAAAA
The DNA here is from genome assembly GCA_020436535.1 of Phaeodactylibacter sp. Taxonomy (GTDB): domain Bacteria; phylum Bacteroidota; class Bacteroidia; order Chitinophagales; family Saprospiraceae; genus JACJXW01. Next base: position 7,326 of record JAGQXQ010000190.1, read on the forward strand.
GTGTCTTGTCAATAGCGTGAAACTCATGCATAAAGTTCCTGCGAAAAATAATAAGATTGTCTGCTTTTTAAATTGATTTTGTTTTTTCATTGTCATTATTTTTTATGTTGTGTGTGCCCGGCATGGGCATCTGTCACTAGTGAAATATTAACCTAACTGTATTGTCAATTTATCAAACACCCAACTTTTTGGATGCATCTTTATACTTTTGCCGCTTTTGGCAAAATTTTATTCTAAAGCGAGAATCCCGGTTCTATTCACTAATAGAATCTATAAATAATAATACGTCATTTTTTAGTTTAATCAACTTCGATTGAGTTTTTTCATCTTTCAAAGAATTTTGTTTCATTATTTTTGTGCCTTGGATGCTTTTTTTTTGGTTCTATGAATTTAACTCTTTTTGATAAGTTAGTTTTTAAAGTTTTCTCTAACATTTTCATTTTTTCTCTATCTGTTTTCATTACATAAAAAATTATTGCTGGATTATTATTTTATTTTAATTGCCGCTACGAACTCATTAATATTTTCGTGATCTCCCCCCTGTCGTTTCACCTATTTGTAAACAATTACAACCCTTTACAAACCCCTTCCCTCAACCCTCCCAACAAGACCCCCCAAAATACCCATTATCCCCTTCGGTTGCAAGCGGCGGCGGTACTTTTCTGTACCTGCCATCAATGTCGCCTAAAAAAATCCCCTCAGAGCTTGTTTGGAGGTGGCCGTTT
>JAGQXQ010000190.1:8192-8989 GCA_020436535.1 Phaeodactylibacter sp.
GCACCACCTCCAAACAAGCTCTCAGTCTGCCTTATCCATTCTGTGATCTACTCCATTCATTAACACCCACTCCTCCCCGGACGCCAATTCCACTTTTTTCACCAGCCGGAAGCCATTCCGCTCATAAAACGGCAGCAGCTCATAATCGTCGATAGAAAGCCAGAAGGGCTGGCCGGGGAAGCGTTCCCGCAGCTTTTGCAGCCACAACGAGCCCAGTTGCCTGCCCCGGTGGGCCTCCGCTAACCACAAAAAACCAATGTACAGATAGCCCTGGGCAAACCAGTACTCTGCTTCGGCCCCGTAGGCCAGGATGTCGGGAGCGGGAGTGGAAAAGAGGATGCCGCCGCCCCGTACTTCATCCTCCGCTTCCAGGGTGAAGATCCGGGCGGTTGGGGCATAACCGGGCCAGTATGGGGCGATACTCTCGCGCCAGTCAGGTGGGAGCAGGGCGAAGAAGCGGCCCGGCGTTGAGGTAGTTTCCTTAAACTGGTAAGTCATGGATTTGGGCGTTTTCGGGAAAAACTGTTCATGCAGGTGTATAGACGCAGAGACGCTGAGTCTTGATTTTCAATATAGGACTGTTTATGTTTCTGTGCCTTCTGAGGCTATCATTCCAGGGCTGGACGAGTTCGGTATTCGCTGTCCACAACCGCAGCAGGCTGTTTGGGCCTGCCTGCTTCTAACCGTGTCCAACGTTAGACGGCTGGCCTCTTCTGAAAAACACCCCTTGATTTTCAAAGGTTTGCGAACGGCGAATTCCGAAAACGCCCCATCAGGCACATAGTTATTTCATAAAG
>JAGQXQ010000190.1:9017-15015 GCA_020436535.1 Phaeodactylibacter sp.
AGCAACCATTTAACCATCCACCTCGCCCCGTCCAGCCCAACAATATAACAATTTCACCCTGAGCTTGTCGAAGGGAGCCATATAACCCCTTCCTCCTACAACAACTTCCACGCCCACAACCTATCCGAATCCTCCCCCCAGCGGTCGCCGATATCGGTGCGGTAGTAGGCGTTGTTGATCAGCACATTGTTGATGCGGTTGTACATTACTTTCTGCGCTTCCTTCATGGTGATACCTGAGCCGGACACCAGCAGGGCGATGCCGGAGTCGCCGGTGATCAGCCATTCGCCGTTGACCTGCTTGAGGTGCATGAGGTGGAGCCCTTCCTTCACCTTCTTTCTGACAACCACCACGGCGTCTTTGGAGAAGAGGTTGAACGTTTCCGGGTCGTTGTACGGAAAGGGAGGCACGACCATATAGGCGCCCACCTGAAAGCCCTTTTTGGTATTTATTTTAATGCTTTCCCCTCTGGCGATGCGGTACAACATATTGCCGATGGGCTCATTGATGCCCGCCCGTTGGATGAAGATCTGCGGGAAGCCGAAGCGGGTGGTAAACTCCAGCGGATAAATACCGTTGCCGTTGACGATGCAGTTGATGTCGATATGGCCCACGAACTGGTCTTTGGCCAGGGTGCCGGACAGTTTGCCGAGCGTGGCGTCGAAGATGGGGTTGTCATCCGTCCAGAACATGCTGGTGCCCATCTCTCCGGTGGAGACGCCCAGCTCCTTGGGGAACAGCTTCTTGTGCTCGAACGTAATGTTGATGGGCCGGATGAACTCCCGCCCGTTGAAGAAGGCGGCCACGGAGACTTCCACACCATTGACTTTCCGCTGGAGCTGGAAGTTCCACCCCTTATCGCCCCAGGTTTTTTCGTAGGCCTTCAATACCCGGATGATATCGCTGCCATCCTCTTCCTTGCCGACAAACAGCAGTTGCTTGTAGTCCTGAGTCTCTCCGCTGGGTTTGATGACGTAAGTGTTGGGATGGGCCAGCACATAGGCAATGGCATCGTGAAAAGAATTGAACTCCTGGTAATCCAGGATCTTGATCTTGTGCCGCTTCAGTTCGCTCTGCCCGAAGCCGCGGTCCAGCTCCAGTTTGTCTGCATATTCGGTGCCGCCGATGACGTACTTGCCGGTAGCTCTCAGTTCAGCGGCTTTTTTGCCATAGCCCGTATAGTCGAAGATGATGACATCGGCCCAGTCTACCTTCTTTTCCCAGTTGCGTACTTTCTGTACAAAGCCGTCGCCCACCTCCCGGCAGGGTTTGTATTCGATAAACAGTTTCACTTCATGGCCTTCCTGCTGGGTGGCGTGAGCGAGGTCCAGTATGTCTCCCCAACGGGAGACGAACAGAAACCTGGGTTTCCTTTCTTTTTTCGTTTTCACTATTGTCGGTTAAACTGGGGCGAATGTAGGCATTATTGTCTTTCCCTGCGCCTGGCCGATACTGAAAAAATCGACCTGCTTCACTTCACCTGGAAGTTGCCCCTTTCCTTCCGGATGCTGATCACTTTCCGGATGTGGTCGTTGAGGCTGGGTACTTCTTCGGCCAGTTTTTTATAGGTGAACGACCGGTGGCGGATGGCGCCGTGGATCTCCGGGAAATCGGCCAGCAATTCCACCAGTTGCCGGCGGTAGGTTTTGGGGCCGAGGCGGATCAGCTCGGGTGCTCCTTTTCTTTTCACCCACATTTCCGTCAGTTTCCGGGCCGGGGTGTTCCACACGCCTGACTTGGAGTAGCGGTTCTGCCGGAGCAGCCGCCCGGAGGTGTACAGGGAGAGGTAGGGGCCTTCGGCAATACACTCTAATTCTATGGGGGTAGTTTTACCAGGCTTTGGACGAACCAGGGGTGAAGCCGGAAGGGTGAAGCCGGAAGTCGGAACAGGCCTCCTAACAGGCGCCAAAAGCCCATTTTTCCGCCTTCCGCTTTCCGAATCCCGACTTTGATGTCGGACCGTCCAAAGTCCAGTAGCTTCAGGGAGCAATACCAGGGCTGCCCCATTCCGGGCCAGTGGTTCTGGCTCCGACAGAGCAAGACAGGGTAGGAGCAAAGCCAAATATATCCAGGCCAGAGGAAAAGGGAGTTGCAGTTTTTTGGAAAATGCCATCATACCACTTTGAATCGATCAAATGTAAAAAATGGATAATGGGTAAAATGGCAAAAAGTTCTGAAAAGAGCAATTAATTAAAAAGATTATTTTTGATGTTGAAAATTGACCGAAGAAAGTTGCTGTTTCAGGAATTTAAATACTTCTAATACCGGCTTTTGCAAAACCCGCCTTTGACCTGTCCTATCAGAACAGGGCAAAGGCGAGCGAATGCAACTTTTATTCATTCATCTGCTTCAACAACCCTTCCAGCATCTCTTCTGTAAAATTTCCTCGTGACATCCGCACCAGGTTGCGGAGCGGCATCTCCCGCATGAACACCTCCATCATAGCGGCCGCTTTTTTACTGTTAGCCTTCTCATCCGGAGAAGCATCCTGCTGAGCGTCATTTTGCATACCCTGCATCATGCCCGCTAACATTTGCTGATACACCTGCTGGCCCTCAGGCGAGCGGTTCAGTTCTTTGAACAGGGAGTTGCGGGTCAGCTTGGGGTACTTGATCCTGGTGGCCTCAATGTCAACATTGGCTTTCAGGGGGAGGCTGGCAGAAGAACCACCTGCCAGGATGGTATAGGTGCCGCTGTTCACCTGCCAGTCGTGCACTCTGGCATCGTAATGTGCAAAATCGCGGTAGCTCAGCTCGAAGCGCACGGTTTTTTCTTCCCCCGGCTGTAGTTCCACCTTAGCAAAATGCTTGAGTTCTTTTTCGGGGCGGAACAACTCCGCAGCTCCGTTGTGAACGTACAGTTGCACCACCTCTTTGCCGGCTACTTTTCCCGTGTTCTTTACTTTTACTTCTACGCTGATGACGTCGGTATCCCTGGCGGCGGCAGCGCTGGTTTCGATGCCGGTGTAACTAAAGGTAGTATAGCTCAGGCCATGGCCAAAGGGAAACAGGGGTTGAATTTTAGCTTTATCGTAATAGCGATAGCCGATGAAGAGGCCTTCGCCGTAGCGGGCATGCCCGTTCAAGCCGGGGAAATCGAGAAAAGCGGGGGTGTCCTCCAGCCTTTGGGGGAAGGTCTCGGACAATTTGCCGGAAGGATTGGCCTTGCCCGTCAATACGTCGGCGATAGCGCCGCCGCCGGCCTGGCCGCCGAGCCAGCCTTCCACAATGGCCTTGGCCTTTGGAGCCCAGGGCATCGCCACGGCCGAGCCATTCATCAGCACCACCACGGTATTGGGTTGGGCAGCGGCTACCGCCTCGATCAGCCGGTTGTGACTGTCGGGCATGTCGATGTTGGCCCGGTCAAAGCCCTCCGATTCGTAGCTGTCGGGCAGGCCGGCGAATACGATGGCCACATCAGCGGCGGCAGCTTGCCGGCGGGCTTCCTCCAGCATTTTTTTATCGGTAGCAGCGTCTAGGGTATAGCCCTCTGCATAGCTAACTGTAGCCTTCCCATCCAATGCTTTCGACAATTCCTCGTAAGCATTGGCCAACTGCGTAGGCCTGACTTGCGAACTGCCGGCGCCCTGGTAGCGCGGCATTTTGGCAAAGCCGCCGATGGCCGCCACCTTTTTTACTTTATCCATTTGCAAAGGAAGGAGGTTGTCGTCATTTTTCAGCAGAACGATGCACTCACTGCCTACTTTTCTCGCCAGTTTGTGGTGTTCCTTCGGGTCAAAGGACATTTCCTGCCGGCTGTCATGAGCCTTCAGGATGACGGCCAGCAGTTCGGTGGTTATTTCATCCAGGCGCGCTTCACTCAGTTCACCTTTTTGCACCGCTTCGACGATCTTTTTATCGTTGATGCCTCCGCTGGCGGGCATTTCCAGGTGCAGGCCCGCCGCAACACCGGCCGGCCGTTCATTGACGGCGCCCCAGTCGGAAACGACAAAGCCTTTGAAGCCCCATTGTTTTTTCAGGATATCATCCAAAAGGTAAGGATTCTCGGAAGCGTATACCCCATTGACTTGGTTGTAAGCACACATGACCGTCCAGGGCTGCGCTTCCTTGACGGCAATTTCGAATGCGGGCAGGTAGATCTCGTAGAGCGTCTGTTCGTCTATGTCCGAACTCATGGCCATTCGCTCGAACTCCTGGTTATTGACCGCAAAATGTTTCAGGGAAGTTCCGACGCCCTGGTTTTGCACACCATTGATATAGGCGGCGGCCAACTTACCCGAGAGGATGGGGTCTTCGGAAAAGTACTCGAAATTGCGCCCGCCCAAGGGTGACCGCTTCATATTCACGCCAGGCCCGAGCAAAATCTGTACATCACTGGCCTGGCTCTCGCGGCCCAGCGCCTGGCCGACGGTTTCCAGCAGGGATACATCCCAGGAAGACGCCAGAGCGGAGGCCGTGGGGAAGCAGGTAGCCGGCACACTGTTGGAAAAGTCGAAGCCTTCCGCTTTGCGCAGGCCGTGCGGGCCGTCGGTCATTAAGATGGAAGGAACACCCAGGCGCTCCACCGGCTTGGTCGTCCAGGCGTCCTGGCCGGAGCAAAGGGATGCTTTTTCCTCCAGGGCCATCTGCGCCACCAGAGCGCCGGCTTTGGCCCGATACTCCTGGGCCTGGGCGGAAGCGGCCAGTAGGAACAGGCCGAGAATTGTTGCTTTTTTCATAATGAGGGGGATTGAATTCATTATTGTATCAATTTGATACAATAATACGCCCATTTTTTTCATCCCACAAGTTTTTTCTTAATTTGCCACAAAAATGGACATAGAGCTACGTAGCCAGATTCTGGGATTTCTCGATAAAGGGCCGGCCTTTCTGCCGGGCTTGTCGATAGATTGTGTGGTATTTGGTTACCATGAAGGGGAACTGCGGGTGCTGCTGCTGGATATCCGGCACACGCCCTACTTTTCCCTGCCGGGTGGATTCATCTACCAGGAGGAAAGCATCGACGAGGCGGCCCTCCGGATCCTGAATGAACGGGCCGGCCTGCAAGACGTCTACCTGGAGCAGTTCCGTGTTTTCGGACAGGCGGGCCGGGGTAATTACCGGATCCACCGGGAAATGCTGGCGGCTTATGGAATCGAGCCGGACCCCGGCCATTGGCTATTGCAGCGCTTTGTCTCGATCGGTTATTATGCGTTGGTGGATTACACAAAGGTAAAACCCAGCCCGGATATATTCTCGGTATCCTGTGATTGGCATCCGCTGGAAGAATTGCCGGAATTGATCCTGGATCATCGGAACATCATCCACCATGCGCTGGGCAGCCTGCGCCTGATGCTCGACCACAAGCTGTCCGGTTTCAACCTGCTGCCGGAAACGTTCACTATGGCTGACTTGCAGGGCGTCTACGAGGCCATCTTGGGTAAAAAGTTGCAACGCACCAATTTCCAGCGCAAAATGCTCAGCCTCGGTATCCTGGAACGGCTGGATAAAAAGTGGACGGGCGGGGCCCATAAAGCCCCGTATTTATATCGGTTTGATGCGCAAAAAGAAGAAGAGTAGTTGACGTGCTCAGAGTGCATGTTTGTCGTGGAAAGTCATGGATAACCGGCGCCATTTCTTTTGTCGAGCAAAAAATTGCCGATCACCAGCGTATCCATCTCCGTTTGCAGGAAACACTGGTAGGCGTCCTCCGGTGTACAAACAATGGGCTCTCCCCGTACATTAAAGCTGGTATTGACTAAAACGCCTTGCCCTGTAAGCGTTTTGAATACGTTCAGTAGTTGCCAAAACCGGGGGTTGCTAGATGGGTTTACCGTTTGCACCCGGGCGGAGTGATCGACATGCGTCACCGCCGGGATGGAAGACCGGATGGAGGAGGCCAGGCGCTCCGAAATGGGCTGGTCATGCGTTTCGCCCGCTGGGTTTTTTCTTACCTCTTCGGCAAGGGGGACAACGAACTGCATATAAGGCGAAGGCCGATCCAACTGGAAGAACTTCCCGGCATCCTCTTCCAGAACTGCTGGAGCAAAAGGCCGGAA
>JAGQXQ010000190.1:15222-27789 GCA_020436535.1 Phaeodactylibacter sp.
CCCGCACCAGGGCCTGCCTGATCTCCTTATCTGAAAACTCCGGCCCCAGGTACGCGCCCTTCATGCTGTCGCAGGTTCGGGCTATTGGCCGGGGTTGATTTCGCCAAATGTGCCAGGCAGCCAACGCCGCTCCCACCGCCCCGCCCGCATCGCCGGCTGCGGGTGGTATCCAGATGTCTTCAAAAATACCGGAATTCAGGATCTTTCCGTTGGCTACGCTGTTGAGCGCAACGCCTCCGGCCATTACCAGCCTGGGGCATTGGGTGATCTCCCGGGCCGTTTGCGCCAACTTGAGCAGGATGTCTTCGGTGACCTGCTGTATGGCCAGAGCGAGGGCCGTGTGTTCCTGGCTGATCGCACTTTCCGGCCGGCGGAGGGGCAGGCCGAAGAGTTTTTCCCACTTCTTGTCGTGTGTCATCGTCAGGCCGGTAGGGAAACGGAACCAGGACATATTGAGCAGAAAGGAGCCGTCCGGCCGGATGTCCACCAGATGGGTACAGATCTTATTTTTGTAACCGGCTACTCTTTTCGCATCAGGATGGCCATAGGGCGCCAACCCCATCAGTTTGTATTCCCCGCCATTGACCCGGAAGCCAAGGTAGGAGGTGAATGCGGAATACAACAAACCCAGGGAATGGGGAAAATGCAACTCCCGGAGCACCCTGATCCGGTGCTGCCTGCCGATCCCGATGGTGGTGGTGGCCCATTCTCCCACGCCGTCAACAGTGAGGATGGCGGCTTCCTCGAAAGGAGAAGGGTAGAAAGCGCTGGCGGCATGCGAAAGGTGGTGTTCGGGGAACAGGATCTCTACGCCGCCCATCCCCAGTTCGCTTAGCGCATCCCGAATCCTTTTTTTGATAAACAGCTTCTCCTTCAACCATACCGGCATGGCGTGCCAGAAGCTGGCCAGCCCCCGCGGGGCAAAGGCGTGATAGGTTTCCAGCAGGCGCTCCAGTTTGAGGTAGGGCTTGTCGTAAAAGGCTACGGCGGCTATATCGGAGGGACGTACAGCGCCTTCCTGCAGTACGTATCGGATGGCGTGTACAGGGAAGGCCGCATCGTGCTTTTTCCGGCTGAACCGCTCTTCCTGGGTCGCAGCAACGATCTCGCCGTCCACGATTAGGGCCGCGGCGCTGTCGTGATAAAAGGCGGATAAACCAAGGATTGCTTCCTTCATTAAAATAAGGAGTAAATGAAAGGAGCGATGGCAGAGCCGCCCGTAGCGGCAATGATCACGGCGAAAAGCAGCAGGATGAGCAAGAGCGGCAACAACCAGTACTTTTTCCGGTGCTTGAGGAATGCCCATAAGTCTAATAACACTTCCATGGTAGTGATTCTTTGATTTGGTGATTTATCTCCCACAAGCTCAAAACAGCTCCTCCATCCCCTCCGCGTCAAAAGTATGTTCCCGGATTTTGAACGCGGAGCCCCGGCCTTTCTTAAATGCCCGGAGCCGGAGCGTATCCTTACCCCAAAGGCGCCTTCCCAGCCCTACCGGGGTGACGATCAGGAAAAATATCAGGCCCAGGATGATTCTCGAGCTGATGAAGCCTGAAATTTCGGATAACTGATACCACAAATAAGCGAATGGTGTAAAGATGGGGGGGCGGATCATATTCAGGAACAAGGCCGCCGCGGCTACGTACAAGGCCCAGGAATAGCCTCCCCACAGGCCTGCTAGCAGGAAGATCAAGGTGAAAGCCATGCCGGCGTCTTTTATTTTGTCGTTCGATAAACCCATTTTTCTTCCGTTAAATATCGATACATCTTTTCGGCGTAAAGGGCATGGGCCTTCCCGTTGGGATGGCCGTCAAATGGCTGATTGAGGTAGCCGGGGTTGGTGTAGTCAATGGAAATATCAACGGCCGGAATGTCGTTTTGCTCGCAAAAACGTTTCATGGACGGCCCCTCTTCGGCTTCCTTCAATATGGCGACGATAAAGTTAATATTATTCTCCTTACACAGCTTCCTGATCTCCAGGATAGCGGCTTCGGTTACTGCATCCGCATTTTCATTATCGGCGGTGAAATGGCTGTACGCATATTCGAGCTGGTTGATCAGGGCCGACCAGGACCGCAGCGAATAGAAGAGGTTCCTGTTGTTGAGCTCCATGTGTTTAATGATCAATGGGCCGCCCCCTTCCTGGAACTCCCCATAGGGGAACCGGGCCGTTTCTCTTAACTGCTCTTTGCTGCCATCGTCCATCCGGCTTTCCTCCAGCAGCAGTTGCCGGAAAGGCCGGCTCAGCACATTGCGCTCCTTGTGGAAGTCGATGTAATTGTAGGCCAGCAGATGGGGATGGATGTTGTTTTCCAGCAATTCTTGTATGATCAGCAGGGTTTGTAGGGTGCCGTACGCTGGAGCGGCCCCATTGATGACGTTGTAATTTTTCAGCCTGGACTGCAACAGAAAGGGGTAGGCCCGGCTGTCGTCTACGCCCATTCCGTAAGTGAAGGAGCACCCGCTGAGGAAGATCAGGCTATCGGAAGCGACGGGCCGGGGCGCAGCACTGGTGGCCCGGGTGGTTATGACCGGATCGGGGGCCTGGGTGGCGGTGTATTTCAGCGAGTCGTTGATGGTGATGGTGTAGACGCCGGCATTGAGCTGGAATCCAAATTTATCGGAGGGTACAATGCAGTTGGGGGGATTGGAAACGACAGCGTATTTGTACAAGGCTGTGAATCCGAATAACCGCAATAGGATCTCGGTGAGGACAACGGTGGTGAGGAGGTTGATGAATAATAACTTTACTGTTTTCATTTCTCCGCATTACGAAACTAAAATGGCCTCTTTCCATTCTCCATTCTCCAGTGAATAACCTCTTCTTTGGTGGCATTCCCGGCCAAGCTGGAGCACATCGATGTATTGTGGCTGTATCCTGATAGCAAGGAAGTGTACCTTTTCTCCGAATCCGATCTCCGATTCATCTTTCACCACGCTTCCGGGCGCCTGCAGGGTCGTGTAATCTTTCAAATTATTGCCGCTATTCACCTGTTCCAGCAATGGGCCGTATTCTTCATGGCCCTTCCCGATGAGCTCCGCCACCCCGTTCATTTTGACCTGAAGCTTCTTTTCAGGGTGGTAAAAAAGAGCCGAAACCCTAGCGTTTTGCCTGATCTGGGCCACCTTTGGCGTTCTGTAATCCGTGAAGAACAACAAAGAAAGGCCTTGTTCGACCTTGCGCATCACTACCGTCCGGACTTCGGGATACTGCCCGAAAGTAGCCAAACTAAAATACAGAAAGGGGTGCTTGCTGCCGGCGTTGCTCCGTAACAACTCAGCTTTGGCCAGTTCGAACAGTTTCATTGGGTTGTTTTTTCGTTGGTGAATTGTTCCAGTATTCAGCTGGCGGACAAATATAACTCATAATAAACTGCGGGCAAGCCGTCAATTTCTTCTTCTTTATAGGGCTTGAACCCGAACTTCTCCAAAACCCGTATAGACGGCGGGTTTTCGGGGGCGACGATGGCGAACAGGCGATGAAAGCGCTTCAGTTGCCGGGCGTGCCCGACAAAGTACCCGACGATTTCCGTGGCGTATTTTCTACCCCAGAATTCGGGCAGCAGGGCATAACCGATTTCGGCTTCCCCTTCACTGGCGACGGTGAGTTTAGCCAGGCCGAGGTATTGCCCGCTTTCGCGGCTATGGACCATGAAATTACCGGTTTCCCCGTCTTTGATGTTGAAGGACAGGGCTTTTTCGAAGCGTTTCCCGCCCTCTTCATCCGTGAGCGCCCGGCCGGAGATGTGTTTCATCACTTGGGCGTTGGCCACCAGTTGCAGGTACAAGGGCAGTTCGGCAGAGGTGAAGCGGGTGAAGGTGAGTCGTTTGGATTGGAGTTTCATCTTTTGGGTATTTTTTTATCCTTTCACAAATCTCCAATAATACACCGCATCCTCTTGCCAGATCGCCAGTATATAACATCCGGGCGCCAGGGCTCCTACATCCAGGGCACTCCCTACAGATTTTCGCGGGATAAGCACTTGTCCATCCAATCCAAACACCGACGCTTCAAAGGGCCCTGGATGATCCAGGTATAATTGATGGCGGACGGGGTTGGGATAGTAATGGATCGCTGTGCCGGATTCTTGTACCGCATCTGGTAGGAGGATGTTTACGGTATAGTCCTCGGTTTCTCCGTAGGCGGCGGCAAGGCATGGGTCGGGGCTTACGCCCGGTTGAAAGCAACGGACGCGCATGCGAACCGAGGCCGGCACGGCATCTGTTGGTATAAAGACGCTGGTTTCATAGGCCGTGAAGGCGGCATCGCTAATAAATTGAGCCATTAATTCTTCAGGCCCGAACTGTCCGTCGGCATTGTAATCGAGCCAGATGGCATAACGATTGGAAGCCGCCGCGCCGCTGGTGATGCTCACGGTATGGCTGAAGCCGCGTTCGAGTAAAGCTTGTTGGCCGGTATAGTCTTGATAGGCGGGTGAGCCGGTACCGCCGGTGTTGAGATTGCTTATTTGATTGACGGCCACCCCATCGATGAAGTCGCCGGCTGTAGTGCCGGAACTGAAATAGGGGATACAAAAACCACAGGCTTCGCCATCCTGGACCGTAAGTTGAATGCTGGCCGTATCCATGCAGCTATTGGCAATCGCCACGAGGCTGATCGTGTAGTCGCCGACGGCGGAGAAGCTATAGGCTGGCTCCGCTTCGGTGCTGGCCAACTCGTCATTGACGTACCAGTTATACAAATCGGCTCCGGCCGAGCCGTTCAAAAAGGGATAAGCATTGTAAATGCAGGGGGGCTCCAGGTTGAGGATAATCGCCTGGGGTGCGTCCTGGATTTGTACGTCGGTGCTTGCGGTGTAGGTACAATTGCCGTCGGTTAAGGTCAGGGAATAGGCGCCGAATCCGAGGTTGGCCAGAAGCGAATCCGAGGTGGAATTGCCGGCCCAGGCATAGGTGTAGGCGCCTTGCCCGCCGGCCACGATGGCCGCTACTGTGCCATCCATTGCTCCCGGGCAACTTTCATTTTGCACCGCCCAGTCAATGGACGGGATGGGGAAATGAGCCACCTCCAGCGTATCCGTATCGCTGCAATTGGCGAGGTTGGTAGCCGTTAAAGTGTAGGTTCCGGGGGAGGTAGCCTCAATGGTGGCGGTGGTATCTCCGGTACTCCAGAGATAGCTTACGTCCGGTAGGCCCGCCTCTAACGTTGCGGTATCTCCGGCACAGATAACCTGGTCGGCCAACATTAATTCAGGCGTTGGCAGGATATCGATCTGGACGGTGTCGCGGGCTGTCCCCAGGGCATTGCTTACTTGCACCCAATATTGGCCACCAGCGGCCACTTCCAGGGTTTGGCCATCGGAGCCATCGCTCCATAAGTAGGTGCTGCCAGGGTTCAAGGCATTGAGGGCCGTTCCCTCGCAGATGATTCGGTCGGGGCCCAGATCAACGGCCGGGGCGGCCTCGTATTCAACTGCCCCCATATCCGGGTACGTCAGGTTGCGGGGCGCAAAGAAGAGGTCGTCCTCCAGATTCAGAGGAATCGCTAAATTATTCATCAAACCATTGGCCGGAAAAAAGAGGCTATCCGGATGGCCGATAAAGGCCGGATCGATAAAATACGAATGGAAGTCCTGCCCGAAAAAGTCTTGACGGTAGGTTAGAATGTAATCGTTCAAATCATTTCGAAAAAAGACATTATAATCTGAGGTGACACCGTCAAAGGAGGTTTGGGAAAAGACGACATTACTGTTGAAGGCCGATTGATAAAAGATGTTGTTGAATAGTTCGATATCGCTGCTAAACGTTATCCCTACTGCGCCCGCATTGAAGGCTCCTTTCATCGTATTGTGAAAGATGGATACATTGCTGGCGCCATTGATGAAGAGTGCCCAATCCCAGGAAACGCTGGCGCCGTTGGGCTCGTAATGGCTCAGGGCATTGTTGTAAAAAAGCGAGGGTGCGCCGAACGAGGTAGAGGTATACAGCGCGAATCCGCCCAGGAATACATTGTGGGCAATTTCAAAGCCGTCACAATTTTCCACTCTGCTAAACCGCCCGGAAAAGCGATTATTGAAAAGCTTTGGCCGGGCGGCATTTATAATTAAGGCCCGGTTGCTAACCCTATTATTTTCTACCACAAAATTGACAGCAGTTTGGGTGCCCGTCTGTGAATTTCCAGAGAGCCAGAACCCATCGGAATTGTTGTAAATGAGGTTTTGGCGGATGGTCAGATTAGAATCTACTGCAACAGCATAGATCCCCTTTTCGGTCGTTTGGGCACAGCCATTGCAGGGATGTCCGATCAATTCGCAATTAGTTATGGCGAGGTCGTGGCCGCGCCGAAAACGGACTAAATCCTTGAGGTCGGCGCCCCTGTCATCCAGGGTGAGGTGGCTGATGGTGACATGGCTGACCTCATCCAAAAAGATCAACTGCTCATAGGGTGAAGGAAAATCATCGGTAATCACCACCGTAGAGCTATCCCCTGATTCAGAGGTGATCCATAAGGTATTCACAGCGGAGGCCCCCGGTAGGGTATCAATAATGATATTGTCATCGTACCTGCCATTTCGGATTCGGATGGTGGTGGGCCCGCACAAACCCGCATTGATCAAATTGGCATTCATCGCGCTCAGGCTACTGAAATCCGGATTGTTGCCGCCCAGGGTATAGGTACCGGAAAGGGGCATGTGAAAATCCAAAAATTCGGCCTGGTCGTTATTCAAAAATTCATCTACCGAAGTATTAGGCGCCTGCGTATAGCTTCGGATCTGATAGGCTTCGCTCGCCACGAATGGAAAAGTCCCGAAATTGACGGTTGCTTCTTCTAAATAGCCCAACGAGCCCGTCCAGTTGACGGTTGCTTCCACGTTGTTATTGATCTCCAATACCACCTCGGCCTGTTCCAGGAGGTCCGTTCCAAAATTTTTCAAGGTGACGATCACCTCGGGCGGCCCCTCGCAATAGGGCACAAAGCGCAGCGGCGAAACAACATTCAGGACGCCTGCATCCAGGGCAAAGGGCTGGATCTCATCCGCCCCGATATCGGGCGCCAGCGGGTCCCGGGGATCGCCATCAAAATCAAGGGTGACATTAGTGATGGGCAAGGCCGCATCGGCCAGGTCCGACGTCGCGATATGCAGATCGGTAGCGTCTAAAAAATTGGGATCCACGGAAAATGAATTGGGGCCCACCGGCAATGCATCCAGCCAGTTAATCCCCGGATCGGTGTAGTAATTGTTGTAATCATTGGTGAGGATATCTCCCTCAAAAACACCTATGGAGGGGCTCCCTTCCGCTACGAAGTTATTATTGAGCAAATGCACTTCCTCACAATTAAATACAAAGACCGTAAAACAGTCGTAGCCGGGCGTTTTGCGGATGCGCACGGTATTAAAATAGACCTCCGCGCTGTAAATATTCTGGAGTCGGATGCCGCTGCTGCCCCCATTTCCCCCATACATGGCAATCATATTATTGGAAATCCGGCTAGCATTGGTGGCCGGTTCCTGATTCGACAACTGGATGGCCGTATTGCCGCTCAGGATGGTGTTCTCATAGAGAAAATAATTCCCGGTGATGATGCTGGCATTGTCGGTCCCCTGGACCTCTACGCCTATGCTGCCATTGATATTCTGCGAAAAAAACCGGCTATTCGTCACCCAGACATGATCGAGATAAACCCCAAAAACGCCGGCTTCTTTTTGATTTACGAAGGTACACTGGCTCACATGCAAGGCCCCTGAAAAGGGCCCGTTAAAGTCGCCTGCCGAAAGGATGCCCTCGTAACCATTTTCCAGGTGGCACTGATGAAATTCGATCAAGGCACTAATGGAAGCGCTAACCAAACTTTCCTGAGAGTTATTCGCATCAGCCGAGCCGATCAAGGCGCAATTTTCGAAAAACACCCCATCCGCCTGTCCCAGTACGACTATCGTTCGCCCATTATTGCCGGTGGTAGGCCGCCGCATGGTCAGGTGTTTGAAGTACACATAGGACAGGTTCTGCGCAAACAAAACATAGTTGTTCGAGATCGAACCTTCCAGCCACTCCCAGATTACCATTGAACTATCCTGCGACTCGCCCTCGAAGGCCACCGGATTAGAAGCCGACGCTCCGGGAATGCCATTGATAACGACTTGCTCCTCATATACGCCATCGCTTATGTAAAGGGTTACGGGGCCGTTCACGCCTTGTGCTTCCAGCGCTGCCGCTGCTGCGGTAATGGTCGGAAAATCAGGGCTGTTGCCGCCGATGGTGTAGGCGCCGTTAAGTTGGGCGAGTAAGACTCCCGGGAAGAGGGCGAGGAGGATCAGAAGTTCGTTTTTCATCGATTAATGTGGTTGTGGGAGATGCTTGGTATACTACTGGATATTTGCGGAACACTGTGCCCCTGCTGGCACATTGCCCGCCTGGCCAGCCGGGTAAAATATACCGCTCTCTGATACACTAAGAGTGTGTTCAAAATGAGAATCCAGAAGCGGCCATTTGCAGCCCAATTGACTACCTACAAACATACATACTCTAAAGTTTAAGGCGAATATTTATTCTTGACAATAATGCTGCAAAACCTATCATGGCAAAAGCCCAAACGATAGACCCAGAAACTGCCAACCAAGACAGATCTACTTGCTTATAAAACAAAATATTTAGATTAAGGCCCCAAATTAAGTAATATAGAATATCTGGGGCTAAATAGGTCGTCAAAGAATTTTGGCCTGCTGGCAGAAAAGGCCGCCCCCACTTTTGCCACTTTTTAATATCAAGTAAATAAAACAATAAGGCAAACAGTAAAATGCTAATACCATTACACAACATTGCCCATGATGGCGTTCCTATTATTTTCGAAATAATAAACCAATTCCTTAACACAAGGCCCATCACTAAACATGCCAACCCAATTAGAATTGTGGAAACTAAAAATTGCTTATAATTAGTTCTATACTTCTTTAAAAGAATCCCGATTAGTAACCCAGAAAGTACAATAGATGGAACATTCCCGTCTAAAATAACTCCAAAAATTGGTTTAACAGGATCTAGGAAATCTACGTATGATGTTTGAGCTAAAATATTCAATAGAACAAATCCTATCCAAACAGCTGCGATGGCCCCTATTCGGTCTTTCAACCACAAATAGGTAAGGGCAGAAACTAAATATCCCCAGCCAATTAAACCTAGTATCCCCCACCAACTTGTGCTCATCCAACCTACGTTTTCGGGGGTGCCAGAACGGTACAATGCAGCCATTAATAGCAGGCCAAAAAACCCAACATATCTTAATCCCTTTAACATCAGTGTAAATTTACCATCTCTTGGGTAATTATTCCAAACTAGAAAAATGGATATATAAACTAAAATAGCCCATAAGAACTTATTTATTCCCGTTAGATCAGCATTGTAATTCCCTATATTAACCATGAAAACGCCAATAAGTAATAAGCTGAATGTCCTAATCAAGATATGTGAAAGTAGTTGGATATTGGCCTCCCCTCTTTTTTCACGGGCCATAAAGGCAAAAGGAATAGACAAGCCCACCATAAACAAAAAACCAGGAAAAACCCAATCCGCTAAACCCATTCCGTCTTCTAGTGCAGAAGTATGAACCAACCATTTTGGAACGCCAGGTGTATATAAATCATTCACGAATAACATCAAGAAAAGGGTTAATCCTCTCATGATATCAATGGATAGGATCCGGCTTTCATTGCCCATCATAATTGATGAATTAAGAGTATACTCAAAAAATTAAGCTAGGCCCAAAGTGGCCATCGGCGTATCTTGTAAGCGGCCAAACTAACAGGATATGCAGCTTTACTTGTCCGGCTCGATGCATTGATGCCATGTGGCGCCAACAAAATGACACTCAGCAAGCAGTAGAGCCGATGGGCGAATGGCCCTGTATTCATTGTACATAATTTTGGGGTACAAAATTAACAGCAGCTATCCTATTTTGGGAAAAGAGTAGCTGAACGGGTGTTTTCTGCAAACGGATGGGTAGTTTGCAGAGACTAATGGCCAACCGCAAAGGCGTTCAGTGAGGAAATCCTCACCTCAATACGGATAAAACTCGATCAGCACCGCCTCCTCCGTCTGGATCTTCCCCCCCATGTCCTCGTAAAACTGCATAGCTGTCGCATTGGAGCCCTTCGCCAGCAGCCAGATGATCGGAATATCCCGGTCTTTGGCGATGCTGAAAATTTTTCGAAAAAAACGCCGGCCATAGCCCTTCCGCTGGTGCTCCCCCTCCACTTCGAGGTCGTACAGAAATATTTCGTTGACCCCGTCGTACCACCGGGGCAGGATGTGGAAGTAGCAAAACCCGGCCAGGTCGTTTCCTTCCAAAATGCAGAGCATGAATTGCTCTGCCCGCTTCAACAGGGCTTTCGCCTCCGCCGGCGCCAACTGGCTGTTATAGAACTTTTCCGCCAGGCGGATGAGCAGAGCTTCGTCGCCCGGGCCCAGTAGGCGGATGGATTGAGTGGCTGGCATAGGTTTGATCTGTTGTGTGTACCATAAGAGTATGTTTGGAGCTTGCTCCTACTGCAAATCAAGGGCTTATGAACCTGGCGTCGCTTTTTGTTGCTTATTTGACCCGCCAAACGCGCAACAATAAGCTTAGCCAGAACCACAACTCCTTGATTTTCATAACGAACCCGCTCCAAACATACTCTAAACGAATGAATCGCTTACCGACAAATTTACACAAGTTATTTCTGCGCAGGCAGGTTTTCTTACCGGCGCTCAGTGGCGGGCTTTTTTAACCAGCCCTATCTGGATCATCAACCGGGTAACGCACCTGCCAGCAGCATCCTGTAATTTCTGCCGGGAGCAATCGGGGCAATTCCGTCATTAAAGATTATCTTCAGCCCTCGAAAGATAGGTGGAAAGTGGGCCTGGTATGACAGGGCCGCCATCATTCATTTGTCAGGAAAAAGAAAAAATTGAAAGAACGATAGAACCTACAGATCATGGAAAAAGGCTTATTCAGCTTAGAGCATAAAGTAGCGATCATCACTGGCGGCGGTGGCGTCCTGGGTGGTGGCATGGCCCGAAGCCTGGCCGCCGCCGGGGCCAGGATCTGTCTGGTCGGCAGGTCGGAAGGCCCCTTGATAGAAGTTGCCGATACCATCCGGGCCGCAGGCGGCGAAGCATTGCCTCTGCCCGCTGATGTGTTGGATCGACAGGCATTGGAGGAGGTTAAAGAACAAGTGCTCCGCCAATGGGGAGGGATAGACATCCTGGTCAACGCCGCGGGGGGCAACATGCCCGGCGCCACCATCGGCCCCGATCAGACCATCTTCGACCTGCAACTGGACGATTTTGATAAGGTAACCCGCCTCAACCTCAATGGCTCGGTCGTCCCCTCCCTGGCCTTTGGCCGGGTGATGGCTGTCCAAAAAACGGGCGTGATCATCAATATCTCGTCTATGGTGGTGAACCGGGCTCTCACCCGGGTCGTCGGATACTCGGCATCTAAAGCGGCTGTCGAGAATTTCACCCGATGGATGGCGGTGGAAATGGCGCTCAAATTTGGTGAAGGCATCCGGGTGAACGCCATCGCTCCCGGGTTTTTTATCGGCAACCAAAACCGGGCCCTGCTCACCAATCCGGACGGAAGTTATACGGAACGTGGTAAAACGATTATTAACAATACGCCCATGAGGCGATTTGGGGTGGCGGAGGAACTCAACGGCGCTCTGCATTACCTGTGCAGCGACGCCGCCCGCTTTGTTACCGGCATTGTCATCCCGGTCGACGGTGGGTTTAGTGCGTTTAGCGGGGTGTAAATAATTTGTAACTATTCAGCAGTTAGCTTTTGGCTGTTAGCGGTTAGCAAATGCCTGCCCTTAAGGTTGGGTTGTTAAGCAAAAAACCGGTAGCTTAAGCTTATATCCCATTTTTATGGGCACCGGGCGCCAATGGCCAACAGCTAATCTCCAATTGCTGAATAGTTACAATAATTTAACCGTTACATAAACTGGAAAAAATCGAACTTATGCCTTTAATACAATCCTGGCGCTGGTACGGCCCCAATGACATCGTCTCCTTAACCGACATCGAACAGGCCGGAGCCACCGGCATCGTCTCCGCCCTGCATCACATTCCCGTGGGGAAGGTATGGCCGGTGGAAGAGATCCAAAAAAGGAAACGGCTGATCGAATGGAATGAGGCTGACAAGCAGCCCCGTAACCTCCGGTGGGTAGTGGTGGAAAGCGTCAACATCCACGAAAGCATCAAAATGGGCCTGCCCGAACGGGATGCTTTTATCGATAACTACTGTGAAACCATCCGCAACCTCGCCGCCTGTGGCATCGACACCATCTGCTACAATTTTATGCCGGTGCTGGACTGGACGCGGACCGACCTGGCCTACCGGGTGAAAGATGGCTCCAAAGCCCTGCGTTATGACGCCGCTGCCCTGGCTGCTTTCGATCTCTACCTCCTGCAAAGGCCGGGCGCCGAACAAGAATACCATGCGGAGAGTAAAGCCGCGGCCAAAGCTTATCTGGAGACGTTGTCGCCGGAAGAACAGCTTCTTTTACAAAAGAACATCCTCGCCGGGTTGCCGGGCACCCTGGATGTCATCGAAATGGAGGATTTCAG
>JAGQXQ010000191.1 GCA_020436535.1 Phaeodactylibacter sp.
AATGGCTTGTCGGAAGTATTGCAAGAGGCTGGCTTCGAGGTTTATCCCAACCCGGCGCAAAATACCCTTACTCTGCGTATGGATATGCCTTACAGTCAGTTGCCGGCGCTGGAATGCCATCTGTACAACCTCAAGGGCGAGGCGCTTGCTTTCCAGCATTGGGCGCATCCTGCAGATACTTTACAAATAGATGTCAGTAACTTTGCGGCCGGTGTGTACGTTCTGGTTCTGCGTGCGGGAAGAGAGGTAATGACAAAAAAAATGATCATTGAATAAAAAAATGCCATTAATTCAACCCTACGAAGACTTATTACAACTGCTTCGGGGTACGGATAACGTAGTTCCCAATTTTTTTGCCGGGCTGATCGATCTCTTCCATCTGGGAGGGGAAGGCCCTACGTCGGGGGCTATCCCTCCTTCATCATCAATCCTGGCTCGCTGGTCCATCTTCCCTATTTCAGAATACGCGCATCCTCATATTTTCGTTTATCTTTGCAGGCCGATAATTAAACAAAAGATATGTGGTTTCTGATATTACTGATCGTTTCCTATGTATTGCTGAGCATCAGCTTGTATTTTCTGTTTCCCAAGGCGGGCGAGGCTGGATGGAAAGGCCTGGTGCCGGGGCTGAATTTTGTGGTATGGTGCCGGCTTATTGGCCGTAAGGGCTGGCATGCGGCCTGGTTGCTGCTGCCGATGGTGAATATTTTCATTTATGCCGGCCTGGCCATCGATATGGTGCGTTCCTTCCGGAAATATGAGTTCTGGCATAGTGTGGTGGCGGTGCTGTTTGCACCTTTTTTCTTTTTCTACCTGGCCTTTAGCAAGGAGGAAGCGTACGACGGGCCTACCCTGGAAAAAGAGCAGGAGTACAAGAATCAAATAGCGGAAGCTGCAGCCAGTAACCAGGCGCGAAAGCTTCAGAAGTTGCAGGCCAACAATCCCTACCGAAAATCAGCCACCCGGGAATGGGCGGAGGCCATCATCTTTGCCGTTTTTGCCGCCGCCTTCATTCGCATGTTTCTCATTGAGGCCTACGTGATCCCCACACCATCTATGGAAGGGTCGCTGCTGGTCGGAGATTTTCTCTTCGTCAGTAAAGCTCATTATGGCATTCGGACGCCCGAGACGATAGTGATGGTGCCCTTGCTGCACAACCGCATTCCCATACTCAACATGGAATCCTACCTGAAAGAACCGAGCCTGCCGTATTACCGGCTTCCTGCCCTGGAGAATATTGATAACAATGATCCGGTGGTGTTTAACTTCCCGGAAGGAGACAGTGTTTATGTTTTTCCGGACCGAACCTGGAGTATCTATGATTACCGCCGGGGGGCGGTGCCGCCCGAGCAGGCCCGACAGATCAAATCGGGCGCCAAAAAGCTGATCACCCGGCCAATGGACAAGAAGGACCACTATATCAAACGATGTATCGGAATTTCAGGAGATAGCCTGCAGGTCATCGACCGGCAGGTTTACATCAACGGGCAGCCGGCGCAGAATCCCAAACACCTGCAGTTTATGTACGTCGTTACTTTCCCAAGTGGGTCCATCAATACCCGGAATTTCTCCGAATGGGGGATTTCCAGCGGGGATATCATCGCCCAGCAAGGAGCCTCGTCCTACATCATCATTTTGTCGGATGAACAGAAGGCAAAGGTCGAATCACTGGACCCCAACATTCAGGTGAGCCCGGTGGATATGAGTAAACTCGATGGTAACAGCGAGAAGTTCTTTCCTCATGATACCGAGCATTTTCCGGGCTGGACGGCGGATAACTACGGGCCGGTGTACATCCCCAAAAAAGGAGTAACGGTGAAAATAAGCCCCGCCAACCTGGCGCTTTACCGCCGGGTCATTGAAGTGTATGAAGGCAATCAGGTGGCGGTTCGCGACGGCAAGATCTTCATCAACGGCAAGGAAACGGACGAGTACACCTTCCGGATGAATTACTACTGGATGATGGGGGACAACCGACACAATTCCGAGGATTCCCGGGTGTGGGGCTTTGTTCCGGAAGACCANNGTTGTGGGCAAACCAGTTATCATCTGGTTCTCCACCAGTAAGGAAGGCAATAATATCTTCAGCCGCATCAACTTTAAGCGAATCTTTAAGCCGGTGGGCAACCTGGAGTAGGGGAGATTCAAAATATTGCCTATATTTGGGAGAGAAGGGTAGGGGGATATATAGTGAGAGAGAGTGATATAGTGATATGGCGAAGGAGTGATATAGTGAGAGAGGAGCGCGGCCCATGTAACTAAACCACATCACCACATCACCACATCACCATATCACCACATCACCATATAACAATATCACAAACTATCCGATACCCATATGTTTAAAAAGATCATCGATGCTATCAGCGGCCTTTTTTCCAACCTCTTTGGCGGTGGAAAAAAGAAACCCCAATCGGGAACTGACACTTCCTTGCCGAATACCGAAATTCCACAGGACGGATCTGAGATCCGGCCCGATACCATCGTCATCGTCGCCGATGAAATGGAGAAGGTGGTGATTCTCCCCGGAGAAGCCGATGCCGGATTTGACGAAGATATCTTTGACGAAGATAAAGGCGGCAAAGAAGAGCCCATCGTTATTGCTCCGGATCCACCTAAGCCTGATCCCAAACCCGAGCCGGCAACTCCGCCCCAACCTCAACCTGCACCCGAACCCAAAGGCCGCTATCTCTGGTGCCTGGACAATGGGCACGGCAAGCAAACCCCCGGCAAGCGGTCTCCGCTTTTTGACGACGGCCAAACCCGCCTTTTCGAATATGAACTCAACCGCGATATTGTAGCCCGTATTAAAAAGCAACTGGACGAAAAGGGAGTGCAGTATTTCATTACAGTCCCGGAGGTCGATATCGATGATTTCCTGGAAGGCCGGGTCAACCGCGCCAACGCCAAAAAGTCGAACCTGCCTAAGATATTTGTTTCCATCCACTCCAATGCAGCGCCGGCGCGCAGCAGTGAATCCTGGGCCCCGGATAGCATCAGCGGCATTGAAACCTGGCATTTCCATGGCAGTAAAACCGGCCAAAAGATAGCCAGCATTTTCCAGAAGCACCTGATCAATGAGACCAGCTGGGTAAACCGGCATCTCAAGTCACGCCCGGATGGGCAGTTTTACGTATTGCGCAAGACGAATATGTCGGCCGTGCTCACTGAGAACGGTTTCTACAATAACAAGGCGCAAGCCGCCGACCTGATGAAACCCGCTGTGCGGCAGAAAATCGCCGACGCACACGTCAAGGCCATCCTCGAGATCGAGCAAAACGGCCTGGAGTCGGCTTAGCTGATTAGGTTGATGGAGTTAGGTGAATACTCAATCAACGCCATCAACCTAATCAACTAATCAACCAAATATGGCGCGACTTCTACCACTTTCTCTTTTATTGCTGTTTGCCTTTAACCTTCCTGCTCAGGAAGATTTCAGGATCGTGGGCTATTTGCCGTATTATCGCTTCGGCTTTAGCGATCAGATCAACTTTGAACAACTGACTCACCTCAATATCGCTTTTGCCAATCCGGAGATGGATGGACAATTGGATGTTGGCGGGGAGAATATCGATCCTATTGTATCCATTGGAAAGGCCAACGGCCTGACGGTGCTCATCTCCATGGGCGGAGGGTTGACCGCAGCGTGGCGCGATGCCTGGCAATTCTGGATGCAGGCGCCCAACCGGGCAGAATACATCCACAATATCATGGAATTTGTGCGGGTTCACGAGCTGGATGGAGTAGATATGGACCTGGAGGGGGCCGATGTGAATGCGTTATACAGCCCATTCGTGCTGGAACTGCGGGATTCTCTGACATCGGACGGCAAATTGTTGACGGCAGCCTTGCCGGGCAGCAACCGCGATCCGGACATTTCCAATGCGGCGCTGAATGCCTTCGACTGGGTCAATATGATGGTGTACAACCTGACCGGCCCCTGGGCGCCCAACAGCCCCGGCTCTCATTCACCCTATTCTTTTGCCGTTAGTTCTATCAACAACTGGTTTAGCCAGGGCGTGCCCGCAGAGCGGCTTACTCTGGGCGTACCGTTCTACGGCTGGGATTTTTCCACCAACCCGGTGCCTTCCTTCACTTATCGGGCCATTGTTGCCGAAAACCCGGAGAATGCTTTCAACGATCAGGCCGGGCAAAGATACTACAACGGTATCCCCACTATCCAGAATAAAACCATTCTGGCCATGGAGCTGGTGAGCGGGGTCATGATCTGGGAGATCGGGCAGGATTCGTATACGGAGTATTCCCTCCTCAATGCCATTTACGAAACGGTTTATCCGCCTTCCGGCACCCAACAAGCCCCGTTCGCGGATGCCCTTTCGGCTTTTCCAAACCCCTTTAGTGAGGAGCTGTCCATACAGAATGAATCGGATAGTCCACTCGACCTGAGGCTGGCGTCGATGGATGGCCGGGCACTGCAACAATTTACAGTGGACGCCCGTTCCACCCAATGGCTGAGCACCACCGCACTCGCTCCCGGTATGTATATATTGCAAGTGCTGGGGCAGGAAACCCCTCGGGCATATAAGGTGTTACGGCGTTAAGAGTGTGTTTAAATTTCATACTTCGGGCTGAAAATGCCCCTTTTTCGGTTATACTTCGTTGCCGAAACAG
>JAGQXQ010000668.1 GCA_020436535.1 Phaeodactylibacter sp.
TCTTTGTGTTTTTGTGTCTTCGTGGCAATAAAACCGAGTTAGGGGACAGACCACCTAAATAGTTACACTGTCCGGCCACTTACTTATATCCTTCCCAAAGGAGGAAAAAATTTGTGTACGCCGGCTTGCTAAAATGTTGTTGCGGCCCTGTAAGTAAAGGATAGAATTTTTTAAATTTGAGCTTGAGCCTAAAGTGGATAAGTATATGCCGTATTCATGAGGCTACTTCAATTGAGATGCACAAGATGCTCCAAAACCAGATAGCATTAATGCCATTTTCGAGGACTCCCGCACATATCCGCTTGTTTTCTCTCTCTGCCCTTACCGGAATAGGCCGGCTATCCGGACAGAGCGCCTTCTTCCTTTTGCTCAGCTTTGCCTTTTTTGCCGCTTTGCCCTCCTCCCTCTATTCCCAGGGCCACCTCTTCGACGCCCGCATGCTGACTACCGACGACGGCCTGGCCAACCTGTTGACCACGGCGGTGTACAAAGACAAGACGGGCTTTCTATGGGCGGGGACTGCTTATGGGCTGAACCGGTACGACGGGTACAACTTCAAATTGTTTACCCAGGAGGACAACGCGCTACATACCAATACGAATATCGACCGCATCATGGAAGATGGCGAAGGGAGGCTTTGGCTGTTTTACTGGGGTGGGCTGAACCTGATCCCCGAGCCCTACACCGTCGAAGCTGTAGACATTTTTGACCCCAAAACAGAGCAGGCCGTTCCGTTCGATGCCTTTTTTTCCGGCATTGCTCCCTTTGAGGCCGCCGACATCTACCTCCCCAAGGTCGTTGACCCTCAAAACAGGCTCTGGGTGCATACCAACAAGGGAGAGCTGTTTCTTTATGACAATGGCCGGTTCCAAAAGATCTTTCAGCAGGAAGGGGCTTTTTTCCAGTACATTGCGGTTGACGAAAAGGATAACATCTGGCTGGCCTGGGAAAAAAAACTCTTGTGCATTGACAGCTCGGGAAAAGTTCTGGAAAAAGTAGACTTGCCGGGTTATGTCCGTGGGGCCTGGGCGGGGCCCGATCAGGCGGTTTGGGTAGCGGTGGTTCCTGGGCCTGAAGATCAGCAAGTAGTCATTTGGCGCAAGCCGAAAAATGGCTCTTTGACGCCTTTGGCGCTTACGCGCAACGGCGAGCCCGTTGAGATGCAAGCTAAATATCCTTTTTTGCATCTGAACCAAAAAGGGTACTGGTATATCAATTTGGAAAATCAAATTCACCTGTTCAACGCTCAGGGGGAGTGGTTGTGCAATTTCCAAACCCTGCTGGGAAAAAAATCGCAGGACAGCGTCCTCGATTATTTTGAAGACGGCGACAGGATGTGGCTGGCCTCTTCCACCGGCGTGCTTAAGTTGGGCGCCGGGGCCAATCCTTTCCAGCTCGTACACAGAAAAGAAGAAATGCTCTCGGATTGCCGGAGCATCACCGAAGACGAGAAGGGGAACATTTATTTTCTGAATTCTCATGTTTTCCAGTTGGGCGTACGCACGCAAAAGTGCAGCGCACTGCCGAATTCCAAAGGCGCCGCCTATGCCCTAATATATGATGACAGTACGATATGGGCGGGCACTTACGGGGTAAAGCCTATGGGTTTCCAGTTGGATCTGAGAGACAATAATAGAACCGATTACGTTCCTTTCAGCCCGGATAAGTTCCTGGTCCATTCTGTAGTAAAAACCAGCCGCCCCGGCAGGTATTTAGCCGCGTTGAACAAGGGCGTCGCTTACCTGGATCTCGGGATAAAAAAACTCCTTCCGTACGAAGGGTACGATCCTAATAATGACAAGGACAGCTTGCTGGAGCACAGCGAAGCCAATTACATTCATAAAAACACGCTGGGCTTTTGGTTTGCAACGAATATTGGCATCTTTTTACTGCAAGAGGATAAAGGGGTGATCCGGCATTATGACAAATCCGCCGGCGATTTGCCGTTTAACTTTATCCGCCATATTCACGAGGATGAAGAAGGGGTGTTCTGGCTGGCCACCCGGGGCGGGGGAGTGATCCGGTGGCGCCCTCAACTCCCGGAAGGAGAAAAGCAGGCGGGAAAGAGCGGCTATAAACAATTCACAACAGAGGACGGCCTGGCCGACAATTTCACCTACGCCGTCTATGAAGACGATTACGGCAAACTCTGGATACCCAGCGACAAAGGCCTGATGCAGATGGACAAAGCGTCGTTCCGCATCAGGACATTTACTACAGAGGACGGCCTGCCCCACAATGAATTCAACCATACTGCACACTACCAAGCAAAAGACGGTACGCTATACTTCGGCGGCCTGGGCGGCCTGATCGCCTTTTCCCCCAGCGTGTTTGCCGAGGAAGGCGCCAACACTACTCCGATGGCGTTTACCGGCTACCACGTCTTGGAAGAGGGCGCCGATAAAATGGAGGATAAAACCCCTTTCCTTCAGGAGGCTGGCGCCATAACCATCCACCCCGGCGATAAATTCTTTGAGCTCCATTTTACGTTGATGGATTTCGACGATACGGAACGGCACCGCTACGCCTACCAGATCGAAGGCTACAGCAATAACTGGAATTACATCGATGACAATTTCATCCGCATTACGAACCTGCCCTATGGGGATTATACATTGAGGATACAGGGGCAAAATAGTAGCCATGGCTGGTCGGAGCGGGAATTGTCGCTTGCGATCTGTGTCGTGAAGCCGTTTTATCTGCAATGGTGGTTCATTGCCGCACTTGTCATCCTGTTGGGTGGCGCTGCCCTGGCAGCCGTGCAGTGGCGGATCAGAGAGCTGGAAAAAGGGAAAGAACGCCTGGAAGTGGAAGTACAAAAGCGAACCCTGACCATCCAGCAGCAGGCCGAAGAACTCAAGGCCCTGGACAAAGCCAAAACCCGCTTCTTTTCCAACATCACTCATGAATTTCGTACGCCGCTGACCCTCATCATCGGCCCGC
>JAGQXQ010000669.1:0-3496 GCA_020436535.1 Phaeodactylibacter sp.
TCACCGCAGCTATCCGCAAAGACCCATTTAGCGTATTGCTTTTTGATGAGATCGAAAAAGCCCACCCCAGCTTCTTCGACCTGCTCCTTCAGATCCTTAGTGAAGGCCGCCTTACCGATACCCGGGGCAAGCTGACCAACTTTTGCAGCACCATCATCATCATGACCTCCAACATCGGCGCACAAACACTGGTGTCAAACCCCATTGGATGGCTGCAAGGCATGAACAAAGAAGTGGTTAAAGAACATTTTCTGAGTGAGGTACAGAAGTACTTCCGGCCGGAGCTCTTCAACCGTATTGATCAGGTGATCCCTTTTGCGCCACTCGATAGCTTTACTGTCCGGTTTGTAGTGGAACGCGAAATCGCCCTGCTTCGCAAACGAGAAGGTATTCAATTTCGGCGCATCAACCTTAGCCTGGGAGATGAAGTGCTGGATTTCCTTGCCCAAAAAGGGTATGACGGCAAATATGGGGCCCGACAGTTGCAACGGACGATTCGTGAAGAGCTGGTGGTGCCTTTATCCAGGATCCTCAATACGGAAGATTATGACGACCAACTGGAGGTGACGGCGACGGTCGAAGACGGTAAAATTCAAATTGAGGCTCAATCAGACCCCCTGGGGTTAGAGCTCCTCCTGGAGGAATACGCCAAGATCAGCCACGCGGATCACGCCAGCGCACTCCGCAGGCAGATCGAGCAGATGAAGGAAGGGCACTTCTATGTCCGTTTGTTGAGTGAACTCGATATCCTGGAAGCAAAAAAACGGAAGGCCAAGCAGAGATTCTGGAATAACCGCCAGCAATCGGACCGCTATACCTATTATCTCGAAACCCGTCAGCACGTTGATGAACTGAGCTGGCAGATCGAAGAATTGGAGATGAAGCTGGCGCTTTCTTCCCTCAATGCGGGCCCCTATGAGCCGGGGTGGACCGACGAGCTTCAGGACTGGGAGAATGCCTTCTTCGGGCTCAAAGTTGAGGTGTACACCCGCCTTTTCCCCAAGGCCAATAGCTGCCAGCTGGCCGTATACGGTTCCAACCCGCTGCCCGCCGTCGATTTTTACGTTCAACTTTTCAGGCATAAAGCGTTTACTTTTCAGGCACACAGTGTGTGGTTCCGGGAAAGCTTCTACAATGAAGAAGCAACGGAGGTGGAAGGCAGCACCGTAAAAAAGAAAAAGCGAGAGGCCTATATTAAACAACCCTGGCATCCCGACATTTCCCCTGTGCCCTTGCCCGAAAAACCGGACGATATCTTGTGGGGGGTAGAGTTTTCATTAGATGGACTCTGTTCTTATCGATTCCTGAAAGGAGAGGAAGGAGCCCAACAATGGGTGGGAGAAGGTGAAATGCCGGCTCAATATCTGGTTATAGTTGAAAATGAGCCCTTCCCTACTCCCCCAAAGTTGCACAGAAAAGATTTTTACACCAAACAGACTTTCCGCAGGCTGATAGACCCGGTAGCCGTGAAGGATACTGTCTATAAAATTAACAGGGAGTACAACAAAACAGCCTTGCTCGGCCTTATTATGGAGAAAATGGAAGAAATTTTCCGAATCAACCTGGACTTAGAAATCTTGTAATCAATGAAATGTTCATTCTGGTTGTTATTAGCCGTGATACTGGCCCCCGGCTTTAAGCTCTACGCCCAAAAAGCGGACAGCACCTATAAATACTATTGGGTAAGCTTTACAGATAAGGCAGATAGCCCTTATCAAGTGGACAAACCGGAAGCATTTCTGTCTGCCCGGTCGGCCGCACGACGGGAGAAATGGAATATTCCAATCACGGAACAAGACTTTCCTCCTAACCCTCGCTATCTTGATGCACTGCAGG
The DNA here is from genome assembly GCA_020436535.1 of Phaeodactylibacter sp. Classification (GTDB taxonomy): domain Bacteria; phylum Bacteroidota; class Bacteroidia; order Chitinophagales; family Saprospiraceae; genus JACJXW01. The sequence continues at coordinate 1,837 of JAGQXQ010000669.1, forward strand.
AGCAAGGCGCAACGATCCATCATCGTTCTCGGTGGCTTAATGCCGCTACTATCCTCATTTCCGAAGAAAACGTCGTAGAAATTGCCAGCCTCCCTTTCGTCAAAAAGGTAGAATACGTAGGTTTTCCTTACAAGGAAAGCGAGCGGAGGAAGCCCAATATCAAAATCGATAGCCTGCGCAGTAAACAGCTGGACGGCCAGTACTATGGCTACGGTACCCGTCAGATTCAATGGCTCAATGGCGATACGCTGCACCAATTGGGCTACACGGGCTCAGGTATCTGGCTTGCCGTACTCGATGGAGGGTTCATCGGTGTTGAGGAAAGCCCTTTCTTTGACAGCTTGCAGGCGGAGGGCCGGCTGCTGCTGTCCCGCGATTTTGTAGATGGCGACCAGGAAGTCTACGAGTCCAGTACTCATGGTACCCGGGTGCTTTCCACTATGGGCGCCAACGTTCCGGGAGTTATGGTAGGCACCGCGCCGGGCGCTACCTATGCCTGTATCAAAACCGAAGACACCAGAGGGGAATACCGTATTGAAGAATGCCACTGGGTCGCCGGCCTGGAGTACGCTGACAGCCTGGGTGCGGATGTGGTCAACTCATCTCTGGGGTACACAACGTTCAACGACCGGGAAATGAATTATAATTTTGATAACCTCGATGGGAAAAGCTCTGTGGCAAGCCTGGCTGCTGACATCGCCTTCAAAAAAGGCATGATCGTCGTTACCAGCGCCGGAAATGAAGGTACTTCCACCTGGAAGCACATCGGCATTCCCGCTGATGCCCGGCTCGCCTTATCGGTTGGCGCCATTGATTTCTCAGGGGAGCGGGCATCATTCAGCTCTCTGGGCCCTACTGCGGACGGACGGATCAAACCGGACGTAGCGGCGCCTGGCGCCTGGGTTACAGTTGCCGACCCCTTTGCCTTCCAGGCCAGCATTGCTTCCGGGACGTCTTTCGCTTCTCCGATCCTGGCGGGCCTGGTAGCCTGCTTGTGGGAAGCCTTTCCCGGCAAAACCAATGAAGAGATCGTCGAGGCGATCAAACGAAGCGCTTCTCAGGCCGGCCTTCCTGACGTAGAGCTGGGGTATGGCATTCCCAACTTCGGGAAAGCCTACCGGTTATTGCAGGAGCCGGTTGAGGCTCAAAGCCCTCCGGTGGCTGTGCCCGGGGAGTTGGAGAAAAAATAGAGGCAAAACCATTTGCCTATTATAAATAGAAAAGGGCTCAAAGTCCGGCAAGACACCTTACTTTGAACCCTCTCTGGTGGCCTTTAACAGGCTACCTATTGAGCGGTTCTCCTGTCTTGGCACTCGTGTTTGGGAGTGTACAGACTGGACAGTTCAAATATGCTCAACCCAACGCTGTTTTCTCCTTCTATCACAGAGCGCTTAGCAAGAGCCCCGCTAGATAAGCCCCTGAGCAATGACGGCGTCGGCAATCTTAACGAAACCGGCGATGTTAGCGCCTGCTACATAATCGATATTGCCATCCTCATCAGAGCCGTAGAGGGCGCACTGCTCGTGAATATTTACCATGATATCTTTCAGGCGCTTTTCCACCTCTTCTCGTGTCCAGGACAGGCGGAGGCTGTTCTGGGACATTTCCAGCCCCGAAACGGCTACGCCACCGGCATTGGCCGCTTTACCCGGCCCGAACA
>JAGQXQ010000669.1:3603-4199 GCA_020436535.1 Phaeodactylibacter sp.
GCATCATTTTCGTCGAGTTCATTCTGGGTGGCGCAGGGCAGTGCGATATCACACTTGATGCTCCAGGGCTTGCCATTCGGAATGTAAAGAGCGCCGAATTTGTCGGCATACTCTTTAATCCTGCCACGGCGGATATTCTTGAGTTCCATTAACCACTCGAGTTTATCCTGGGAGATACCCTGGCGGTCGTAAACACTACCTGAAGAATCAGACAAGGTGACGACTTTGGCGCCACGTTGAATAGCTTTTTCGGCAGCATATTGGGCAACGTTCCCGGAACCTGAAATGGCGACTATCTTGTCTTTTAGCTTTTCACCACGCTGTTTGAGCATTTCTTCTACAAAGAAAACCGTTCCGTAGCCAGTAGCTTCCGGGCGGATCAGGCTACCTCCGAATTGAGGCGCTTTGCCTGTGATCGTTCCGGTGTGTTCGTTCCTCAGCTTTTTGTACATACCATAAAGGAAGCCGATTTCGCGGGCGCCCACGCCGATGTCGCCGGCAGGAACGTCCTTATCGGGGCCAATATGGCGGTGGAGTTCGCTCATGAAGGCCTGGCAGAATCTCATGACCTCAGCATCTGATTTCCCCTTGGGGTC
>JAGQXQ010000669.1:4342-5831 GCA_020436535.1 Phaeodactylibacter sp.
CCAATAGCATTGTTAAATTGAACCCGATACCCACGGTTGACCTGTACACGGCCCCGGTCGTCCATCCAGGTTACCCGGAATGTGATCACCCGGTCGGGTTCAGTAAGCCTTTCCATCAGGCTGTATCCCTGATATTTTCGATTGGCTTCAATGTAAGGAATAGCAGTACGCGCCACTTCACTGACGGCTTGGTGGAATTCCGGTTCGTTGGAGGTGCGCTGCTTAAGCCATTCCATAAACCGGTCCACCTTGAGTTTTGAAGTTTTGGTCAGGGTCATCATATCATTATGATTTAGGTTTATCCATCCACAATGTAGAAGATGCCCTAACCGATGGCAATAACAAATGTCACCACAGGAGGATGACAATTAGCAATGAATCGAAATTTTCAGAAATAAAAAGAAATGAGAATAGAATTTAATTCTACTAAAATAGTTATCTCAGAATGATATACTTTATGGCAAATTGTTTACATTAAGTTAATAGGCATTTCGCTTACTTATGCAACAATCGTTTGGAAAAGGCTGAAAATCACAATGTTCTTAGATAACCTGATGATTAAAGGGTTGAATAACCATTTCGGAAACCACTCCGGAAGCGGGTTGTTGACAAAGGAACCAAACGGCTCTGCCGGCTTCTTTGGCATTGATGAATTTATCCCGGTTCACGCGCATGTCGATGTTGTCCCAAAAGTCGGAATCGACACCTCCCAGATAGAGGTTGGTGAGGCGCACTTCTGTTCGTTTTAACTCTTCCCGGATGGATTTCACCATCCCATTGAGGCCATATTTGGAGGCGGAGTAGGCCGCAGCGCCCGCCATTGGTGCTTTACCCAATACACCCGGAATATTGATCACCAGTCCCTTTTTAGCCTCCTTCATCGGAGGAAGAAAATATCGCATCAGATGAAACGCCCCTTTGAGATTAACATCGATGAGTTGGCTGAACATGTCAGCCTCCGTTTTTTCCAAAGGATTGAGATAGCCGGCGCCGGCGGCATTGATAAGAATATCCAGGTGCCCGATTTGGCTGTGGATGGTATCGGCAAGCGCTTCTACAGCTTGAGCATTGGTGATATCCAGGGAGAAGGCCTGTTCTTCCGGGATATTATTCGCCTTAGCTATCTGGGATAGTTTCTTCGTATCACGTCCCGTAATGAAAACATTAGCCTGTCCGTTTTTGATCAGGCGGGTAGTTTCTGAGCCGATCCCGCCGGTAGCACCAACGATTAGGACGTTCCTGTTGGCAAGCATTTCAACAGCCATAGTTTACTTTCTTTGGTTCAAGTTTATTGGATAATCTGCAGAAATTCTGCCCGCGTATTTTCATTCAGGAATTTCCCGCCGTACTCTGCCGTGACAGTGCTACAGTGTTGGTGCTGAACGCCCCGCATTTCGACGCACATGTGTTTGGCGTCGATATAAACAGCCACATCTTCGGTGCCAAGTACGCGCTTCAGTTCATTAGCGATTTGTACCGTTAACCGTTC
>JAGQXQ010000669.1:5891-6567 GCA_020436535.1 Phaeodactylibacter sp.
CCGTTGGCAATATAGGCGATGTGCGCCTGCCCGTAAATAGGCAGAAAGTGGTGTTCGCAGAAGGACTGAACCCGAATTCCCTTTTCAACCAGCATCTGTCGGTACCGGAACTTATTATCGAATAAAGAAATACCAGGTTTATTCTCCGGATTCAAGCCAGAGAAAATTTCCTTGACGAACATTTTAGCGACCCGCTTAGGCGTCCCGCGAAGAGAATCATCCGTGAGATCGAGGCCAAGAACATCCATAATTTGGCGGAAATGGCTCTCGACTTGCTTCATCTTTTCTTCATCAGATAGTTCAAAAGCGTTGGGCTTCATTGGCGTATCATAAGAAGTGCCCACATGCTGGTCGCCGATCTCATCCGTGAATGCCTCGGCATATCCATTGGTACTTCCGTCCATATGATGATGGGTTTTGCCATTGACCCCATAATTTGAATTGATCATAAGGAATTTTTTAGGTTGCTTTCTTAAATCCATACCCTAACGCCAAAATCAAATTGATTGTTTAACCATTGATTTGCCATTCCTGTCTTTTTAACAAAAGATTGGCCTTTTATTTTAAAGCCATATATGCCCCGCCTGGAAACCCACAAATCAATTTCAAATGATTCCCGGAATATTATTTACCTCAAGTGCTAAAAAAGGGTTGCTTAAATATTAATTATTTCTAT
>JAGQXQ010000192.1 GCA_020436535.1 Phaeodactylibacter sp.
GCTAACCGCCAAAAGCTAACTGCTAAATAGTTACAAACAGACAAAGAACAGGGATACGCTTTGTTTATAATATAATTATAGTTATAATATTCCAATATTCAACTTTAATGTTAATGCTTTAATCTATGCGGAGGTGCAAACTTGCCATCCTGTTTATCCTGAGCTTTTCATTTTTTTCATTTTTTGCCAGAGGACAAGGGAACATCCCTGAAAATACGACAGATACTCTGGCCATAGGTATCAAAACCTCTCCCCCCTTCATTTACCAGGATGAAGCAGGGGCATATCGCGGCATCAGCATTTGGCTGTGGGAGCAGCTGGCCGAAGAGCTGGGTTATGTTTTTCAGTACCGGGAGATGAGTCTGGAAGAGATTATCCTCAATTTAGAAAGAGACAGCATTGATTTGAGTATCAATCCATTAACGGTTACCAGCGAACGCATCGAGCGGATCGATTTCACGCAGCCCTTTTTTGTCTCCAGCTCCGCTGTTGCTGCTCCCAAATCCAGCGAGCTGAGCGTCGGGCTGGCTTTCCTTCGCAAGTTCTTTTCCCTGAATTTCCTTAAGGCGGTTCTGTTGTTGTTTTTGGTCATTTTTGTCTTCGGGTTTGTGGCCTGGCTCTTCGAACGGCATAAGAACCCGGATGAATTTCCCACCAGCTGGCGCGGCCTGTGGGAGGGCATCTGGTGGTCGGCCGTTACCATGACGACGGTGGGCTATGGCGATAAATCACCCAAATCGGCTGGCGGGCGGGTAATCGGGCTGGTGTGGATGTTTACCGCTATCATTATCATTTCCGGTTTCACGGCGAGCATTGCCTCTTCTTTAACCGTCAATCAGTTGGGGGGAGATATTAGCAGCCTCAGTGAACTTCGAAACCGGAAAGTAGGCTCCATCGCCGCTTCTGCCTCGGAAAGTTTCCTGAAAAATAATTTTATCAATGCCAGGGCGTATGACAACCTGGAGACTGGCCTCGGCGCCCTTCAGAAGCAGGAGGTGGAAGCTTTTGTCTACGATGAGCCCATCCTGCGCTACACCATCCTGCGCGATAGCCTGGAGGGGCAGGTGGAGGTGCTGCCCTTTCTCTTCAACCCGCAATACTACAGCTTTGGCCTGCCAAAGGGCAGCCCGCTGGAGGAAGCGCTCAACCCGATCCTGCTGCGCATTACGGAGAGCAACCGCTGGAGGGTGATCTTGTCGGAGTATGAGTTGAGGGAGTTTTAGGGAAGTGGGAAGTGGGAAGTCGGAAAGTGCCGGCCTTCCCAATTCCGCTTTCCCACTTTTAAACCATCTCCTCCGGCCTCACCCATTCATCAAACTGCTCCTCCGTCAGGTACCCCAGCTCCAGTGCAGCCGCTTTGAGCGTCTTATCCTCCTTGTGCGCCTTCTTGGCAATCTCCGCCGCTTTGTCGTAACCAATGTGCGTATTGAGTGCCGTCACCAGCATCAGGGAGTTGTTGAGGTTTTCCTTGATGCGGCTGAAGTTGGGTTCGATGCCCACAGCGCAATTTTCGTTGAAGCTATTGCAGGCGTCGCCGATGAGGCGGGCAGAGGTGAGGAAGTTAAAGATCATCATGGGCTTGAAGACGTTGAGTTCGAACTGGCCGGTCATGCCGCCGATGTTGATGGCCACGTCATTACCCGCCACCTGGGCCATGGCCATGGTGAGGGCTTCTGACTGGGTGGGGTTGACCTTGCCCGGCATAATGGACGAACCCGGCTCGTTGGCAGGAATGATCAACTCGCCGATGCCGCAGCGCGGGCCGGAGGCCAGCATACGGATATCATTCCCGATCTTCATCAGGGATACGGCCACTGTCTTCAGGGCGCCGTGGGCTTCCACGATGGCATCGTGGGCAGCGAGCGATTCAAATTTGTTGGGGGCGGTTACAAAGGGCAGGCCGGTGAGTTCGGCGATTTTGGCGGCTACTTTTACGTCGTAGCCCTGCGGAGTATTCAGGCCGGTGCCGACGGCGGTGCCGCCCAGGGCCAGCTCCGACAGGTGGGGCAGGCTGTTGCGGATGGCCCGCAGGCCGTGGTTCAGTTGGGCGACATAGCCGGAAAGTTCCTGCCCTACGGTCACCGGCGTGGCGTCCATAAAGTGGGTGCGGCCGATCTTGACCACCTCCATATATTTTTCGGACTTCTCTTTCAGGGTATCCCGCAGCGCCTCGATGCCGGGAATGGTGGTTTCCACCAGCATTTTGTAAGCGGCGATGTGCATGGCCGTTGGGAAGGTGTCGTTGGAGGATTGCGACTTGTTGACGTCATCGTTGGGGTGGAGGAACTTTTTTTCGTCTGCTAATTTGCCTCCACGCAGTACGTGGGCCCGGTTGGCGACCACCTCGTTGACATTCATATTCGACTGGGTACCGGAACCCGTCTGCCAGACGACCAGCGGGAATTGATCATCCAGTTTTCCGGCCAGGATCTCATCGCAGACCTCGGCGATGGCGTCAGCCTTTTCCTTTTCCAGCACACCCAGGCCCAGATTGGCCAGGGCGGCTGCTTTTTTGAGGATGGCGAAAGCATGGATCACTTCCCCCGGCATGCGGTGGCCGCCGATCTTGAAGTTTTCGGCAGAGCGTTGGGTTTGCGCAGCCCAGTATTTGTCGGCCGGTACATCTACGTGGCCCAGGCTGTCTTTTTCTTTTCTAAATTCCATGTTGAGTAAAGTTATTTATTACTATTTTAGAGTAACTATTCAGCAATTGGCGATTAGCTGTTGGCGCCCGATGCCCATAAAAATGGGATATAAGCTTAAGCTACCGGTTTTTTGCTTAACATACCGGCCTTAAGGGCAGGCGTTTGCTAACCGCTAACCGCCAAAAGCTAACTGCTGAATAGTTACATTTTAGAAACTTATTGCTCCTGCATCAACATCATGCGCTTGGTTACCGCATCCCGCTCGCCAACGGTCAGCCGGTAAAAATAGGCGCCGTTGGGAAGGAGTGATCCTTGATCGGTTCGGCCGTTCCAGGCCAGGGTATATTCGCCAGCCGGCCTTTCTTCGTTTTCCAGCACAGCTACCGGTTGCCCCAGCCCATTATAGACCTCCAAAAGAACCCGGCTCTTTTTTCTCAAAGCATAGGTGATCGAAGTAGAACGGCTAAAAGGATTGGGGAAATTTTGCGCCAGTGTAAACAGAGGCTTTTCTTCTATCTTGGCTTCCTCTGTGCGGGCCAACCCTTCAAATGGGATAAACCCATAATAGACATCCTGCTCGCCGTTGAAGGTGGCGGCCCAGGCTAGGTGGGCGCCGCTGGCATCTGATTTCATATCAAAGTAGTCGCCCATCTTATTCTGGTTCGGCCAGCCTACCTGAGGGTCAAAGGGCTCCGACAGAGATTCGTTGGCGCTCCAGCCGAGGCCGCCGTCGATAGAAAAAGAGTGGTACAGGGAAGAGTGGAATCCGCCGGGATCATCGCGCGTGTCCAGCCACACCACGTCGATACGGCCGTCGGGCGCCACGGCCATGGTGCCAAACCACTGATAGGCCGTTGGGCTGTTATCGTCATTGATCCTTACCGGAGCGCTCCAGGTAAGCCCCCCATCAGTACTGCGGGCAAACATGACGTCCAGCACATCCGGGGTAGAAAATCGGCTAACCGAACAGAGTAAATAGACGTTGCCGTGCGTCGCTCCTTCGGAATGGTCCACGCCAATCCAGACTTGCCCCAGCAGGCCGGCTGGATTCGGCCCGCCTCCCACCGGCAAACCATCGAGATTTACCTCAGTGGCAAAATCCCAGCTGAGCGGCTCGCCGGGGTTGCCCGCATTGGACGATTTGGTGACGATCAGCCTGTTGTTATTCGTAACGCCACAGGCATACACTACGCCCTCGGGGCCTACCGATAACGTTCCCCAGCGCGGTTGTTCCGGCACGGTCACACAGGCCTCATAACTCAGCCCGCCATCGGTAGACCGCGTGAACATCCCCCCGGGGCAAATGGTGAAGGACTGATTCCAATAGGCATATATATTGCCATCGGTTTCCCCTCCTGTCCGGTCGATAGCCATCCACTGTTTGTCGCCGCCGAAGGCATAGGTGCCCGCATCCCAGGAACCAATACCTGCCGACTTGTAAACATCGCAGAGGAAATCATTTCCATTTACGGTTAAACTATTGTAGTAGAAGGTACCTTCGCTATCCACATCGAGCACCGGGTCGGAACGAAAAACGCCGGGGTCGATGACGCCGGGAAATACCCAGCTCAACCCCCCATCCTCCGAGTAAGCAAAACCGGCTTGCCTGAAATTGCTGCCGATCTGGTCAAACTGCCGCCAACCGATGGCCAAAAGCGATGGGTCAAGTGGGTTGACCGAAATGGAAGGCTCATTGGCGGCATCTCCTATCATATTCTCCCCGGCTTCGTTGACGTTCACCTGAACCGCCGTGAAAGATGGGCCTGAAATCCGATAAGCGGGCGAAGTTGCCATGCTTTCTCTCGATACCGGCACGTATTCATCTTCCGGGTATTCCGCATAACCCTCCATCTCATAGGGGGAGGGAAATATCAGCCTTTCCGGAATTTTCACCTGAGCTGAAGTCAAATGCGAGATAAAAAGAAGCGCGATTAATGCTGGGCGGTAAAGGATCATAAGTATTGGCCGGCTGGCTTTTAATTAATCATTCAGGTTATTCTCATAATACTGTACATGAACCTATTTCACGTGCTCCATATAGTGATGTAGTGGGAGGGTGATGTGGTGAAAGCCACTATATCCCCCTCTCACTACATCACTATTGCTTATTTTTTACTTTCCTATAAAATCCTAAAAAAGCACCATCTACAGGAGTAGGGTTATTCTATGATCCCAAAGGTACAGCATGAGGGTCGAAAAATCCCGGTCTGAAGCCAGAAAATGAGGCACGGGAAGCCTTTCTGTAATAACTGGATTGGGCTGTTCCAGAAAAAATACAGAAAAGCACACCACGCGCCCGCCCTGGCTGTAAACTTATTATTTAAGAGAACGTTGTATTGACATTAGGCCCTGGTAAAGGAAAATGCCCGCACACTTTTGCGGATAATTGCCTGGGCGGAAAGTTGTGATTTATCCTTGCGCTAAGAGTCGTATCCTGGCTCTTGGATATTCGATGTCCGTTGGGCCGCATTCCAACTTCAAGGCGCTGGAGATAAACCACAACTAAATAAATGAAAAACCATTCCTTAACTTATTAAAAGATCCATATTATGGCTTTTACACTTCCCGATCTACCTTATGCTTATGATGCACTCGAACCCCACATCGATGCACGCACCATGGAGATACACCACACCAAACACCACGCTGGATACACCAGTAAACTGAATGCTGCCGTTGAAGGCACGGCACTGGAAAAGATGAAGATCGAAGATATTCTGGCCAATATATCCAAGCACTCAACGGCAGTGCGCAACAACGGCGGCGGCTACTGGAACCACAAACTGTTCTGGGAAGTCATGTCTCCGAACGGCGGCGGCCAGCCCTCCGAGCGCATGAACATCCACAAAGCGATCACACGCGATTTTGGGTCCTTCGACAAATTTAAAGAAGAATTTTCCAACGCCGCCGCTACCCGTTTCGGCTCCGGCTGGGCGTGGCTCTGCGTGGATAAAAAAGACAAGCTGTTCGTCACTTCCACGGCAAATCAGGATAATCCCCTGATGGATATTGCCGACAAGAAAGGTACGCCTATCCTCGGCCTCGATGTTTGGGAGCACGCCTACTACCTGAACTACCAGAACCGCCGCCCGGATTACATCGGCGCCTTCTGGAATGTGATCAACTGGGAGCAGGTGACCAAGAACTACAATGATGCTAATGAAGGAGCGTCGAGCTTCTAAAGCGTATCGCATCGAATACTGAATAATAAAGCCTGGCGCCTGCGCCGGGCTTTGTTGTTTTTCTCCCGGGCGGTAAGTTGTCGGCTATTCGCAGTACTATTTGCCCCCAACCCCGAGTCCTGGATAACGAATAAAATTGTCCCTTCCACGTCAATCCCATCCAGGCCCATCTTGCGAACTAAGGATAATTAGTGTATCTTTGCCGAACGAATGTTCTTTTACAAACATGCTTTAGGTGTAAAGTGAATCACAACATATCCAAAACACACGCTTCACTAAACAACACTCGCTTTACCCCGATGGGAAGAATGTAGATTTCTAAACCCTTTTTTTTCATTTAAAGCTTATCCCATGATCATTCTAGGCATTCTTCTACTGATTCTTCTATTGTTCAATTTTGATTTGATGGAAGCATCTTAAATCTTATCGCCAAAAAACTACGAGATTAGCCGAACGGCTGTCTAACATGTACGAAAGAGAATTAGAAAAAAGGCTTGCTCCCCCTGCGGTGCAAGCCTTTTTGTTTGGATGGGCCACTCGTCTTCACTGCATTCTGTCCAGCTGCCTAGACAGGCGCCGTTCGCAAATCCCGTTCGGCTGAGCGTTCGAACGTCGGCCTCCTTCCGGTCCATCAATAGTATCCAACGTTAGACGGGTAGCCTTTAAAGACACACTTAATTGAACTATTCCGCCATACCCCCCAGACGGTACTCAGCAAGCTATTAACCCCCAACCTGCTCCCATACCGCCATCAACCCCCAACCTGCTCCCCACAAGCCATAAACCCAAACAACCTGCATCCACATGCAAAAAAATGCCTAACTTTAACTCGTACCAAGTATTAGCCCATGTTCTACACGCCCGAAGAGATCAAAGGTTTTGAAACGCAGCTGGAACTGCTCATCCGCAAGCTCAACTTTCTGAAGAAAGAGCGGGATATTGCCGTAGACGCCAACGCCAAGTTTTCTATGGACGAGGAGATCACCCAGTTGGAAGGGCAGGTGCGTGACTTGAAAGGCACCCTGTCGGGCGCCCACAACATCCGTTCGGTAGATAAGGATTCCTTGCTTTTGGATGCCGCGCGGGAGCTGAACATCGATGAAGACGAGGAGATCGGCCTGCTGCACCTGGTGAATGTAGACCGCCGGGAAATGCGCGGCAAATTCTGGGATGCTTTTGACGAAAAAGAGGAGGCAAAGCAGGAATTCCAGTTCTACTTCATCAGCGCCTGCCCCACTCAGATGCCGCCCAGCTTTGCCGAGCGCATGGTGTACGAACTGCTGGTGGAAGAACTCGATGGCGATGCGGACGGCTTACACATCATCACTCATGAAGATACTGGCCGCCTGCGTATTCAGGACCTGCCCGTAGGGCGCAACGCCCGCAAATGCCAGCAGCGGTTCAAGGAATATGTGCAGGAGCGCTTCCGCTTTGCCGATACACAATCTTTCGACGCGTTTATTAAAACCGGCGTACCCAAACTGCCTTTCGACTACGTGGCCGTCGCCTTTGAGATCAACGAGCGCAACTGGGAGGATTTTTTACTGGAGTACCTGCAATGGATGATCGATACTTTCCGTTGTCCCCATCAGGAGGTGCCTACCTTTCTTTTTTTCTTTGTCGTGTATATCGAAAAACAACACGAAGGTAAATTGACGCCGGCTCAGAAGGCCATCGTCGACGGCCTGGCTGGTTTGTCCCAACGCAATGAAGCCAGCTTGCTGACGCCCCTCCTACCCGTTGAAGAGGGCGACCTGCGCGCCTGGCTGATGGACCTGGGCGAGCGCAACCCCAACAAGGTGCAGCAGGTGATGGACGTCTTCCTCTCCGGCCTGCGGGAGGAAGACCAGCGGCTGTATCAGGACAAACGTTTACTGAATATGAAAGATATTGAAGAACTGCAGGCGATTGTCTATCGCATTGCCAGTGAATAGGAGGGGGCGGCATTAAGCGGCAATTTTCCTGCGCATGCCGAGGATCAACAACCCACTTCACAAACGAAAAAATTACCGAATCCGCCAGTATTAACCGAAAAAATCCGCCATGAGCTTCCATTTATACAGCGAAAGCGGGCAGCGCAAACTGCCGAAGATCGAGTTGAACAAAAAGATCAATGACCCACGGCTTTACCTGCCGCCCAAAGGGCTGGTCGGTGCGGTCAATGTCGCCCTCAACCTGGGGCAGCCATTGCTGCTTACCGGCGAGCCGGGCACGGGCAAGACCCAGCTGGCCCACCACCTGGCGTACTATTTCGATTTGGGAAAGGTGATCGTCTTCAACGCCCAGACCACCTCTACGGCCAAAGACCTGTTTTACCGATACGACGCTCTGGGGCATTTTCAGTACAGCCAAACTCAAACCGAGCCGCTGACACCCGAACAGGTGGAGGAGAAGTACATCCGCTATCAGGGCCTGGGCGCTGCTATCCGCAGCCAGAGCCGCCGCGTCGTGCTGCTCGATGAGATCGACAAGGCTCCCCGCGACCTGCCCAACGACGTGCTGGCCGCCCTGGAGGAACTGCGCTTCGACCTGCCCGAGATCGGCAAAAGCTTCGAAACAACCGCCGACAACCGCCCGGTTATCATCATGACTTCCAACTCGGAAAAAAACCTGCCCGACGCCTTCCTGCGCCGGGTGGCCTATTTTCACATCGAATTCCCGGCGGCGGGCGACCTGCTCCGCATCCTTCAGCAAAAATTGGATGGCTTCGATTCGGAGGACGGAAAAAAACAGCTCGACGCCATCATTGCCCACTTTGAAATGATCCGAGCTAAAGACAGGGTGAAACTCAAGAAAGACCCCGCCACCGCCGAGCTGATCCAATGGGCCGCCCTGCTCCGGAAAATGGAATTTGACGCCTCCAAACTGAATAATTTGTCGGGGCTGGCAGCGGAGGAGAAGGAACAACTGAGCCTGTCGTACTCCATTCTGGCCAAGAACAAGGAAGACCTGAAGGCGTTGCAGGGATTATTAAATCTATGACTTTTTCCGGGCTGAAATATCACCTCATTGCAGAACTGCTAAGCGCGCTTCAGGCAGAAGGCTACCCCTTGGGCACCGGCCAGCAGTTGCAAGTGCAGGAGTTATTGCATCGGCTGCCGGAAGACACCCCGCTGGAGGAAATGCCCTACCTCCTGGCCCCCCTCTTTGCCAACAACCCCAAGGAGCAGGCCCATTTTTACGAGCTGTTTGAGCAGTGCCGGAAGCGGACGGAGGCCTTCTATAAAGAAGTGGAGCGGGAAGAACGGGTGGAGCCAGACCATCAGGAACGCCGTTTCCGCGGCCTGATCTGGGTTCTGGCCCTCTTACTGCTGGTTCCCCCCGCAATCATCATTTATAAGTTGATGCAACCGGTGGAAAGGGATTTTATTGAAAAGCCGTTCCAGGTGCAGGCCGGAGAGCAGGTAGTGGCCTGCCTTAGCGATACTGCCGCCCTCAAAGATTTTGGCGCCCTTTCCAGCTATGAAGTGCTGTATCGCGGCCGGGGCGGCTTCGGCGACTTTCGGGTGGATAGCCAGCAATGCCTGGTGTATACCGCCCGGGATGGCATCGAGGGGCAGGATTCTATTCTGTTGGAATGGGACAATGGACAGGGAAAAAAACTGCGGGTCAACTATAAGCCCATTATTGAATTACCGGAACCGGATGTAGATACCGTCCTTGTAGATTCGGTTGAAAATGAGGTGGTTACTCCGCCGGCCCTGCCTGCCCCTACCTTTGATTTTAAAAACTATCCGTTCCAGCACGACCCGCTGGCGTTTGCCGTGCAGCCTCCTTCCTGGTTACAGCAATTTATTGCCGACAACTTCTGGTGGCTGAAGTGGGGCGGCCTGCTACTCTTTACTCTTTTATTGTTGGCGGTGCTTTTTTACCGCGCCTACCGCCGCCGCAAGCTGGTGGCGGAATTGGAATCCAAAGACAAGGCTCCTTACGCCTGGAACATCCGCATTAAAGGGGCGGAGGCCATCCACCTGGGCGATGACTTTAGTTTCATCCTCAATCTCATCCGCCAGCGCACCGGTAGCGAAGCGTTCAAGCTGGATGTGCCCCGGACCATAGGCGCCACCATCGAGCAAGGAGGGATGCCTACCTTTCGCTTCCTTCAGCAGACCCGCCCTCCGGAATACCTCCTGCTGATCGAGCAGCAGTCGGCCCGCAACCACCGAGCCCGGCTGCTGGACCTGCTCTTCCAGGTGTTTCACGACAATGAGGTGCTGATCGAACGGTTTTTTTACGATAGCGACCTCCGGATCTGCTACAACGAAGGGTATCCGGAGGGGGTGCCGTTGCAGGAGATACAGCATCGTTACGCCGGCTCCCGCCTCCTGGTGGCCGGCTACGGAAACGGCCTGCTCCATAAGCTGACCGGCAAACTGGAGCCGTGGAGCCATCTGTTTCGCAACTGGAAACACCGCCTGCTGCTGACGCCTCGCCCCACCGGTAGCTGGGGCAAACGCGAGCGCCGGCTAAGCGAGCTCTTTATCCTGCTGCCCCTCTCCATGCAAAGCCTGCAATTCTGGCTGGAAGAGCTGGAAATGGAAGAGGACGCCCGCTTCGATACTTGGCCGGGCCGCGTAAAAGACGCCCCGCAGCGCCCAATTGAACTCAACGGCGCCCTGGTTCCCAGCCTACAGGGCCACTTCAGCGAGCCTATGCTGCAG
>JAGQXQ010000670.1 GCA_020436535.1 Phaeodactylibacter sp.
AGCGCAGCAACGGGTCTCCCGCTTCCTCTATACGCCCGGCGCCTTTCCGGCCCTGTCCGATGAGCAGGTGCTACTCACCATTCCCACCCAAAGAGAGGAGTGCTGCCATTCCGCCGGCTCCATACAGTTTGGCCCGGGCCGAATGCTGTACATCGCTACGGGCGACAATACCAACCCGTTCAAGTCCAGCGGTTATGCGCCCATCGATGACCGCCCCTGCCGCCAGCCGTTTGATGCCCGGCGGTCTGCTGCCAATACCAACGACCTGCGGGGTAAGGTGTTGAGGATTAGGGTAAAAGGGGATGGTTCCACGGAAATACCCGATGGCAACCTCTTCCCCGAGGATGGCTCGGCAGGCAGGCCCGAAATTTACGCCATGGGTTGCCGAAACCCCTACCGGCTCTCCATTGACCCCCTCAACGGAACCTTGTATTGGGGGGATGTAGGCCCTGACGCCGCCAAGCCGCGGGAAGACAGGGGGCCTGCGGGCCATGATGAGATCAACCGGGCGGCGGCGCCCGGCTTTTTTGGCTGGCCGCTGTTCGTTGGAAACAATAAGCCTTACCGGCAATACGACTTTACCACCAATGTTGTCGGCGAAGCCTTTCGTCCGGAACAGCCGGCCAACCGTTCTGCCTTCAATACCGGCGCAGAGAACCTGCCCCCCGCTCAGCCTGCTTTTATCTGGTATCCCTACGATGAATCCGACGCCTTTCCCTTAACCGGTAAAGGTGGCCGGACCGCCATGGCCGGACCTGTTTTTCATTCGTCCCTTTATTATGAGAATGCCAACCGTTATCCGCCCTATTTTGATGGGAAACTCTTTATCTACGAATGGATGAGGGGTTGGATCATGTGTGTGACGTTGGATGAAGCGGGCCGCTTCAAACGCATGGAGCAATTTATGCCGTCCAACACTTTTTCCAATCCCGTAGACCTGGAGTTCAACGACAGGGGAGAATTGTACCTGCTGGAATATGGCAAAGCGTGGTTTAGCGAAAACAAAGACGCCAGGCTGGTCCGCCTGAAATATTCCAAAGGCAACCGGGAGCCGATTGCCCGGATTGCCAGTTCGGAAAAGTACGGCGCCGCTCCTCTAAGCGTCCGCTTATCCGCCGTCTCCTCCATTGATTATGACCAGGATTTGCTTTCCTATGAATGGTATATCGATGGGAAGTTCATCGGGAATTCGGAAACCCCCCATTTTACCTTCCAGGAAACCGGCAAGCATACAGTTCGTTTGATCGTTAAAGACATTAAAGGTCAACTGGGTGTCGCTACCGAAGAAATCTGGGCCGGCAACTCCAAGCCAGAACTAACCATTTCCGCAGCTGGCAATCAAACCTTTTACTGGGATGATCACGAGCTGAACTATAAAGTCGAAGTCAAAGACAAAGAAGATGGCCAACTCAACCAGGGAATCGCTCCCCAGGCCGTCACCCTCAGCCTCGACTACCTGGAGGAAGGGTTCGACCTGGCCGAAATTGCGCAGGGCCATCAGCAACAAACCCTTGTGTCCTCCAGTGAGCGCCTGATCGAGCAATCCAATTGCCTTTCCTGTCATCAGATGGACAAGGCTTCGGTCGGGCCCTCCTACCGGCAGGTGGCGGAGCGTTATAAAGAAGCAAGCCCCGCCGTTGTTCAACAGTTGATCAGTAAGATCAGCATGGGAGGCTCAGGGGTATGGGGCGAAAGAGCCATGCCGGCACATCCTCATTTAAAATATTCGGAAGTAAAAAGAATGGTGGATTTTATCCTCTCCCTTGACGATGCGGGAAATGCGGAAGGGCTTCCTCTCATCGGGAAATTCGCTTTCAAAAAACACCTGGGCCGCAACACGGCCGGCATGTATATTATCCAGGCTACCTATACCGACCGGGGAGGCAACGGAATACCACCGATCACTACCCGTCAGCAAGTCCTCCTGCGACACCCCCGTCTGCAGGCTACCGACTATAGCCTGAAGTCACACGCCAGGCGCATGAAAGTGGACACAGCTGCCTTCTCCGGCTTTGAGGAAGATCAGGAGATTGTCCAGCTGGACGCTGGTAATTATATCGGCTTTGAGCATATTGACCTCACGGATATTGCGTTCCTGAGGGTGAACCTGCTGCTTCCGCCCCAAAAAAAAGGACAAGGACTAATAGAGATCAGAACGGATGCCCCTAACGGCCTGGTTATTGGAAAGCAAGAATTACATAATGGCAGTATTGTCGACAATCAGCGATCCGTCCTGATCCCCATAGAAAAGACAACTGGTTTTCACGATGTACTCCTTTACTTTCGAAACCTCAAGGGTGGCCAGCAGTCAGTAGACATCAATACGATCGAGTTTCTGGTTACCCTTCCGGAGTCCTGATAAGTATCAAACGGCACGGGCCGGTTGCAAACCCATAGCATCCGGTTCTACAACTCTGGATATGTTGATCCCAGGGGAGTAGATATGCAATGAAATTGCGGGCTCCGAATACGGATTTTCCACTACGTGGTAAGCCAGGGAATCATGGATGTAGGACACATCCCCCTGGAAGAAATAGTGCTTTCCGGTTACCCATTGAGGATCAATTGGGTCAAACCTCGTTTCTATCAGGGATCCCGATAAGACTTTCAAGAGGCAGCCTCCTTCCGGATGTCCGTGTTTTTTGCTGCGTGCGTTGCCATCCCAGTAGATCAAAACCAGCCGGAAATCCTCATTCTGAAAAAGAGGGATATTGCCCGGTCCGGCGATGTAATCCTCCCAGCCTGTTCCTTGACAGGCATTAAACTGGGATACCAGATAAAGGACGTCCTTATATCCATTGCCCGGAGTGAGGGCTTCCAGATCCATGATTAACTGACGGAGTGTCTTCATTTTGGTTCTATGATTTATAGTCCAAAATGCCACCTCAGCGTGGTGAAATCAATCTCAATTGATTGAAACCCCGGCCTAATTGAGTGAAATGCAATTATCCGTTGTTTGGCCTAATCCGCCAGCCAGGCATCCAGGTCCAGTTCGCCGGCGTTTTCGATGACCAGATCCGGATAAAAAGCAAATTTATTGAGGTCTGCCTTTTTGGAGACCCCAGACAGAGTAAGTATGGTGCGGTAGCCTACCTGCAGGCCGCCCAGGATATCAGTGGTCATCGTATCTCCGATCATAGTTGTTTCGGCGGTTTCCAGGCCCAGCTTTTTGCGGGCCACCCGCATCATAACCGGGCTGGGCTTTCCTACGGAGAAAGCTTGTATTCCGGTAGCTTCTTCGATCATGGCGATCACCGCCTTGATCCCCAGGTTGTTCCAACCTTTCTTTTTAGGTGAAGGGTCGAGGTTGGTGGCTACCAATTTGGAGCCGTTGAGGATCATATCCACAGCGTTGTTAACCATTTCGAGCGTGAAGTTGCGCCCCTCTCCCACCACTACGAAGTCGGGGTTCTGAGTAACGAGCGAATAGCCGTTTTCGTGCAAGCTGGTCAGCAAGCCGCCTTCTCCCAGCACATAGGCAGTACCATGAGGCCTTTGGCGGGATAGGAACCACCCGGTGGCCATAGCGCTGGTGAACACATGTTTTTCTTCCGTTTCGATGCCCAACCCCGCCAGTTTATTGATCACGTCACGGGGGGTACGCTGGCTGTTGTTGGTCAAAAACAGGAAAGGTACTTCGCGTTTGGTGAGCTCCGCAATAAATTTATCCGCTCCGGGAATGAGGTCATCTCCACTGTAAATGACGCCATCCATATCGATGAGAAATCCTTTTGCCATAATAATTTTCTTGTGTTAAGCCTGTATTGGCGAGCTGCAAAGTAAAGGAGATTAATGTAATTTTCCTTGCTCTCCGGCATGACAATTAGCTGGTGAACACCGCCAGGCATATTATACAATCATAAGGACACGCCTTCATTGCCTGGTTTGCCCGACGTTCCGTTTAGAATGGGCCTGAAAAGGGAGTCAAATGCGCTTCTTTTAACAGAATGCTTTTTCCCAGGCCTGCCATGAGGTTGCTTTTTTTCACCAGTCCTTGAAAGTCCGGATCAATCTCCGCCAAAGCATAGTAAAGGATCATGGCCAGTTCATACCTGGAAAAGAGGGATTTCATCGTATCCAGGAAGAACTGCCGTTCCACCTCACTATCCAGCACATAAGAAAGAAGGTGTTTAATATTCTTGAAATACACCTCAAAGGGGCCGATGTCGTTTTCAAAATAATCCTTGAAAAAGGCGATGATCTCCTGACTTTCTGTTTTGTCTCTCAGCTTCCGGCGCAGGCCCTGGTATATCTTAAAAATGGCTTCCCGCCCTTTACTTTGTTCCGTGATATCATTACCGTATATCTCTACGTAAGAGATGCTTTCCAGGTTTTGGAAGTGGATATCCAGTAATTTGAAGAAGTTAGTCCGGCGCGTCGGCAGAGCCTGGACTTTCAGCCCCTGATCCACCTGCTGTTTTTTGAGGCTGGTTTCCTCCATTTTGTCGACCATATCCAGAAGTACCTTCCTCAGGCGGTCCAGCCCCAGTTCGATCTGATCATAGGGCATAGTATTGATGGAAGAAACATACATCAGGTCATTGTATTTGCTTTTCAGCAAAACAAAGTCATTGAAAAGTCCGGAGGCTGGGTCCAGAACATCTTCCACGGCTTCAATACCGAAATTCAGGCCTTTGGCCACTCTTGATTTCAATTCTCCTTTTATGTTGCGCAGGTCCATTGGTAAAATTTTAAATAGCCCTCAATTTCCTATTTTAGCGGGAGAAATATCTAATAAATAGTCATGAACCTCACAAAACCCGGTGAAAAATATAGGCGTCCACATAACCCACCTCCTCCTGATAAAAGCCCTCCGGCACAACTCCGATCCGATTGAAGCCAAAACTCTCCCAGGTGCGGATGGCGGCGGTATTGGTGCTCACTACCAGGTTGAACTGCATGGCCCGGTAGCCGGCGGCTTTGGCAGCCTCCAGGGAATGAGCGCAGAGTTGTCTTCCCAGTCCCTTTCCCCGAAAGGCGGTATCCACCATATAGGCGGCATTGGCCACGTGGCTTCCATAGCCCGGTTGGTTAGGTTTGACGATGTAGGCGCCGGCAACGTTCCCCTCCACTTCCGCTACCCCGATTAAGTTATCCAGGTTGATCCAGCCGGTTTCGATCTGCTGGCGGGTGTAGGTTTCATCGTAGGGAAAGTAGATCTTTTGGGCCATGATGTCCTTCCACATTTGCCAGATGGCGTCAATATCCTTAACGGTGGCCGGGCGAATGATGGGCTTGACAGTTGTGTCCATTTATTTTGTTTATTGTCACTACCTTTTTATTGCCCCGGAAGTGTCCCCTTCCATTAAACTTAACACGTTTTCCAAAGACACCATATTTACGTCCCCTGGAACCGTATGTTTTAGAGCACAAGCAGCGGAAGCAAATTTCAAAGCTTGTACATCATCATCATTTAGTTTTTTAGCCATACTAAGTACTCTGTAAAATAAAT
>JAGQXQ010000193.1:0-8020 GCA_020436535.1 Phaeodactylibacter sp.
TCATTCTGTACGCTGGCGCTGCTTTAGGCTTTGTGATCAGTGTTCTCCTCTTTCCCAAGACATTGGGCACTGAAGTGTACGGCTTTTCGCAATGGCTCGTCTTTACCGCTTACACCCTTTCCATGATCAGCCTCTTCGGGCTGAACAGCGTAACGATCAAATATTTCCCCTATTTCCGCGAAGATACTGATAGCCAGAAGCGATTTTTGAGCCTCATCCTTTCCCTGTCAACCATTACGCTGGCCCTGCTCACCCTGGCGGCCGTCCTGTTCGAGCCCCTGATCGTCCGCTTATTTACCGATGAACGCAGCGAAGCTTTTGTAGCGCAATACTACTACCTGATCCCCCTGATGGTGATCATCATCACTTATTTTGAGTTGCTCAAAAGCTTTGCCAGCGCCCTGTTTCGGCCGCGGTTCCCCATTTTTCTGGCGGAAGTATTCAGCCGCCTGTTAACACTGGCCCTGATCGGCCTCTTTTTTTGGGGATGGATCGACACGGATCTTTTCATTAAGCTGTTCGCGCTCAAGAACGGAATTAACGTTTTGATCCTGGCCGTTTTTCTGCGTTCCCTGGGCGCGCTCCGTATCTCTCGGCAGGGCTGGCGGATCTTCAAACGCCCGATCTTCCGGGAAATGATGAACTTTTCGCTGTTCACCATTTTTTCGCAGATCGGCAACCGCATCATCACGACCATCGATATTCTGATGGTCAGCCCGTTACTAGGCTTTCAGCTTGGCGGCGTTTATACCGTATTTATGCTGATCGCCAGCGTCATTACCATGCCTCATATGGGCATCTCCACGATCACATCTCCGCTCATTGCCCAGGCGATGAAGGACAAGGACCTGGTGAAAGTCCATCAGATATACCGACAAACCACGATCAACAATACGATCCTGGCCATTCTGCTCTTTGTGGGTATCTGGGCCAATATAGATAACGCGATCACTATGCTCGGCCCGGAATACGAAGTGGGCCGCACTGCCGCCATCCTGCTGGCCTTCGGGCAGCTGGTGCATGTAATGAATGGGTACAACGGCTACATCATCATTCATTCGCCCTACTACCGTTTCGACCTCATCCTCAAGTTGAGCACTTGTGTGATTACCGCTACTTCCAATTACTTTTTCATCCAATGGTACGGATTGGCCGGCGCTGCATTGGCCACTGCGGCCACCCTTATCCTGGTCAACCTGGCTTCCCAGGCCTTTATCTACCGCAAGTTTGGCTTTCACCCTTTTTCCATCAACACCCTGAAGGCCCTGGTGATCGGAGGGATCAGCCTGGCGGCTGGCTTTTGGCTGCCCGATTCATTTCCCAACTTCATTGTGGACATCATCGTTCGTTCAGGCCTGATCACGGTTATCTATGGCAGCCTCACCCTGGGTTGGAAAGTTTCCGGCGATATCAACAATTTCGCCGCCGATCAGATATTGAATTATACGGGCAAAGACCCCACCTACCTGCGTGTGGAATAACTACCGGCAAACTAAACCAATACAGCCATTTGCACTTTTTGTAGAAGTTCCCTATTTACCCAAACCAACTGTACATCTCTTCCAGCCCCAGCTTTTCCTTGGCGGCGCCATCCAGGTCGCGGGCGATGCGCCCTCTGTTCATCTGAATGAGGCGGCTGCCGAAGCGCTGTGTTTCCCTCAGGTTGTGAGTGATGAGCACGGTGGTGAGCTGATACTCCCGGATCAGGCGCTCCGCAGTTGACAAGACGACTTCCGCCGACTTAGGGTCGAGGGCGGCGGTCGGCTCGTCGAGCAGCAGGATATCGGTATGGTCCATAACGCTCATCAGCAGGGTGAGCGCCTGCCGCTGCCCGCCGGAGAGCGTGCCCATAGGTTGCTGGAGTTTATCTTCCAGCCCGAGCCCCAGCCCGGCGATTTTTTCGCGCACAGATGCCTTAAAGGCCTCGTTGATCCCGATCTTCAGTTTTTTGCGCTGGGTGCGCAGGGCCGCCAGGCGAAAGTTGTCGAGTATGCTCAACTCCGGAGCTGTGCCGGCCAGGGGGTTCTGAAAGACTCGGGCCACCCAGCGGCTGCGCTTGTGTTCGGGCAGGTGGGAAACATCCTCGCCATGCAGCAATACGGCGCCCTCGCTGGGCAGTACCGCACCGGAGATAATGTTCAGCAAGGTGGTTTTTCCGGAGCCGTTGGCGCCTACCAGCACCACAAATTCACCTTTGTCAATTTGGAGGCTGACATCGTCCAATGCTTTAACCTCATTGACCTCTCCCCGATTGAATACTTTCGTTATGTGGCTTAGTTCTATCATGATCTTTGTATTCTTGCCAAACGAGGAATGCCCACGATGGCCAGTACACAAACGGAGGTGATCAGCTTGAGCATGTTGGGATTGACGCCCAGCGAAAGGGCCACGGCCAGCACCATCTGAAACAGGATGCAGCCTACCATAACGAACAGCAGCTGGAGCCAAATGTGCCGGATACCCAGCCAGTTGATCAATGCATCGCCGATCAGCACCGAGCCCAGCCCCACCAGTACGATGCCAATGCCCATATTGATATCCGTGAAATTTTGATATTGGGCGGCCAGAAAGCCGCTCAGCGCTGTCAATGCATTGGCGATGGCCAGGCCAATGATCTTCATCCGGTCGTTGTTGACGCCCATGGCGCGGGTCATCGACTCGCTGTTGCCTGTGGCCCGCATGGCTATCCCGAAATCGGTGCGCAGCATATAGGCCAGCAGAGCGCTCAATACCCCCAGAACCAGCAGGCTCACCCAAAGTTCGTTGTAAAGCGCCCGCCCGAAGATGGACAAGGCCGAAAAAATGGTGTCGATATTGATCAATGGAATATTCGAACGCCCCATGATGCTGAGGTTGACCGAATACAGCCCGGTCATGACCAGAATGCCCGCCAGCAGGGCGTCGATCTTTAACCGAGTATGTACCAGCCCGGTCAGCACCCCCGCCAGCGCCCCCGCGATGACTGTCATACCGACAACCGGCAGCAGGGGCCAGCCCTGCATCAGGAGCACCGCCGTCACCGCCGCACCCAGCGTATAGCTGCCGTCGGTGGTGATGTCCGGGATGCGGAAGATCTTCATGGTGATGAAGATACCCAGCCCCATGGCGGAAAGACAAAGGCCCTGAATGAGAGCAGTGAGGTAAAATACCATTGATTAAGATTGTGGCGCTTTGTAGCCTGCAAGTGTAAAGAAACTTAATGATTTCTTTTGTATTTTTGTTCAATAAGAACCAAGAACCAATTATGCCTGCTACTTTTAACATCAATGCAAAGGATTTGAACGAGAAGGCTATTAAGGCCATCCGGGAGCGTTTTGGCAATGCCGACCTGGAAATCCGAGTCCATCAGGTAAGTGACGAACCTTCCCATTTATCCAATGGAAAATGTTGGAGGCTTATTGGTCTTTTGGATTGGTCTTTCGAAGATAAAAATGACGATGAGGTGGTAGAGCCTTTAATCCAAGCATTGAGTACACTCTCTATTGCCAATATCTATCAGTTTGCAGATTGGTTGACCGAAAAACTATGGCACTTAGACACTGCTGATCATGCCCGGGTATTTATAGAAGAAGATGGTTTTTTATCCACAGATGATTTTTTATATGCTCGTTGTGCCGTGGTGGCAAACGGAGAGGAATATTATAACCAGATTCTGAAAAGCCCCTCAGATATGCCGTTCGAAGTTACTTTTGAATCACTATTGTATTTACCACAGGAAGCTTTTGAACGTAAGACCGGGGAAAAAATGGTTTATGTTCCTTTATTCAATTATGAAACTTACAGTAATCAGGTGGGGTGGAAACGTGAAGAAATGTGAAAAAGAAAAAGCCGCACGGAAACTCTCTAAAAAATAATAACCCCCATCATCTCTATGAGATTCGGGATAAAGAAGATGGAAATGTCTTCAAATATGGTATTAGCCATGATCCGATTGATAAAGATGGCTTATCCAAAAGGATTCGAATACAATTTGATATTCTAAATTTAGGTGCTGACTGGATCCGTTATTTTGCCCGCATCCTTATTAAGAATATTCTGGGGCGCAAAAAAGCCAAAAAAATTGAACGTGAGTATATTGATGACTATGAGAAAAGGTATGGTAGAAAACCCAGAGGGAACCGGGATTAACCATCTTCCACCTTTTTCTTCAGAATTTAAATATCGGCTTATTTTATCGCCTCATACCCCTCCGGCACCTCAATCCCAAACCGCTCCGCCGACTGGGGATTATACACCCGCTTCCGCACCTTCACCATCTCCCATTCCAACCCTTCCGTCGACTCATTTTTCAGGAACTTAACCGCCTGTTGCCCCGCCTGATAGCCCCACTGGTACAGGTCGGCGCCGTAGGCCGCCACAGCGCCCCGCGCCACCAGGCCCGCCTCGCTGGTAAACACCGGTACGCCGCCCTCATTGCAGGCCTTCATAATGGTCTCGAAAGAACCGAAGACCGTATTATCCGGGTTGGCAAAGAATGCGTCGATGCCTTCATTGAGCAGCGCACCCGCCACAAGTTGTACATCGGCGGTGGTGTTGACCGGGCGAGCCACCAGTTCAATGCCCAGGCTGCCGGCCAGCCCCTGCAGGCGATCGTAAGCATCTACCGATTGGGGTTCAGACTGATTGTACAATAGCCCTACCCGCAGTTGTGCTCCTTTTGGCTTCACCAGCCGGGGAATGAGTGAAAAGGAGGTGTCGATATAGGCAAGGTTTTCGGCCACCCCAAACAAATTGGCGGGGCTATTACCCTGGGCGTCCTCCACCTGCATCAGTGCGGGGGTGGGAGAAACCATCATAAAGACGGGAATCTCTTTGGTGTTTTGTATGGCGGCAATGGTCGATAAAGATGGGCTGGTTGCGATGAAATCCACCTCCTGAGTGATCATATATCGGATGATCTGGGTAAGGGTGGGAATATCGCCCTGAGCATTGCGGTAGATCAGGTTCATCGTCTGCTCTTCTTCGGAAAAACCGCCTTCTTTCAGAGCGGCTAAAAAGCCAATCTTGGCCTGTTCGATGGTGCTGTCTTCAAAGGCGTCGACAAAGCCAACAGTGGGCACGCCCTCTTGCTGGTTGTTGGTGCATGCAGATAGCGAAACCAGCATTACAAAAGTAAGGAACTGGAGAATTTTCTTAAGATTGTTCATTCGTCTCGTTTAGGTGGTTGATCTTGTTGAGAACGGATAGGAAACCGAAAGGGTTTAAAAGTGGTACGTTTCTAGTTCTACTTTGTCAGTTTAAATTATTTTTCAATATGAATCCCATTGTCCGGTTGGGTTGCCAAAGCGAATGGGGCCCAAATATACCCCTCTGGAGAGCCTGCTCCGATACATATCGGAGGGCCGGCCGCAGGGAGGGGGAGGAAAATCGGAGACATTGCATCTCATTTTTTCAAAGTAAGTAGTACTAGTACGCCGGGCACTAACTTAGGTAGAAATATCCACGTATTTTTGTCTTATCTTCATTTTGCTCCTAATGTAAAATCTTTGCCACAAACATACCGATCATGCAACATCTTCAAAAAGCCCTCCAATCAATTGAGTTCGACACCATCAACCCACTACCCGGAGAGTACATCGGCTTGTGCCGGATACCCAGCGCAGAGGGTTGTGTTGAATTTGTCAAACTGGAAGCCGGCAGCTATCAACCGCATATCCATGACACCATCGACGCCCATCTTACAATCTTGACGGGCAAGGGCCGGATCATCCTGAATGGAGCCCCCTACCCTTTCCACCCCGGCAGCACTTTTGAGGTGCCCAGAGGCGCCAGTCATGGCTTTACTATCGAAACATGCACTATATTACTTTCTGTCCAGGATAAACCGATTTTGGATAAGGAGACGAATGAAGCAGATATCCGGATTGCCTGAAAAAATAATAATCCAGATTAACTATGGACAAATTTCTAAACGCAGCATTGGAAGAAGCTAAAAAAGGATATGACGAGGGCGGCATTCCTATCGGGTCCGTCCTCGTCCACAACGGAAAAATCATCGGCAGAGGCCACAACCGGCGGGTGCAAAAAGGCAGCCCCATCCTGCACGGCGAAATGGACGCCCTGGAGAACGCCGGGCGCCTGGCCGCCTCCATCTACCGGGAGTGTGTTCTATACACCACCCTCTCCCCCTGCCCCATGTGCACCGGCGCTATCCTGCTCTACGAGATCCCCAAAGTGGTGATCGGTGAAAACCGGACGTTTATGGGCGAGGAGGAACTCCTTTCATCGAGAGGCGTAGAAGTGGTGGTAGTGGATAGCCCCGAATGCTATGAGCTGATGGCAACCTTCATCCGGGAACAGCCCGGGTTGTGGAATGAGGATATTGGGGTGTGAGAGAAGTGCAAAGCTTGCCCGCCCCGGCAAGGGCATCCGGACCCTGTAAAGAGAAGGCATAAAACTAGAGGTGAGAGGTATCCCTTTTTGTGGGAAAGAGGCATAGCCTTCTTCGGTATAGAAACCAGGCCTGATACATTCTGCCAGAAAAAGGTTGATAAAATTGGTTATCTGCAGCCGTCTTTTAATGACGAATATGGCTGTGTTGGCGCTCCTTCTGTGATCGCATTGGCCGGACTGAATGTCAACCTCCCTCCTACCGGATCTGCAGCACTCCCGCCTGAGCTTTTCGTTGTTAACCAGGACGAATGTTCTGTGCTGTCCTTTTCGGCAGATCCAGGCGACCAACTGCTTGAACTGGATTGCGATGACAGGGGAGAACCAATCAAATACAGATATGGGCCACCAATGCGCTAGGCGATCAGGACTATGCCGAAACACGCTTCATACTCCAGGACAACTTCGACGTCTGTGAGAACGGACTAATTGAGGAATGTGCTCCTATTGCCATCGCTCATTACATGGTGACAGAAATGATAACCGATATGTATGGTACAGTAACTGTCCCAGCCGGCCAACTGGATGCCGGCAGCATCGATGCATGTGAGACAGGCAATTTGAGCTTCGCCATCAGAAGACTTGGTGGTCAAAACACCCCTACCCCATCCATCACCTTTTCTATTGAGGAGGTAGGGGCGCAACCAGTAGAACTCTGGGTTAGTGATGGCGTCCATTCTTCCATGGTGATAGCGCTTGTTTTTGTGCAGGATATGGTTGCCCCTTAAAAGCTTAAGACGGGCCGGGGTGAAACACCGAAAACTGATAACAACCTGATGGAGCCTGCCTGCCACGCGAGGCGTGCCGAGCAGGCAGGAATGCCATTCGCCTGTGTTTTTAGATGGAAGGCACTTTGAAAGTGCCTTCCATCTATGTTCCCACTCTCCCGGCTTTCCTCTCCGCCACCATCAAAAAATAATCAAAGATCATTCCTTCTTTAAACCGCACCGTCCGCTCCACCGCCAGCCCCTTTTCCGTAATCATGCGCTGGTATTCCTCCAAACTATACTGATGCGGATGTAGCACATCTCCCGGCAGCCACTGAAACAACCTTTTGAGGAAAGCATAATTATGCGCATCTACCGACAGCAGGAGGCGCCCCCCCGGCTTGAGGGCACCGGCCAGTACATCCAGCGACTGCCCCAGGTTAGCTACGTGGTTAATGGCGTTAAAGCAAAAAATGGTATCGTAGAGGACTGGCGGCTGAAAGCCTTCCAGCGGTTGATTGAAAAATCGGACATTGGGATACCGCGAGGGCTCGAAATGTGGCAGGCCGGCCCGATAGGCTTCCAGCAAAGGATCGACGGCATGCACTTCCTGCTCATTCAGGATCAGGAAAACACCCGCCGGCCCGCAGCCGGCGTCGAGGACAAGAGCGCCGGGCCCCGGCTCATATTGAGCTGCCTGCAATACCCGCCGCCAGTAGTCTGCCTTCTGCCGGAGGTAATCTTCCGGGTTTTTCTTTCGCAGGTAAGCCTTCCACCACCGTACTTCAGCCGCCTGCGCCAACTTCCAGCGTAGATTCATGCCCGTTTTTTTGTTCACACTAAAGGTAATGGGTATTTTTGAACATCGACTGGAATACGTTGTTCCATTCTCCTTAATACTTTTACACCATGTTGTTTGCCGT
>JAGQXQ010000193.1:8087-8959 GCA_020436535.1 Phaeodactylibacter sp.
GACAATGGCATGGTCAATGTA
Organism: Phaeodactylibacter sp.; assembly: GCA_020436535.1. Classification (GTDB taxonomy): domain Bacteria; phylum Bacteroidota; class Bacteroidia; order Chitinophagales; family Saprospiraceae; genus JACJXW01. The sequence continues at coordinate 8,109 of JAGQXQ010000193.1, forward strand.
TTGCTCGATGATAATGACTTTGAGATTCCGGCCTTTATCGACGACCTGATCCGGGCGGAAGATTTCCAGGATGCTCACCCTTCCGTAAAAGCCAAGTTCGTACCTGGCAAGCAGCAAATTAAAGAAGAAAAGCCGGATCGCCCGGTCATAGAAACGCAATATACGATACTGAAAAGCTTCGGCGTACAATTGGCATTCGACCCGGTGATCAACCCCCAGGGCCATGCCGAAAAATACAAGGTTATTCTCATTAATGACACCCAATACGACACTCTCATTGGGTTGGAGCTCTACCTCAGTGGGCGCGTAAGCCTGCGCTACAATGGAAAACTGGACCAGGTCTCCACCCATGTACTGGGAGAGTTGCTCTTCGACCAACTCAACGATAGCCCCGTTTTCGAGGTCGACTGCTGGCGCATCACCACCCAGGGAACCAGCAGTAAAATGCACAAAACGCTCCGCCTGAAACCCAAGCAATTTTTCAACCGGGTTAAAACCGCTCCGCTGCTCAACAAGCGGGTTCACCTGTTTCGGCTGTTCGAAACCCTGAAAAGCGGTATAGACCCTAAAGAGGAGGACCTCCAGTCCTATACCCTTCGCAATGCCCCCCCCGCTCAGGCGTGGTTTGACTTACGCGAACGCATGCCCCACGAGGTGCTCGAACTGGCCGAATTTATACCGGAGCTAGACCTGCATATCGAGAAGCTTACGGCAAATTCCAAAAAGATGAACAAATCCGAAATCCTGCGCACCCAGCTTTCCCATTTTGAATCTTATATGGATAAGGCCATCCGCCTGGGCGTAGAAAGGGTATTCATCATCCACGGGGTCGGCAAGGGCCGCCTGCGAGA
>JAGQXQ010000193.1:9097-9985 GCA_020436535.1 Phaeodactylibacter sp.
AATGCACGGATACACACCATCCCTCTCCTCTTATCGCATGAGGATCACATCCCCTTTAAAGATCTCCACCACGCCATCCACGAACTCCACCTCGGCAAACCAGGTGAATACTCCGCTGTTAAACAATTCCGTACGGTAGGTACCATCCCAACCATAGGTGGGATCATTGGGTGGGAAATTATAAATCTCAAAGACCGATTCTCCCCAGCGGTTGAAAACCAGGAAGGACTGTATTTTTGTAACCTCCGGCCCGGCAAAAGGCATAAAGACGTCATTCTTGCCATCCTCATTGGGAGAAAAGACATTGGGAACGTAAAGGTTTCGTTTTTTATCCAGGAAAATGATCAGCTGATCGGTTGCAACACAGCCATTTTCATCAATGACCTCAATAAAATAAGACCCCGAAGTAGAAGGCAAAACGGAAGGCTGCAGGCAATCCGCACAGGAAAGGCTGTCTGCGGCGTTCCAGCTCAGGCCTGCAATTTCGTTCTCATCGATGTTGACCCTGGCATCCAGCGCCACTTCTTCCCCCAGTTTGACAGTGCGGTCTTCTCCCAGGTCAACCATCAGGTCATTGCCGTCTTCCAGAGTGGCCTGCAATTCATATTCGCAGCCAATGGCATCCTGCACGAGGATGGAATAGGCGCCGGCGGGAAGATTAAGGAAGGCAGCCTGGTTGCTGAGAGGGTGTCCGTCAAAACTGTACACATAGGGAGGCGTGCCCCCTACTACTCCGCTGATGATCACACTGCCATCGCTGTCTCCGAAACAGGTAGGGCCGTCGAGCGCCAGGTTGATATCGGAGGGAGTGGCGGCATTCTGGCTCACCTGCACAGCATCTGTATTGGCGCAGCCATTTTCGATATCGGTTACGATAATGAAATAGGC
>JAGQXQ010000193.1:10045-37926 GCA_020436535.1 Phaeodactylibacter sp.
GCCCACTGATAGGTATACTGGCTGCCGGCGGAAGATCCCAAACCACTCAGGCTTACGGTTGGGTTGAGGCAGTCGATCTGCTGAGTCGGGCCGGCATCGGCAATAGGAACATTGACGTCCTGAGTAACCAGAACCGTATCTGAGTTGGTGCAATTGTTGGCAGAATCGGTCACTACGAGGATGTAGGCGCCCGGTTCGTCCACTTCCGGATTCAGGCTGTTGCCGCCGCTGAGGATACTACCGCCAACGGTCATCCAGTTGTAAACGATGGTCGCTCCCAGCTGAGAGCCGGCCCCATCCAGGCTAACGGTATTCACCTCGCAATCCAGGTGCTGGGGCTGGCCTGCCTCGGCAATAGGATATTCAATATTCTCTTCCACTTCCACACTTCCCAGGGCGTCGCAACCGCTGATGGTATCCGTTACCAATAAAAAGTAGGTATCGGCGGTAGTTGCTTCCAGGGACAAGTCCTGGTTGCTCAACAGGTTCATATTCGCATCGAACCACTGGTAGGCGAAATTCTGCCCGTTGGAGGAATTGCTGGCGTCGATGACTGCCGTACTGGTGGTGCAATCCAGTATATTCAGTACTTCCATCACCACTACCGGGGCATCGGTATCGTCATTCACCTCAACCACCGAAGGTTCGGACGTGCAGCCCAAAGAATTGTTAACGGTGGTCAGCGTATACTGGCCGGGGACGCTCACCGTCGGGAATTGATCGTTGGCATTGGCGCCATCAATGCCCGGGCCGGACCACTGGTAGACAATATTGCCGCCCTGGCTGGAGCCGGCGCCCCCCAATGTCACTTCCGAAAAGTAGCAATTGATGATGCGAGGCTGTCCCGCATCCGCCAATGGCTGGGGTATCTGGGTAGTGCTCACCGCTTGCTGACTGCTACAACCAAAACTATTGGTAACCGTAAGCCCGTAGTTACCCGGCGTTTGCACGGTAAGGCTCGGATCCTGGCTTCCGTTAGACCAGAGGTAAGAGGCAAAGCCTTCAGGGGCTGATAATTCAGTGGAGGATCCCTCGCAGAAGCTCAGGCCTCCCGATATCTGAAAAACAGGCAGTGGATGCTCCTCCACCATAACACTCGCTGTTTCCTCACAGCCGTTCTCATCGGTAATGGCTACGCTGAAGGTACCGGGCTGGGTAACCGTTATTTGCGGTTCGAACCCTCCGGTCGACCAGTCGTAAACCGCAAAGTTGCCACCGGTAACGAGCAAGCTGGTGGAATTGCCTGCACAATAACCCAGTTCGCCTTCAATAACCGGCAAGGGAGCCGGATATTCATTGACGATGACCTCCGCATCTCCAACACAGCCGGAGGCATCGGAAACTGTCACGGAATACGTACCCGGGCTGTTGACTGACAGGGCCTGGCCGGAAGAATTATCGGACCATTGATAGGACTGGAAGCCTTCGCCGGCGTCCAGGGTAGTAGAAGTGCCCGGGCAGAAAGCGGTAGGCCCGGAAATAACCGGGTTTAGTTCTGTATCTTCCGTAACCTGCACTTCAGCGCTCCCCACACAGCCGTTGGCATTGGTAACGGTCAGGCCATAGGCGCCAGACTGGCTCACCTGCACGGTTGAAGCCGTGCTGCCAGTCGACCAACTGTAGTCCACATACTGGGCGCCGGCATTCAGGGTGGTAAATCCACCGATGCAGTAACTGGTCGAGCCGCCGATATTGACTTGGGGAAGCGGGTTTTGGGTAACCTGGAAGCTGCTATTCGTAGTGCAGCCATTGGTGTCGGTAGCTGTAAGGCTGTAAATGCCGCCACTACTGACCGTCAACGAAGGTTGGGTACTACCTGTTGACCAATTGTAGTTCGCATATCCGGCATTTGCCTGCAAACTGGCCGTCTCTCCGGCACAGAAAGCATTGTCTCCAGTGATCTGTGGTGGGCTTACCGGATAAGCCGCAACATCCACCGCCGCCGCCGTTTGGCAGCCATTGGCATCCGTGACGGTCAAACCATAGGCTCCGTCTGCATTAACGGTTATACCGCTGTTCAATGCCCCGGTAGACCACAGGTAGCTGGTGAAACCTGGTTCGGCGCTGAGAGCGGTACTTTCTCCCGGGCAGTAGTTGAGGTTGCCGTCGATTGCCGGCGGATTGACATCAAAATAATCGACATCGACCGAGGTGCTGCCTTCGCAGCCGAAAGCATCCGTAACCGTCAGGCTGTACGCCCCCGGTTGATCCACTTCTATAAAGGACTCTGTTCCATTACCGGACCACAAGTACGAGGCAAAATTATTGCCGGTACTCAACTCGGTAGATCCTTCCGGGCAAAATAGCAGCTCGCCGCTGATTATCGGCTCGGGAGAAGGGATCTCATCGACCTCTATCATACCTGCTCCCTGACAGCCATTGGCATCTGTAACCGTGACGGAATAGGCGCCCGCCTGCGTAACGGCGAGCTGCTGTGTGGATACGTTGCCCGTCCAGGTATAGGCTGTGTAGCCTCCGCCGGCATTGAGCGTGGTGGAACTGCCTTCGCAGAAGAAATCAATACCGGTAATGGCCGGTGCCGGAAGAGGAAGTTCGCTAAGCTGAACACTCGCCGTGCCTTCGCAGCCATTATTGTCTACTACGGTAAGGCTGGCTGTACCCGGCGCGGAAACGGTAGTACTGGGGCCGGTGCCGCCGGTAGACCAGCTATAACTCTGGTAGCCCGGTTCCGCCTGCAAAGTCGTAGATGTTCCCGTACAATATTCCAGGTTACCGGTGATCACCGGCTGTAATTCCGGAATTTCGGTAACGGCTACCGAAGTGCTGCTCGAACAACCATTGGCATCCGTAACCGTGAGGCTGTAATTGCCGGCCTGATTTACGCTGATCGAGGATTGTGCACTGCCATTCGACCACGCATATTCGGCAAAGCCGTTATCCCCGCTCAGGGACGTAGCTCCATCAGTACAGAATTCGAGCAAGCCGTTTATATTGGCCGGCGGCAGCGAATTCTCCACCACTGTAACTGCCTGCTCATTGGAGCAGCCATTGCTATCTGTTACCGTTACCGAGGCCGGGCCGGGCGTCGATATACTAATAGTCGCATTTGTGGAGCCGGTGCTCCATTGATAATTGGTATACCCCCCCGGGACAGCCAGGGTGGTGGCTGAAGCTTCGCAGTATTCCAGTTCGCCGGAAATGCTAAAACCGGGAAGCGGGTTTTCCACGGCCAGAATGCTACTGCCGGCCGAGCAGCCATTGTTGTCCGTTACCGTATACGCATAAACGCCGGGCGCATTCACATTGATGGTGCTCTCCGTACTGCCTCCACCCCAAAGGTAACCGGCAAAACCGGCGGGTGCGGACAGGTTGGCGGAGCCGCCCTGGCAATATTCCACCTCTATTCCCGAAGGAAGCGAAGGAGCCGTAAACTCCTGGATGCTAATGGCGGCAGTACCCTCACATCCATTAGTATCCGTAACGGTAACACCATAGTCGCCGGCGCCGGGCACGGTGGCGGATGCCTGTGTTGCTCCGGTAGACCAATTGTAGCCCTGGTAGGTATTATCCAGGGAAAGGGAAGTGGCTTCACCCGGACACAGGTTGGCAGCGCCGAGGATCACTGGAGTAGGGTTGCTGTTTTGAACCACCTCTACCGAAGCGGCCCCCTCGCATCCGAAAGCATCGGTCACAGTTACCTCATAATTTCCGGCGGTATTCACAGTAATATCCGGGGAGGTTCCTCCGCCCGGCCAGGCATAGGAGCTGAAGCCGGGGGTGGCGCTCAGGCTGGTTGAAGCGCCTTCGCAATATTCCAACTCGCCACTGATCATCGGCTCGGGTTCGGGTATAGCCGCGATGTTTGTACTGGCGATGCCCTGGCAGCCATTGGCGTCAGTCACTGTCAGGCTATAAGCTCCACCGGTACTAACCGCGGTAGCCTGAGTCGTATCGTTGTTAGACCAGGAATAGGCGTCGAAGCCCGCCGGCCCTTCCAGGCTGGCGCTCATTCCCGGGCAAAATTCCGTATCCCCGCTTATTGTGGGTTCGGGATTAGCGGTTGTCATTACTTCTATCGTATTCTGACCGGTACAGCCCAGATTGGAAATGACGGTAACGGTATAACTTCCAGGCTGGCTCACCGTCAGGGCCGCATTGCCGCTACCATCTGGCCAGGTATAAGATGAGAAGCCTGCCTGAGCTGTCAGGGTAGTTGTGCTGCCTTCGCAAAAAGAGGTTTCTCCACTGATGGAAGGAACCGGTGGCGGGAGTTCTCCTACGAAGAATTCATCCGTTCCGATACAGCCAAACTGATTGGTGACGGTAACCCCATAGGTGCCCTGAGCATCGACATCCAATGATTGGCCACCGCTGTCATCCGACCAAAGGTAAGTACTGAAACCGGCGCCGGCATCCAATACGCCGTTACCGTCCTGGCAGATTTCGGAAGGCCCGGTAATGGCAGGCATGGGCACCGGATTTTCGGTGACGTCTATGGAGGCTACCCCGGTGCATCCCTGGGCATCCGTTACCGTTACGGTATAGGCGCCGCCCAGGTTGGCCTGAATGGTTGGGCCGGTACCGGTATTCGACCACTGATAGGAAGTAAAGCCGGCAGTGGCAAAAAGCTGGGTTGATTCCCCGGGGCAAATATCTGTATCTCCATTGATCTCCGGCATCGGGCCGGGAGCGGCCGTCACATCCACCGTCGCCGATCCGGTACAGCCCTGAGCATTGGTAACGGTAACCGAATAGGAGCCCGGAGTAGTGGCGGTGATGATAGAATTGTTACTGTCGGTCGACCAGGAGTAGGAATAATACCCCGCACCGGCATCCAAAGAGGTAGAATTGCCGGGGCAGATGGCCAGATTGCCGGTGATGACTGGTTCGGGAGGAAGCACCGGGCTTACTGTAAAGGAGCCGGTTCCGGAACAGCCGCCGGCGTCCTCCACCGTCACCGAAAAAGTACCCGGAGCGGTGACGGTATTGATCTGTTCCTGTGAGCCGTTTGACCACATATAAGAGGTATAGCCTCCCCCTGCGTCGATATCGGCGGACTGGCCGGGGCAGATGGTATTGTCACCGGAAGGTAAGACCAGGAGGTCCGGCGCCTGTTGAATGATAATCTGTCCTACTCCCTGGCAGCCATTCTGCGTGACTGTCACCTGATAGAGGCCCGGCCCGGTGACCGCCTCCAATTGGCCGGGATTACCGGTAGACCATTGATAGGTATCATAGCCGGCGCCCGCATTGAGGATGGCGCTGCCCCCCAGGCACAGCTGTGCCGGGCCGTTAATATTAGGCATAGGGACCGGCAGTTGATTTACCGTGTAGGTGGCCGTCCCCTGGCATCCCAGGCTGTTGGTAACGGTAACCGTATAGGTGCCGCCGGCACTGACGGTAATATTGGGCCCACTTTGGTTATTCGACCAGGAGTAAAAGGAAAAACCGGGCGTTGCCGAAAGGGTCGTACTTTGTCCCTGGCAAATCTGGTTGTTGCCGGTAATGGCAGGCATAGGAGTGGCGCTGGCGTTGACGGTTACCACGGCCTCTTCCATACAGGACCCCTGGGTAATTGTAATCGTATACTGGAAAGTGCCTGATACACCAGCGGGAATGGAAACGGACGGGTTGGCAATAAAGGGGTTATTCAGATAGGCGCCCCCGCCATTAGTTGCCGACCAGTTGATAAATTCCGTGCCGTCGGCGCCGGTGATATTGCCCTGTAAAGTGACCGCTCCACTCCCTGCACAGATGTTGTAAGAAGGTGAATAATTAGCCGTCACCGCACAAGGAGGCGTCGCCGAACAGTCGAGGAACGGAGCGGCGGAACCACCCCAGGCCAGGTTAAAACTGGTATTATTACTTGAAAAGTTATCGACCACCAGATAAAAGCCCTGGCCGGGTTGTACGGTAAGCGGCGCCACAAAAGCATCGCCTCCGGCGCCCTCTGAAGTGTCCGTGGCGCCATTGCCCAGGCCAGTGGCGCCAAAAGTCCCGGCATAAGAACAACGCACCGGCGCTCCCAGCCCCCCGCATCCTACATCCGGGCCATAAATGGCAAAGTCATAATCAGCCGACCCATTAGGATTGATCGTAAAGGTGATCTGACTGTTAGGGGGCATCATATTATTGAATTCGAAATAATACCAGGCGGTATTGCGCTCTCCGGTGGAAAGACACCCCTGGCTGTTGGAGGCTGGGGCAAAATCGTTCACGGCTCCAATACCCTGGGGGTTGAAGGAGATCGAAGCATTACTGCACAGGACAACAGCCCCTGCACAATCAGGCGCGCCCTGGCCGTAGGAAAAAAAAGATAACAGTAAGAAAAAAAGTGTAGGGATCAGGTATTGTCCGCGTAGGTAGAGATGCTGCATAAAGCTCGTTTTTAAATTCAATTGTTCAGCTCAGCTCTATCTCAGTATTTTGAAAAGCGCTATAGTAATATTCAGGGTAGAAGGCTGGAAATCAGCAATAGAAGCATCCGTTTTGTTTAAAAAACTGGCTTAGTGTAGCTTCTTATAAACGAAGTAGGTGTTTTCTCTATCAAAGTTTCGTAGCAGTTATTCTGCTTGCTATAAAACTATTTTTCAACAGATGTTTAAATATTCCGTGAAATTAGCATTTCCTTCAGGAAAAAAACAAAAAAAATACCAGTTAGACATTATAAATATCTTTTCAGGACACTTGGCAAGCAAAAATTGCCCGAGTTTATATAAAAAGGCGCTTCCCCGGCCTATAGTAAGGGGGGTAAAGACGGGGCGCCAGGGAAGCAAAGAGCATTTTCGGCCGTGCGAACACCACCGGGCATGCTCCAACCTTTTATCTTACCAGGGTCAGGCTGCCTTCAAACAAGACAACCTCCCCATCAACAAATTCAATTTCGGCAAAATAAGCAAAAACAGCAGGGTTCAGGGGTTCGTTGCGCAATCTCCCATCCCACCCCAGTTGTGGTTGGTTGGGTGGGAAATTATCCAGGGAAAACACTTGCTCTCCCCAACGGTCCATGATCATCAGGCGCCGGACCTGCACCACTTCCTTTTCATCGGCAAAGATGGTAAAACGGTCATTAGGGCCATCTCCATTGGGTGAAAAGGCATTGGGTATATATACCTTTCGATCCTTCCTCAAAATGAGCAACAACTCATCGTAGGCGCTACAGCCATTGGAATCTACAACGGTAGCCCTAACCAATGTGGAGGACTCCAGCTGCCCCTCTTTGACCAGGCAATCCACATCCACACAAGGGAAGCTGTCTATCGGGAACGTCCAGATGACGTCCCTGATCTCTTCAGAGACCAAATTGGTCAGCGCCTGCAGCGTAACTTTTTCCCCCAGCTCTATTTCCCGGTCCTCTCCCAGCCTGACCTGCACGTCGTTACCATCCTCGAGGTAAACCTCCAGGTTGTACTCACACCCCATAGCATCCTGTACGCTGATATCATAGGCGCCGGCGCCCAGATCGGGAAATTGCTGTTGGTTGACGAACGGCTCCCCATTGAGGCTGAATAAGAAAGGGCCCGTTCCTCCCTGTACTTCGGTAACGGCAATAAAGCCATTGTGCTCATCAAAACACAGCGGATCAACCGCCTGCACCTGGATACCCGTCAGATAATTATCAACCGCTAAAACAGAGGCCATATCTATACTGCTGCAACCATTATTGAGGTTCGTCACTGTGAGGAAATACGTCCCGGGAAGATCCACCATAGGGTGAAGCGTTCCTTCTATGAGAACGCCCGTTTCAGAACGCCATTCATATTGAATATTCGGCCCCTGAGACGAATTGCTGCCATTGAGCACGACTTCCTGGTTCACACAGTCAATTTCCTGGTCATCTCCGGCATCCGCAACGGGCGCTTCGATATCTTCCCGGATGCGGACTGTATCCGAAGCCTCACAACCGCTGGCCGGGTCATAGGCCGTCAGTACGTACAAGCCCGGCGCATCGATCAAAGGGGTAAGCCCGGAGCTCCCGTTCAGAATAGACCCTTCCTGGGTGCTCCAGCTGAAAACCAGTTCGGTGGAAGTTGAAATGACCCTGCCGGACAGGGAAAGGGAAACGACATCACAGGTCAGCCATCCTTCCGGGCCGGCATCTACCTGTGGATAGGAAAAATCATCCACAACTTCAGTTACTGCCATCGCACTGCATCCTGTAAGTACATCGGTCACCAGCAGACTGTAGGTATTGGCGCCGGAAACAGTAAGGTTTAAGCCGGTTTCCCCCGGCAAGGGGGTATTGGAGCCCGCATACCATTGGTAAGTGATGTTATCCCCCTGAGCCGAACCCTGCCCGCTAATGGTTACAGTGGGAGTAGTGCAATCGAGGGTATCCGGGGGCAATAACACAACTGCCGGTTCATAGCGCAAATCCTCCACCAGCACTTCTGCCGGCAAAGAACTGCACTGATATTGTGTATCAATGACTTCTAAAGTGTAGAGCCCCGGTTCTGTAACCCATGGCATAGCAAGATTGCGATTTTCCTCACCGATACCGGGCCCGGTCCAAGTGTACTGCAGGCCGGCCGAAGGATTGGAGGGGTCGCCCAGTTGAACCGGTTGCTCCCGGCAATCGACGGCCTGCGTAGCGCCGGCGTCGAACAAGGGAAGGGCCACCACATTGACCTGTATAGAATCCGTTGTTTCACAATCGTTGCTACCAACAGCGGTGACGAAATAAATATCCGGCTGGTCAACGGTGATCTGAGAACCCGTTGCGCCGGTAGACCACAGCAAGCTGTTCCCATTGGTTACTGCCTGCAGCGTGGTGGAGCTATTTTGACAAAAGGCGCTATCGCCCAGGATGGACAGGTCAGGCGCCGGCAGCGTTTCCAACATAAATTCCGTCTCTCCCTGGCAACCATTGGCATCTGTCACCGTCACCGAGTAGGTGTCGGCCGAGCCTACTTCGATCGAGGAGGTTTGCTCGCCGGTGCTCCAGTGAATGTCCTGATAGTTATCATTCAAAAAGATGGTAGTCGTAGCGCCCATTCCAAGGCAGATCGGGCTCCCTCCGGTAATCACCGGTTGGGGTAACGGCAGTTCTTCCACCTGGGCCGTTGCGGTGCCGGTACATCCGAAAAAGTCGGTTACCGTAAGGGCGTAGCTCCCCGCACTGTTAACCACTATTGAGGAGCTGTCGGCTCCATTTTGCCACTGATATACCGCAAATGGTTCTTCGACATAAAGTACGGTGCTGGCTTCGGGACAAAACTGCCCGCCCAGGATATCGGGCTGGGGCAAGGGCAGTTCAATGACTTCCACATTATCCACTGCCTGGCAACCGTTATTATTGGTGACGGTAACGGAATAAATACCCGGCTGGTAGGCTACCGTTAGCTTGGTAGTGTCGCCATTCGACCAGGCATAGGCCGCATAATCCCCAAAGGCAAATACCTGGGCGCTGTCTCCCTCACAATATTCCACTTCACCACCGATATTGGCCTGTGGCGGGGCAAAAGCATAGACGGCCTGAGACGCCCAGTCGACACAACCGTTTGCGTCGGTGACGGTGACGGAATAAATTCCGGGGCTGTTCACCGTAATAGAAGCAGCAGGGCTTCCCGTACTCCAGTTATAAATGCTGTATGGCGATTCCAGGCCAAGGCTGGCCGCTTCTCCAGGACAAAAACCAGCATCTCCTGCTATTGAGGGTGAGATAGTTTCAAAATTTTCAATCAGCCCGGTGGCGGCTCCGGTACAGCCGAGGCTGTCTTCCACGACTACCGTATAGCTCCCAGGCTCAGTGACGGTGATCGTACTGGCTGTATCGCCATTCGACCAACTAAGAGCCGGCCAATCGCCCAGGGCCTGCAGGCTAGCCTCCACACCAGGGCAAACGATCTGGCTTCCCAGTACAACAGGTTGCGGTGCAAGCTGCTGAATGACCTCCACAGTGTCCTGCCCGGAACAAGTGCCGTCCGAAACAATTAGAGTATAGATGCCAGGAGCGTCCACCTCCAGGCTGGGCCCGGAAGAACCATCATCCCAGAGGTAATATTGGAAGCTGGTGTCCGCACGTATCAACACATTACTACCTTCACATAGGATGGCGTCCTCTTGCAAACCGGGATCGGGTAAGGGCAGGACTATTAAGCCTGCCCAGGCAGTATCTCTGCAACCGGAGCTATTGGTGACGACTACATTGTAAAGGCCCTCCTGGGTAGTTGCAAGTTGTGGGCCGGTAAAGCCGTTAGACCAAAGATAGGTGTTGTGGTTGCCTGCGTCCAGGATGGCGGTAGCCCCTTCGCAGATCTCCCGCGGCCCTTCGATGGAGGCCTGGGGAGCAGAGACTGCATTCATCAGAATATTAGCCGTGCCCTGGCAGCCCGCCTCGTCCGTAACGGTAAGGGTATAGAAACCTGGCGCCGTCACTACCAGGGAATCGGTAGTTTCACCCGTCGACCATAAATAACCGTCGTAAGATTGATTAACCGTCAAAACGGATATATCTCCCGGGCAAAGGTTCAAGTTGCCGTCAAGTTGAGGAGCGGGCACCTCGTTTTCCAACACTTCTACACCATCCGCCGCCTCACAACCCACTTCATCACGGACTACTACTCCATACGTTCCCGGTTCATCGATCAGGATGGAGGATGTATTTTGCCCGTCAGACCAGAGGTAAGTATAAGGGCCGGCGCCAGCATCCAGCGTCAGGTCGCCGTCTTCACAGAGGATCATCGTATCCAAAAGGGTAATTTCCGGAAGAGGCTGCACCTGAACGGCCAGCGTGTCGTAACCTTCACACCCCAGTGCATTGGTTACGGTAACCGTAAATATCTCCTGCGAGGACACCGGAATGGAGCTTCCGGTAGCGCCGGTCGACCAGAGGTAAGAGTTGTAGCCTGGCCCGGCATTAAGGGTGGCTGTCGCCCCCTCACAGATCAGGCTGTCTCCGTCGATGCTTACCGGAGTAGGCCCCAGTTCTCCGATCACAAAAGCATAATTACCTATACAACCATTGCCATCCGTTACGGCCACACTGTATGCGCCCGGGTTGTCAAAAGTTTCCGTATCCAGGCTACCGCCGGTCGACCATCTGATGCTATCGTAATTGCCGGAATCCAGAGTCAGCGTTGTCGAAGTATTCTGGCAGAAAAAGAGATCGCCAATGATACCTGGCTGAGGAAGAGGATTTGAGGACACATCAATGTCCTGGCTGTTGCGGCAGCCGTTGTCGGCCGTCACCGTAACGCTGTAAGTTCCCGGTTGAGATACAACAATACTCTGGCCAACACTATCGACCGACCAGCTGTAAGCTGCAAAGTCAGGGCCCGCATCGATGAGCAGGCTTTCATTTTCACAGAAAGAAAGAGCGGGAGAAAGTGGTATCTGGGGCTGGTTAAGCAGTTCGACCCGGAGCGTATCAGCCACTCTGCAGCCTTCGGCATTGGCTACCGTTACACTGTAAACGCCGCCGGTATCAATGGTAAGTGCCGGCTCATCGGAATTATCCTGCCATTGATAAAAGGCAAAAGGGCCGCCGCTAACCATCAGGGTATCGGTAAGGCTTTCACATAGAGTTGCCGGCCCGGTGACGGAGGGCTGAGGGTTCGTGAAGGAAGCCACATCCTGGCTTGCTATCCCTATACATCCATTGTTATCTGTAACCGTAACGGCATAAGCACCACCGGTATCGATATGGAGTACCGGCTCATCACTTCCATCTGACCATGCAAACGACACGTAATTACCCACCTGGAGTGTATCGGAGGCCCCCGGGCAAAGGCCCGCAGGGCCATCAATTACAGGTTGGGGCGGAGTGAATTCATCTATATTCAGGCTGGCGGTTTCGGAGCACCCCAACGCATCTGAAACCACAACGGAATAATTGCCGCCGCTTACTACCGGTAACACCGGCCCTAGCGCACCGTTCTGCCATTCATAGGCCTCAAACCCAGACGAAGCCTGGAGGAAAATGGTATCCCCTGTGCAGAGGACAGAATTGCCCAACACATTCAGGTTGATATTGAGTACCGGCAATTCCAGCAGGCTTAAGGTGTCGGCCGCCGCACAGCCTTCAGCATTGGTTACTGTGATGCTGTACAACCCGGTGCTGTCGGCCAGGATAGACGAAGCCATAGAGCCGGTAGACCAGGCATAAGATTCAAAGATAGGATCCACCGCCAGAGGAGTGCTGGCGCCATAACAGATCGTATCCGGGCCAAAGATATAGGGGTCGGCCCCGGGTAAGGCGTTAATCTCCAGTGTATCAACCCCCAGACAGCCGTATTCATCCCAAACTTCAATAGTATAAAGCCCCGGTTCGGAGGTGGCGAGTTGGGGTGTAAAATCGCCGGTAGACCAAAGATAGGCGGAGTAGATTGGAAATACGCTGAGGGAGGCCGCTTCATCCGGGCACAGGGCGCCCGGGCCCTCAATTGCCGGCTCCGGCAGCGCCACTTCGATGATTGTTCGGGCCCCGTTTCCGGAACAGCCATTGGTATCTACAACTGCTACCGTATAGTTGCCCGCCTGCGTCACCGGAAAATACCTGCCGATAGCGCCACTCTGCCAGTTGTAAGAGTCGTAGCCCGGCCCGGCGTCTAACAAAACCGTATCGCCGGCGCACAAAATGGAATCGCCCAAAATATCCACCTGAGGGAGTGGATGTTCTGTGACCTCCACTTCCTTGGCAATGGCACAATTGTTGCCAGCCGCCGTCACAGTAACCGAATAAAGCCCACCTGCGTCTACGTCAATGCGTTCGGTAGTATTGGTATTTGACCACTGGTAGCTGTCAAAACCGGGGGTAGCCGTCAGGCTGATGCTTTCTCCGGTGCAAAATGAGGTTGGCCCGGAAATACTGAATACAGGAGTCGGCAGTACTTCCAGCCTCAAGGTATCAGAATGGACGCAGTCCCCACTTTCTACCGTAACGACATACACAATATTTCCGGAATAATTTAACGGAAAAGTGACTGTAGGCTGAGGGCTGTTGGGGTCATCCAGGAAATCTTCTTCCCCATTGGTCCCCGTCCAGGTATACGTTTCAAAACCAGTGCTGTAAGTAGCGGTGCCAATTAACTGGAACGGAACGTCTCCACTGCAGACGGTGCTGTCGCGCCCGGCGTCCACCACCATTTCGGTACAGTTGGGATTAACCGTGCAATCCAGATAAGGAGCCGCACTTCCGCCAAATGAAATATTGAATCCGCTGGACAAGCTGGCGTCATCAAAAAATTCGTTGACATACATATAAAAGCCCTGGCCGGGATACACCGCCAGCGGAGCGAGGTATCCATTGCCGAACGGCCCTTCGGTTTCATCCACCTCTCCATTGCCCAGGCCGGTTTGAGGGCAGAAGCCACAACTGAATTGATTATTGGAAAAGACCCATGCGTAGCTGCACCGGACAGGGCTGCCGAGGCTGTCACAAGGAGTGTCGGCGGCATAAAGGGAAAAATCGTAATCGATCTCTCCTTCCTGAACGGGATCGATGGTAAACTCGATGATACTGCTGTCGGGCATATCCGTGCGAAAACGAAAGAAGAGCCAAACGCTCTCCGACTCTCCGGTGAGCTGACAGTCACCCAGCTGATTATTGGAATTGTTGAAATCGGGGTTTCCCGGGCCGCCTTCCAGGGTGATGAGTTGATCACCACATACGACGATAGCCCCGGAGCAATCTGCCGTGATTTGTGCCTCCATGAGCCATGGGAAAAACACGGCCAAAAACAAAAAACGGTTTTTGAGTTTCCTGCACCTCATTTAGATAGTTTTTACTATTCCGGCATAGCCGGCTTTTGATGCCAGCAAGTTCAATCGCTATGCATCATGGGATTACAATTTGACCACGTTCAGGGGTGCATTTTTCAGGAAGAAGCCAATAACGCTTCTCCATGCTACTGGGGGAAGAAGAGCATTTCGGAATTCCTGGGGGAGGATTTCCTAACAAATATACAAAACAAAGATAATTTTTTATTTGATAAATTTGGTAACCTACAGCTATAAACTCAGCATTCGAAGGCTTTCTTAGTGTTGGAAACTTAAAACTGATGAAAATGAGCAGTTGGAATCACTATTTAAGCAGCGTGTTTGCCCGGTCAGGAAAGCACCTTATTCTTACTGTTGCACATTGATAGTTATCAGTTGCTCCAAAGGAATATGGCATTCCTTTTACCTGGCTCTTTAAACCCGCGGTTGAAATCCAAGCTTTCAACAATACTATCCGTGATACAGTTTAATCTCCCCCAATTTTCCCGATGGAGGTAAAGTCCCACCGGTATACCTTTCCCTAATTGTGTAAATTCTCTCTTTCTTGAGTATAAGACCCTATAAAGACGAGAAGCGCTGCTTAAGGCGCATATTTTTTAACCGGTCATGCCAGCCCCCGCCGCTTCATTTCGCTTTGAACCAGTTGAAACTCCCGGCTCATATCGCCGGTGACAGAACTGTTCTCCTGAGCTCTTCGGATCAGGTAGGGTACTACTTCGCGCACTGGCCCGTAGGGTACATACTTAGCGACATTGAAGCCCTCCTGGGCCAGGTTGAAGGTGATGTTGTCGCTCATCCCAAACAACTGACAGAAATTGAGGTGGGGATGGTTGCGGGGAATGCCCTTTCGGTTAATCAATTCGGCCTGTAACAGGTTGCTTTCCATATTGTGAGAAGCGTTGCAGGAAGCGATGTACTCATAATTGTCCACACAGAACCGAAGAGCCATATCATAAGCATCATCGGTAGCCGCCTTATTGGGATGAATGGGGGAAGGATAGCCCATTTTTTCCGCGCGGTCCCGCTCCTTTTCCATGTAAGCGCCCCGCACCATCTTGGCGCCAAGCAGATAACCGCCTTTCCTGGATTGATTGTAGGAATCGATCAGGAACTGAAGACGGTCTTTGCGGTACAATTGAAACGTATTGTAGGCCACCACTCTTTCCCGGTTGTAACGCCGCATCATAATGGTCACGAGGTGGTCTATACTGTCCTGTATCCAGCTTTCCTCCGCGTCGAAAAAGACAGCTACTCCTTTGCGGGCGGCAACGTGGCAGATCGAATCCAGGCGTTTGAGCACGCTTTTGTATTCCTTGCGGCTCTCCCGGGTGAAGGATTCGCCTTGTTGCACTGATTCCAACAGCCCGAAGCGGGCCAGGCCGGTAATTTTGGTGCTCACCACCGGGATGTGCTCCGAACGGGAGGCAAACTCGATCGCCCGGATCGTCTCGTTCATCGTCTGGTTAAAATCCGACTCTTTTTCCTTCGCTTCAGCCCCATAATCGAGAATGGTCAGACACTTTTGCCCCGCCAGTTTGTCAATGGTACGCTGGCACTCCAACAGGGTTGTGCCCCCGCAAAACTGTTCGAAAATGGTACTTTTCACCACCGTTTCTACAAAGGGAAGGTGCAGGCGTATGGCGGCCAACCCCAGGCGGGAGCCGATCCCCACCAACCAGTGTTTATTCATCAGTCCGAAAAGCCAGGCGGCTTTCTTCAGTTCTTCATCTGACTTCATGGCAAAGGCTGCTCTGGTATCCGAAAAATCAACCACTGCTTTCTCTCTGCCTTCCAAGATCGCTAGCACCATCTCTCTGATGTATTTAATATCCTGGACAGGTTTACCTATTTCTTCCATTGACAGGCCCGGTTTAAAAGTTGGCAAATGTACAGTTGATAACAGTAAATGCAAATGTAAGCAGTGCTACACCACTTCATTGATAATTGACGCAAAATAAGTTAGGAATTCCAAATTTCCCAAGCTTTTTCTGCCTGCAGGTGAAGCATTGCCAAACCGTTGTGCACAGCTGCTCCCTGCTGACTGCCCCGGGCCATAAATGCCGTTTTCTCAGGATTATAGACCAGGTCGTACAACAGGTGTTGCGGGCCTATGTATTGGAAGGGTATCTCAGGATAGGTTTCTACTTTGGGCAACATACCCAAAGGCGTCGTATTGATGATTAAACGGTGATCCTGCATCAGGGTTTCATTTAATTTCTGATAAGTGAGTATTTCCGGCTTATTATTGCGGGATACGAGTTGAAACGGAATGCCCATTTTCTGCAAAACATAGGCTACGGCCTTTGACGCGCCTCCCGTGCCCAGCACCAATGCCTGCAAGCCGGCAATAGCGCCCTCTTTGTCCTTCAGAAATTGTCGCAAAGATCGCTCAAAGCCATATACGTCGGTATTGTACCCGGTGAGGCGCCCCTCCCTGATCTTGATGGTGTTGACGGCGCCCACCGATGCTGCGCCCTCTTCCAGCTTATCAAGATAGCTCATCACCTGCTGTTTGTAGGGAATGGTGACGTTGAGCCCCCGTAGGTTGGGATGGGCTTTCAGCAAGGCCGGCAATGCTTCGATCTTTTCCAATGGGAACAGTTCGTAGTGATAATCTTCCAGGCCTTCCCGCCGGAACTTTTCGTTGAAGTACCGCTTGGAGAAGGAGTGGGATAATGGATAACCGATGAGTCCGTAAAGGTAGAGAGGCATTTTATGTGTAAGTGTGTAAGTAAGTGCTTGGACAATATTAGCCGACCCTTTGCTGCTTCGAAAGCAAAGTGTTAAGGACATTTTCCTGGCGTTCTGTCCATATTGTTAAATGGTTATATTGTTTTTGTTCATGCACGTACCTGGACAAGAATAGTTTCACCTATTTGTGGCCAGGTACTTAAAGGCCTCTGGTGATCCCAGGGTAACGAACAACAGTCAACGTGTCCAGTATTAGGACGACCGCCAACCCCGGAGGCCTTGTGTCCCGCATCCGTACTTTTACACCTGCTCCCGCTGATCCATCCTTTCCAATAAAAGTACCAGGGCCAGGCCCAGTGCCATAGCCAGCAGCGCTGCCAGCAAGTGGGAATCGCCCACATCTGCCACGAATTGCCCGGGGGTAAGGTTCACCTCTTTGATCACCTTTTCGACGAACATACCCTTTTCGATGTCTACCAGTTCGCCTGCTTCATTCAGGCCCAGCACCGGTTTGCGCCAGGGCCATATCTTATTCAGGGAGCCCAGCATAAAACCGGTAAGAGTGGCCAGAGTAGGATTGTGATAGTGTTTGAATGTCCAGGATAAGATCCTGGAAAAGGTGCCCAGGCCAATGAGGCATCCAACGCCGAAGACACCCAATATCAGTAGCTTGTCCGGGTCCAGCGTTTTCAGGGCTTCCTTAACGGTAGGGATGATGATGGTATACATGCCCATCAACAGCAGGATAAAGCTCCCCGAAATGCCGGGCAGGATGAGGGCCGAAATGGCAATGACCCCTGCAATGAATACCGCCCCCAGGGCGGTGCTGCCCTCCGCCGGAGCGGCAATGGTGATCAGATAGGCCAGAATGGTGCCTGCGACCAGCGCAATGACTTCGGTGATCGTCCACCGCTCTACCTGCCGCCCGATGTAGACAGCCGAAGCAATGATGAGGCCAAAGAAGAACGCCCACAACTGAATAGGATAATTATCCAGCAAATGAGTAATGAAAAAGACGCCAAATACGACGCCGGCAGCCATGCCGGCCAGCAAGGATATCAGGAACGTACCGTTGGCTTTCCTCCAGGCGGCGCCCAGGCCATCGCGGCGCAGGCTCACCCAAACTTCGGGCCCCAGAATATTCTTGATGGTTTCGAGCAAAGTCTCGTAAATACCTGTAATAAAAGCAATAGTACCGCCGGACACACCCGGTATGACTTCTGCGATGCCCATCGCCATGCCCTTCAGGGCCAGGGCTAGTTGTCCACTCCAGTTCTTCATGGGCGCAAAGCTAAGAAATTGCAGGGGGTAAAGAGGAAATGGGAAATGTAAAATTCTGCCAATCTTTCAGGTTTAAAGGTGTATGGGTGAAAGAGGTATAAAGGTGTTTGAGTGGAAAGGTGTAAAAGTTCGGGCAGGCACATTTACCCATTCCCACCTTTCCACCCTGGCAAGCCAGTCCCTAATTACTTCTTCACACAACGGCAGGAAAAATAATTATTCCTGTTTTCCGTCACCCGGGAAACGAAGCCCTTCCCGGCGCTGAAGTAATAAGTAAGCACTTCGCCTGAACTTTTATCTTGTATGCTGGTCCAGTAATAGCCAGCTTCCCCTTTCTCGGAAAAAGTACTGCCGTTGTATTGGCCGCCCAGGCTGGCCATAAAGCCCGATCCGCCGTCTTTGACCAATTTTTTAAAGGCTTCTTCTCCGGCGCCCTGGCTGCCATTTTTGGAATAGGAATGGGCTGCACCAAACTGCCTGGCCATCCCCCACCAATCACTATCTGAGGGCAAACGCCAACCGTCGGGGCAGGCCTTCATGGCCTCTTCCCAGGTGTATAGCCTGCCGGTTTGCCCGCACATAGAGTCCTGTTTATTGTAACACAGGCCCAGGCCCTGGTAATTCAGGTTTTGCGCCATCCACAATTGGCCGTTAAGGGTAACGGTACGGTAGTAAAGCGAATCCCGAGGATCCAGAATAAAGCGTTTCAAAGCCTCCTCGGCCTCTTTGGAGAATTTGCCACCCGGATATTCCTGCAAGTACTTTTTATACAGTTTGCCCCGGTCCATTGTCCGGGCTTGTTCCCAAATGGATTGCTCTTCCTGCTGTTTGATGGCTATATTCTTGCGGGCATCTTCCGCGAACCCCCCGGAGGGAAAGGCATTCAAATACTTCTGATAGGCAGGAATGGTGTTTTTACTCAGTGCAATCTCGTATTCCTGTCGCTCTTTCTGGTCTCCAATGGAGTTGGCGTCAAGACGGTTCCCTATGCGGTCAATACTGAAAGATTGCCCATTGAGTTCGACCACAGCTATACCTTTATTATCGAACTGTTCGGCCTTATCATACTCAATAGGTATAACAGGGCTGCCCAGCTTATTGATCCAGCCGAACTTATCCTCCCGCTTGACCAGGGCCATCTCCTTAACAAAGGGGTTGACTTCCTGGAACTGAGGTAAAATGACCGATTTGGTCATAGAGTTGTAAAAGCCCCAGTACTTACCCTTTTGGACTGCCCAGTAATCTCCGTACGCTTCGGATTTGAGCACCCGGTCATAGGTCAGGTTATTACTCTTACTTCTGCCGTTGAGCACCCAGGCAAAGATGCTGATCACGATCGCCAGCGCCAGCAATATGCCGCCAATCAGATAACCCCGGGGAATGCGTAGCGTATCGGCCGAATCGGTACTTTGTGCGGGAGCGCTGCCCATGAAAAACGGCTTTTCTCCCTGGCGGAGGGCCTCGACAGCCTGGTTAGCCGCTTCCAGGTACTTTCCCTGAGGATATTTTTCCAGATAGCTCTGATAGCCATAGACCTCATTTACCCGCAGGGCTTCCGACCACTCCTGTTCTTCTTTTATCGTTTTGATCCGCGAGATGGCTTCAATGTCATGTAGCCCTTTGGAAAATTGCTCCAGGTATTTTTCGTAGGCGGCCACCGTATCTTTTTCCAGAGCAGTACTCCAGGCAGCCTCGTCGTTGAGTTCCAGCAGGCGTTCCTTGGCATCGCGGGCAAATTTACCTTCCGGATACAGGGCCAGATAATTTTCGTAACCGCTAATGGAATGGTACGCCTCAGCGTCGGCCCAGTCCCGGGCATCGTCAAATTTCAGGCGGAAAATAAGCTGCCCTCCCTCGTGGCCCACATCAAACAGCGGGTTGCCCTCCGGAAGCTGCCGGTAATGCGCGCGCGTCTGCATGACCACTTCTTCGATTAGCCGGCTGACGTTCAGCTCTGAGGATTTCCCCTGCTTCAGCTGTTGGAGGATGCTCATAGCAAAAGGGCTGTTCTCACCGGGCTTGCCGTCATACACCTCTTCGTCGTGGCGGCCCGAACAGAGCGCCCAGCGGGAGGAGCGGCTGTCCAGGTCCTCGATCGCCTCGTTAGTGCTGCGCATCTTCCCCTCGACAAAGAGGGAGCCGGAAAAACAGGAGTCCGAGATCAGGAAAGTATGGAAGGCCGGAATATCTTCAATATATCCTTTAACTACTGTATTGGGAATATACCCAGCCGGCGAATCGGGCTCGGCGTCAACGGGTATCCAGAAGCCTTTACCGGTCTTTTCGTTGAGATGGCCATGCCCGGAATAGTAAATGACCAGGTCATTCTCCTTGCCAAGCTTATTGACCATGGATTCAAGGGCATTGATGATGCCCTCCCGGCTGGCAGCCTCATTCAGGAGGAGGACCATATTTTCAGGATCGAACTGGTATTGCCCCTCGAGAATTTCTGCGATATCCTTTACATCCTTAACCGCATTGGCCAGTTTGGGGAAATATTCGTATTGATCGATGCCTATACCCAGGAAATGCGCCTTGCGCACCTTCCGAATGTGGGAAGTTACTTCGTTGAGATCGATGCCTCGGGTCGTGCCGCTTTCCTCTGCCATATGTTTGGGTTGTGGTCTTTGTGGAGTGTACTGGTTTCTTTCCCTTTTCCAAATTTAATGAAAAATCCGGAAAAAAAACCTGCCTCTTTATTTACCATTACGCACAGAGGTTACCTGAGTTTCATGAAAAACTAATTTAAACCTTTTCAAATAATAGCCCGGATCTTTGGAAAGCGGGGAAAGCGTTGATGCATTTATCCCTTCCGTTATTCATTATCATGCCCCCTTCCCTTGGCCTCTCCGCCCTGCGCCTGCCGTTCCAATTCTTCCAACTCCTCTTTCTCCGCCACCGTAGGTTCATACTCACTGAAGGCAGGTAGGGGTGGCTGCCCCGCATCCACCCAGGCGGTGTACCAGCTGCTGCCAATGGTATGTACAGAGGCCCGCATGCGGGCCTCAACCATGCCAGACATCCGTTGGTGATAGGCGGCGGCGAATTCGCGACACTGGGTTCGAATGGTCCGCCCCAGGCGCTCCTCGTAACAATACTGCTTATCTTCAGGATAGATCTCGCTGAGTTCCCGTTCGATCGTCAAAACACTGTCCAGCAGTTGGTGACTGGCCAGGACGGCGTCCCAGAAAAAGTTTTGGGGATCATCAATGTATTCGGCTCTACCGACAAAAAAGTCGTAATCCCTATCCGCAAAAAGTTCCGGCAGGCGGCTCTCCCAGAAAGCGTGGATCCCCACCTGGTTAGTGAGCTGGCCGTTGTAGTTTTCAGTAGTGTGCAGCGGTACATGGGCATCGCCGATATAGTGCCCCATCTCAGCCGACAGCCGCAGAATGCGGCCCGGATCTCGCTTGCGAAAAGCCTCTGTCAGCCGGTATTGCATCTGCAACAGGTGATAGGGCACGATGCCATACTCCGAAAAATGGTCAACTGCATAAGCCGAGCTGCAGTCGAGGCTCTCAGGTTCCAACCCAAAAAGGGCGCCAATGGCGTCGCAATCCACCACCCAATTTTCTTCGTAGTACTGAGGCAGGATGTATTGCTTAAAAAAATCCTGGTAGGCGGTCGCGTAAGGCGCGGCAAGTTGTACGTCCCGATACCCCAGGTTGATAAACACCTGTTCTTTGACTGTATCCCGCTGCAGGCGCAGGGTATCGCCCGTAGCCGTAAGAATCCCCACTTCCGTAAACTTCATCAGCGCCTGCGTCCAGTCGCGGGGCACTTCAGGGAAGGGATATTCGCCCCAGTGGTCTATGTCGATATAATGCCGGACGGCCTCGTGGCGGGTAGCATAGCGCCGCTTATCCGGATCCACCGCATGCTCCGTAATAAATTCTATGTTCTTCTTGAAAAAGCCGATCATTTCCGGCGGCAGCGTGAATACGGCCATGCGGTTGATCCGCCGGTGGCCGAAAAAGCCCCATCGCTCCGAAGCGGTGGACCCCAGGAGAAGCACGGCTGCCATTGCCAGGCCTGATAAAAGAGCGGCTTTTTTCATTACCTGAAGGGGTGGTTGGTTAATTCAACAAATTCTCGTCCTGAAAAAAGGAAGTGTATCCCCAAAACAGTTTTTCCAGCACCAGATGTTGAGCCAGAAGGAAATCCTGCCCGTTCAGGTTTGCGAAGTATCTTTCGATTTCGCTACTGTAGAGCACGTATTCGCCCGATTTTGCATCCTGGGCGATTACATTTCCCTTGACAATAGGATGTAGTTTAACCTGCGTGGTGTCACCTTGTTTATTCACCAGGGTAATAATGCTGAAGGGCACCAGCTGGGAGATAGAATCCCGTCCATCGTAATTATTTCGGAAAGCCTCCGCACCAACGCTTTCGAAATTGACCAGGAAGGCCTCGGCGCTTCCCTCTTTAAACGGGCGCCTGATCTCCGGAGTAATGTCATAGAATGGACGGATTTCGTAGCCATCGGGGGTATCTTCCAGAATAAAGGACTGATTGCGTTGCTTGGGGTACTCGATAGAAACCGATTGAATATTATCGACCTCTTCGGAAAAAAGGGTTTTATCCCTCCATTCGTCGCCATAGCGGCGGAAGCGCACGCTCAGATTGCCCTCCCAGGCAGGCAGGTGGGCTACGTAAGGCTGCTCTGCACCGTCCATGATCATATAGGTGCCACGCTCATCGGAAGTGGAGCCCCCCACGTAGTAGGCCTTGATGAGCGCGCCATCTTTGTCGTACAGTTCCACCTTGATCCCTTCGGTTGCCAGGGCCTCCACCATCTTATCCATGGCTGCCTGAGGGGGCTGGTATTTGATCTGCACCCGGGTAATGGCATCCAGCAAGGGCTGCATCACGGAAGGACGGGCTTTATATTGGCCATTGTAAAGCCAGTAGCCATCCCGGCGCTCCAGAGTGGTGCGCTCCCCCCGCCGGTCGGCAATAAAGATCTTGTACACCTGTCCGATATCTTTTACAGCAAAATCACGGTCGGCGCCGGCCAACGTCGTTTTCTCATCCTCCCCCTGGCTGAGGTACCAAAACACCCCTCCGCCCAGAAGCAAAAAAGCAATCAAAAGTACTAGTGTCCGATTCATTTTTTTTGTTTTAGTTTTCAGTTGCCAACAGTATAGCAATATAACGCTCCCTACCTAGCAAACCTCCTCCTCCGCACCCAGTTGTACAGCAGCGCAAAAAGCAGCAGGAAGGCCAACGGCAAACCGATGTTGAACAATTGCCAGGAGGCGCCTTCCTGTTTAGCCTTTACAGTATCCAACAGGCGCAGGCGCACTTCTTTACCGCGGGCCTCGATAACGCCATTATCGTCCAGCAAATATTCTAAAGCATTGATCAACAGATCCTTATTAGCAAAGAGGTAACGATCGAACTCATTGTACCCCAGCGGGCTAATAGCCTGGGTTCTGGGGTTGATCTTATTCTTGGCAACATCACCATCCGAAATGACGATCATTTTGGCCGGCAGGCTCTGAGGCCTGAAGGCCAGCCCAAGTTGCCGGAGCCCTTCCAGCATGTTATCGGTAACCCGGTTTTCATACATAGATGGAAAAACGCCCTGCAAAGCCATGGCCAGCACCCGGGGCTCCTGGTTGAATTTGGAAGGATCCAGGTCATAGCGCAGAAAGTCGAAATTCAACTCCATGGGAATGAGCTGTACCCGGGTATTGCGAGAGGATTGTAGCAGCACCGTTTTTTGTACATCCGTCTTTGTTTGCACATTGGTGTCAATGGAGCTGGCGTAGAGCAAATTGACCGCTCCCAGGCTCTTCACTACCGGGTGGTCCGATTGCGGGGCAACGACCAGGTGATAGGGATAGCGGAAGTAGTCGAACTGGGGTGCGTTGCCCACCATTCCAGTAGCCAGCGGAACGGTGGAGCACTGAATGTCCAGCACCAGGTCCGGCTGTATCCTTACCCCATATTTGAACAAGAGGTCATCCAGGTTGAGGTCATATTCGTTGGGGTAGTAGCTCTTGCGGCCGCGCAGGCTATCCAGGTTAACGGCTACTTTGTCCAGCAGCCAAAGCACTTTACCCCCATTCATAATGTACTGGTCGATCTTAAACTTGTTCTTTTCTGAAAAAGGCAAGGTTGGTTTGGCGATTACCAGGGCGGCGGCCTCTTTGCCGATATTGACCACACTATCGAGGTTGACCCTACCTGTTTCGTAGAATTCGAGCAGGGATTTCTCCAGGTCGGCCGTTTCCATAGGGCTCAGCTCTCCCTGCCCGCTGGAGAAAAGGATACTCGGCTTTCGGGCCAGCAGCAGTTTCTGGATAGCATTGGCCAGCTTGTATTCCAGCAGGCCTACCGAATTGTTCAGCGTTACCTCAGGCGGCACCCCCGGTACTTCATTTTCCAAAAGGTTGACCGTAAAGGTTCGGTTCTTGTGATAGATAATGGCGTAGGGGTAAATCAGTTTTTCAGAGGTACCCTCCACCCCCTTCACCCGCAGGTTGATCGGGTTGATGCCCTCCTTTGATAATTGCTCTCTTCGTTGATTGATCTCCTCATTGGTTCCGGCGCCCGGGTCTTCAAACTCATATTCGATGTAGCCGGAGGCCGAACGGAAATCATCCAGCACATCGCGAGTAGCCGCCTGCAGCCGCTTGAAGCCTGCCGGAAATTCGCCTTCCAGCAATATTTTGATGTAAACGACATCGTCCAGGCCCTGTAGCAGGTTTCGGGTAGCGCCGGTCAGCGTATAGCGCTGTTCCTCGGTCATATCCAGATAGCCATACAACGCCTTCCCATTGATGCGGGCATTGGCCAGTATATTCAGGAACAGCAAAACCCCGGCAAACAGCAACAGCTGCAGCAGCGATTGAACTTTCCTGTTGTTTTTATTTTTCATCTTACTTACTTGTAATCCCAACCTCTACCTCTGTCTTTTCTACCCTTACCCCTTTCCTCGGCCCCTACCATTTCCTTCTTTCCAGCGACACCAGCGTCATCATGATGAACAAGGCGATCACGGAAAAAAAGTAAATGATATCCCGGGTGTCGATCAGGCCACGGCTGATGGAGTTGTAGTGATAATCGATACCGAACATCTGAACCACATCGTCTACTTTGCCGACAAAGGCCGGCAGGCGGCTAAAAAAGTCGAATCCCCAGTGAATAAAGAAACAAAGGAAAGCCGCCAGGATAAAGGCGACGATCTGGTTGTTAGACAAAGAAGATGCGAACAGGCCAATGGCCGCAAAAGCGCTGGCCAGCAGGAAGAGGCCGATGTAAGACCCCAGGATGGCTCCCGAATCGAGGTTGCCCGGTGGAGATCCCAACTGATAGACGGTATAGTAATAAAGTCCGGTTGGCAACAAAGCAAAAACCACCAACAGCAAGCTGGCCATGTACTTACCCAGGATGATCTGCAGGTCCGTTATGGGCCGGGTCACCAGCAATTCGATAGTACCCGCCTGTTGTTCTTCGGCAAAAGAACGCATGGTAATGGCCGGAATGAGAAAAACAAAGATCATCGGGGCTATCTCGAAGAGCTGGTCGAGGGTTGCATAATTGTAATTCAATAAACTGGTGTCCGGAAATACGAACATGACCAGGCCCATGATCACCAGAAATACACCAATGACGATGTATCCGATCAGGGAACTGAAAAATGCATTGGCCTCCTTGAAAAATATGCTTAGCATGTTTTGATTGTTCGGTTGTTCGGTGTTCGGTTCCTTTTTATTGGCCTGCCGAACTGCGGGTTACTCTCTCACCGGCACATAAACCGGGTTGCGGTCGTCGTAAATGAGCAGGCATTTATAGAGCTTTTCCTGCACTTCTTCATCCGACAGATCGGCTACCGTGCGCCAGAGTTGCTGGTCGTCTTCTATCCATTCCAGAAAACCTTCCTGGCTAAAGGTACTTCGCCGCCCGTCTTCAAAGTGTAATATTTTCTCCTGGACCGCCGATACTTTTCGGGGAATAGAGCCCTTGCGGAAGGGGCGGCCGGTCAAAGGGTTGTAGGCGGCAATCTCTATCATTTCGGTTTTCTCTACCTCATAAGTATAATAACAGATGCGCCCCCGGACACGCAAGCCGGCAAAGGACACCGCCTGTTTATTTGTTGCAGTACCCGGCAGGCGGATGAAGGGCGTACCTTTCAGACAAATACCCCAGATAGAATCCAGTAGCAGGTAGCCGCCATCTTTCCTCCGAATATACTCAGCCTGGGCCATGAATGTCTGATGGCTGGCAACGAGTTGGGCATCCACCTCATCCCAGCTAAGCGAAGGGCTGTTGGCCTGCAGCTCTTCAAATGTCTGGTAAACACCATCCTCAAACTGAAAATCCCTGTTGACCTGTACACTGTCCGGTTGCGCCGTTACCGTGGCAATCTTCAGCAAAAAGATGATATAAACGTAAAACAGCAGCTTCATGATCTATCGCGTCAGTTTTTGGAAGACCTCATCGATCTCGTACACCTCTTTATGTAATTCCAGCAGCTTGATGTGGTGTTCCACGGCAAAATCGAAAAGGGCCGGCCGCAGGTCGGCATCCGGGCCGGAGATAAGCTGAAAGCGGTTTCCGCCTAATTCGCGCAGCTCTTTCAGCTGAGAGATCGCCGAAAGTGCCTTTTGAGGAGGCGCTTTTTGGAACTCCACCGTCACGACTGCCTCGGCGGCGATCCGGCGTTGCAGGTCTTCAATAGAATCATTGGCGACGATCTTTCCACGGTTGATGATCAGCACCCGGTCGCATATTGCTTTGACTTCCTGCATGATATGAGTGGAAAAAATGACGGTCTTTTTCGCCCCCAGCTGTTTGATCAGCTTGCGGATGTCCGCCAACTGGTTGGGATCCAGGCCGGAAGTAGGTTCGTCGAGGATGAGCACCTCCGGGTCGTGCAGCATAGCTTGCGCCAGGCCTACCCGTTGCCGATACCCCTTCGATAAGGCGCCGATCAGCTTGTGTTGTTCTAGCACCAGCCCGGTCATTTCAATCATTTCCTCCACCCGTTGCCGGGCCTTCCTCAGCTGATGCAGGCCGGCAATAAAGCCCAGATACTCCCGCACGTACATATCTTTATAGAGTGGATTGTGTTCGGGCAGGTAACCAATCCGGCGGCGAACTTCCATAGGTTCTTCCAATACATCAAAACCACAGACCGTAGCCGTTCCTTCATCTGGTGGGATAAAAGAGGTGACGATCTTCATGGTAGTGGTCTTGCCCGCCCCATTCGGGCCGAGGAAGCCCAACACCTCTCCGGCTTTAGCCTGGAAGGAGATTTCATCGACCGCTTTTTGTGATCCGTATATTTTGGTTAGGTTCTGTACCGTTACCGACATTATGTTTCCTGCTTTTAAGGCCTCGCAAAACTACTAAATTTATAAGAACTGCCCGACAATCGGGCAGATGGAGTAAGCCCCCGCGACTCGTTCATTGAGGCAAGTGTGCTTTTTACTAACGTGAAGGGCCTGTTTGCCACTTAAAAAACGATTCTTAAAGTTTTGTTAAGTATTTAAGCATTTGCATAAAGTTGCCAGGCACACAATAAATAAATTCCTTATTGCATTTATACAAATGCTTTGGCTACAAATATGTATTTTTCCGAGACGACCTGTAAAAAACATACCTCCTATGAGTATCCGATCCACTATTTTCTTACTCCTGATATTACCTTTATCGGCCCAAGCCCAATTTGAACGCCTGACCAACAACAAAGACATCATTTGGGCGGCAAAGGTTGAGGCAATTGTCAGCTTTGATGTCATTAATGGTTCCTTGCCTTCCCAACTGATTGAAACCTTACCGGTAAAAGCCATACAGGACAACCCGGAGGCTCCGCTGCCCGAACCCTTTACCGAAAAGCTCACCCGCATGATCTCCCGCGGGGATTTCCCCGCTTACGCCGACAAAGCCTTACAACATCCGCTAACACCAGCCGAGGCCCGCGCCCGTATGTATGCAACCGATACGGTCGTAGTTTTTGACCCGGAAACCTACGAAGAAAAGATACACATCATTTCTAGCGACTTGTTGGGAGCAACCCCTTTCTTTATCACGCAGCAACTCTGGTTATACAATGGCAAGGCCAACGAGCTGGAGACGATCGCCTTGTCCATAGCACCTGCAGTTGAGAGCCGCGGACAGGCAGGTGAGTACCAACCCCTGGCCTGGTACAAATTGCCGCCACCCCGAAAAAAACTGTTTAACCTGAAATCCTCGGCGGTTCAGTTCGTTACCTATAC
>JAGQXQ010000194.1:0-9780 GCA_020436535.1 Phaeodactylibacter sp.
ATCACCAAACCCTTTAACTCTGAAGAACTCCTCTACCGCATCCAGGCCATCCTGAAACGCAGCCAGCAAAAAGCCAACCCCCGCGAAGAGATCAAGGAGTTCAGCATCGGCAAATACCACTTCAATTATCCACTGCGCATTCTGACCTACGCTCCGGGTAACGAAGAAGAGTTGAAAGAAAAACTGTCGCCTAAAGAGGCCCAGTTGCTGCGATTATTTGCCATCCACCTCAACGATATCCTGCCCCGTTCCGAAGCCCTGACCAAGATCTGGGGAGAAGACAACTACTTTACCGCCCGTAGTATGGATGTTTTTGTGACCAAGCTGCGCAAGTACCTCAAGGGAGACGACAATATCGAGATCGTCAATATCCACGGTAACGGCTTCCAGTTACTAGTGCGGGCGGAAGAAAACGGTAGTGCCTAATTTTAGGTAATTGAGCTGCCAGGGCGCAAAAAACCAGCAAAAGCTGTGCCCTATTTGAAAATATTACTAAATTTGAGGCAGCATTGAACGCAAGTTGAGTGTTTGATGTTCGCTTATTCAGCTTATCAGCCATTGAATTCTCGCTTTTTAGCATCAAGAATAGTTTTTGGGATTATGATTAGGCTGGGCAGTTCTTAATCTGCCCGGCTTTTTTTTATTTAAGCCGATCCGCGTGTACGCTTTTCTCAAGCCCCTCTTGTTTCGCCTCGGCCCGGAACGGGCCCATTCCCTTACCGTGAAAGCCTTGCAAACGGCCCTGTCCGTCCCCGGTGGCAGCACCCTCTTCCAGCAGTGGTGTACCTTGCGGGATGATCGCCTCCACCGCCGACTGTTCGGCCTCGACTTCCCCAATCCGGTTGGCCTGGCTGCCGGCTTCGATAAGGACGGCCGTTACTACCGCTCCATGCAACACCTGGGTTTTGGCTTTATCGAGATCGGCACCGTGACCCCACTCCCGCAGCCGGGCAACCCATCGCCCCGCCTTTTCCGCCTTCCGCCCGATCAGGCCCTGATCAACCGTATGGGCTTCAACAATGAGGGCGTCGACGCCATGGTCGCCCGCCTGCGCAACCGCCCCCCGGGGCTCATCATCGGCGGTAACATTGGCAAGAACAAAGTCACCCCCAACGAAAAGGCCACCGACGACTACCTCATCTGCTTCGAAAAGCTCTTCGACCACGTCGACTACTTCGTCGTCAACGTCAGTAGCCCCAATACGCCCAACCTGCGCGACCTGCAGGAAAAAGAACCCCTCACCCGGCTTCTCAGTACCCTGCAAGCACGCAACCACGACCAGGCCAAGCCCAAACCCTTGCTGCTGAAGATCGCTCCCGATCTCACCGACGGGCAACTGGATGACATCCTCGATATCGCCCGCGATACGGAATTGGCCGGCCTCATCGCCACCAACACAACCATCAGTCGGGAAGGCCTGCACACGCCGGCCAGCCAGGTCGAAGCCATGGGCGCCGGCGGATTGAGCGGCCTTCCTCTCCGGGAACGAGCCACCGAAGTGATCCGCTATCTGCACGAAAAAAGCCAGGGAGAAATGCCCATCATCGGCGTCGGTGGGATCACCAGCCCCGACGACGCCCGGGAAAAACTGGACGCCGGCGCCAGCCTGATTCAGGTATACACCGGACTGATCTACTACGGGCCGACCCTGGCCCGGGATATCTGCCGGGCCCTGCTGTAAACACCGTGCCGACCAACAATTGGTCGGTCGTCAACATATTATAAAAAAATGTGTTGGCATCCTTTTTGCCTCTGCTCCATTATCGGTACAGCCTTCGGAAACCCGTACGCTCACCCTCCGGACGGGCGTGAATCCTGATTGCCGGGAAGTGACTTCCGGGGCTGGCTACGTCATATTAAATAAAAGTGGATACCAATGAACGAGCACCCTCCAACCACGCCCAAGTCTACCCACCGCATGTGGCGTGACCCGCGCTTCTGGCTGATCATCGGCTCCCTGATCTGGTTGCTGATCCTTACGATAAATAGTTATCCGCTGTAGAGAATCCTTACTCCGCCGTCGCTTCTTCCGCCGGTTGTTCCTTAACGACCTTCAGGCTCAGGTCCAGGCTGACGGCAGAGTGAGTCAGGGCGCCTACCGACACGTAATCCACCCCGGTCTGGGCGATCTTACGGACGGTGTGGATATTGACGCCGCCGGAGGCTTCCGACTCATAGCGCTTGTTGATAACCGCCACGGCTTCGGCCAGGATAGGCAGCTCGAAGTTATCGAGCATGATACGATCGACCTGGCCCACTTCCAGCACTTCGTAAAGTTCCACCAGATTGCGTACCTCCACGGTGATGGGCAGTTCGAGATTCTTTTCCTTGAGATAGGCCACCGTTTGTTCGATAGCCTGGGTGATTCCCCCACAGGCGTCGATGTGGTTGTCCTTGATCATGATGCGATCGTAGAGGCCATCGCGGTAGTTTTCGCAGCCGCCCAGGCTGACGGCCCATTTCTCCAGAAAACGCAGGGTGGGCGTAGTCTTACGCGTATCGAGTATCCTGACCGGCAGGTCTTCCACCTCAAAAAGGAAGCGGTTACTCAGGGTAGCAATACCGCTCATGCGCTGCATGGTATTGAGGACCAGTCGCTCGGCTTTGAGCAGGGCCTGCGTATTGCATTCAACGGTAAAGGCTACGTCGCCGTAGCTGACGTGGCGACCATCCTTGATATGGACCTCCATCGTCGCGGAGGGATCCACATGGGCGAAAATGCGCTCGGCCATGGCTACGCCGGCCAGGATGCCGGGATCCTTTACCAGCAAGACGGCCTTACTGCGCGCATCAGCCGGGATACAGGCCAGCGAGGTATGATCGCCATCGCCCACATCTTCGGCCAGGGCCCGGACGATAAAGTCTTCGATCAATGCTTCGGTGGTGGGAGAAAGGGTCGTAGACATAAGCGTTTGATGATTAGGGCCGCAAAGATAGGAATAGTTCCAGGTTCTGGGTTCTAAGTTCTTGGTTAAACAGTATTTAAGCTCACGCACTTAGAACCCAGCACATCGCCCTAGAACATGATCCCCAGCCGGATGACCAGGCTGTTGACCTTACCGCGGGAATCTTCTTCCCGGCCACTACCGCCGTTGGCGTAGATGGCGGTCCGCTTATCCTTGGTCACGTCAGCAAAGCCCGACTGGAAGGCAATCCCCCCCACCAGGGCGGCATTATCGGAGATGGCGTATTCCATACCGCCACCGATGCCCCAGGAGAAGTTGAGCAGATTGACGGCCGACTGGATGTTGTATTTTTCTTCGGGATCGACGGCGCTGGCGCTCTTATCGTTCTCGACGTTGCCGCGGGCCTGGGTACGAAAGCCGAGCACCACGTGGGGCTCGATATAGTAGCGAACATAGCCAAACTCGCGCGTGCGCATCTTGAGGCCCAGGGGAATCTCCACGAATTGCAGGGAATACTTGAAGCTGGTGCCGCCGCTATACAGGTTATCACCTGGCACATTGGCCTCCGCCCAGATACTGACGGAATCGACGGTTTCTTCGTAGAAAAGCGTACCGCCCGCGTTGAAGTGGAAGCCGATACCGGTGGAGATGGAATAATTTTCGCGGAAGAAATACTCCCCGATCATACCGAGCTTGAGGCCCAGGTTGGTACCGCTGCTGTTAATCTTGTTCGTGTTGGAAGTCATCCAGCTAAAAGCCGGGCTGAGTTGAAAGCCGAAGCGGACATCCTGTGCCTGCGCAGCTGTCAGAAAGAGGGTTAAAAAGGCAGTGAATACAACAATTTTTTTCATTATTCTTCAGTTTTTTGTGAACGATACCGCAGCTCGAAAATCGCTATTTTTTTGGAAATGATACCGAAGAGCATATACTTTTGCAGCTTCTCGGGCAAAATTAAGGACTACGATAGTATGATAGGAATAAAAGGCTATTTGTTTAGTGTTTTCTTTTTAATACTTCTGGCGCTGAGTTTGATCAGCGGATGCCGGCCCGACGATTACCGTGAAATACCGGATGTGTCTGATATAACGGCCGATATTTCCATCCGGCGGTTTGAGCAGGGCCTTTTCAACCTGGACACCAGCCGGATGGCAGCCGGGCTGGCCGGGCTGGAGGAAGCCTACCCCGAATTTGCCCCCATCTTTTTTGGCCAGGTGTTCAGGGCGCCCCTTACCGATACGGCCTTCTACTCTGGTTTTATCACCCACCCTTCCGTTCGCCATTTGTACGATACCTGCCAGGTTGTGTACGGAGACCTATCGGAGATTGAAACAGAACTGGAGCAAGCCTTCCGCTTTTTCCAATATTACTTTCCGGGCGAGGCCATGCCTACAGTTACCACTTTTATTTCAGAGTATACCATTGCCGCCTTCGTTTACGGACAAAATGATCTCGCGATAGGCCTCGACCTGTTCCTGGGCGAAATGTATCCCTATCGCCAGATAGACCCCAATAACCCCGCTTTTTCAAGTTACCTGACTCGCACCTTTAATCGCAGCCATCTGGTGTCCAAAAGCATACAAGCCCTGATTGACGGCCTGGCCGGCCCGCCTCCTGGTAACCGCTTGCTCGATATTATGTTGCACAACGGCAAAAAATTATACACACTGGACCTACTGCTTCCCTACTCTCCAGACAGTGTGAAGCTGGAGATAACGCCCGGGCAGGTGCAGTGGCTGGAAGATAACGAACTGGAGATGTGGGCTTACTTGCTCAAGGAAGAGCTGCTTTATTCCAGCAACTGGCAGGACATCCGAAAGCTAGTGGACTACAGCCCCAATTCACCCGGCATGCCCCCGGAAGCCCCCGGCCGAACGGCCAACTGGATGGGCTGGCAGATTGTTAAAGCTTATATGAAAAGACATCCGGAAAGCACCCTGCAGCAATTATTCGCTCTCAACGACGCCCAGGCCTTACTGGATGAATCGAGATACAAACCCAAACGGTAAGATGACAGATAGCATTGATTTTTTTTTGTAAATTGCTGTAACTTGCGCGGAAGGAAAAATTGTTGAGGCCAAAGAGTGACCGATTTTAAACCTTCGGTCCTATTTGTGATCTCAGACTATATTCCCTTATTATTATTGAAAAATAAAAATATTGATCATGGAAAACATACTGTTGTTCAATTTCTTTGGCCCTGAGATGATTGTGGTTCTTTTTGCGATCCTACTGCTCTTTGGCGGCAAAAAGATCCCGGAGCTGATGCGTGGTATAGGGAAGGGCATCCGCGAGTTCAATACCGCCCGTTCTACTCTTGAAAGTGAACTCAAGGATGGAATGCGGGAAGCTGAAAAAAAGGAACTCGAAGAAAAACAAAATAAGGACGCTTAAGCTGTAACGGTTAGAACTTTCCGTGAAGGTTCTAATCGTCTGAAAAAAAAGCCGACGGAGCGGCCTGCTCTATCGGCTTTTTTATTGTCCAAGCACTTACTTCTTACGTCCGAAGAAGCCGCCCAATATTTTCATTCCCATATTGGCTACATCATCCACGATGCTGCCATCACCATCGGCATCCAGAAAGCTGGTTACGAGGTTCATTGTCGGATTCTGTTGTTTCTGAGCGGATACGGTACCGGAGAGCAGGGAAGCAATCCCGGCTACATCCAGCCCTTGCTGCTGCTTGGTTTTCCCCAAAGCGCCCATAATAACCGGAGCGAGCATCGTCATCAGAGAGCCCGTTTTACTGGAGTCCAACCCGCTGAGTTTGCTGATCATATCTACAGCACCCGACTGTTTGTTGCCCAACACATGGTTGAGAATGCCGGATCCATTGAGCATGCGGTCGTTGTTTACCTGAGCATTACCGGTAAGCATCCCCATGACGTCTTCCAGAATGCTGCCGTCGTGGTCGCGTTCCAACGCGTTATTCAGTGCCTGAGCACCTTCAGTAGTAGAAGCGTTCTTAGCCAGTGCCCCCATCAGGGTAGTTACGATACCAGAAGCTGCCGCTGCCGTTTGTTGCTTGTCTGCGCCCCCCAATTGCTGGCTTAATTGGTCGACCATACCCGAAGAAAGAGAGCCCTGCAGAAGGTCCATTAAATTTGTACTCATTGTATGATTTTTTGTTTTTTATTTAAGGAAATTTACTTTAACAGCACAGGAAAGGATAGATGTTCTTCCGTCCCAATTTTTAAGACCCTGATTACTTACAAAAGTAACAACCTTTGCATTTAATCCCAATCTTATCCTTATTTTGCAGGGTTACAATCTCATAAAACTTCACTCCTTATGTGGCAAGGGCTTCAGGAAATACTCCACTGGCTGAACGGTGAGGATGAAAATTCGACGCCGGAAGAAGCCTCCATGGCCAATATCGTCAAACTGGCAGCTCTATCCGCTATGGCCACTATCCTGGAACGGCGCCACCAGGAAAATCATGCCTCAGACGAGGAAACACCGAAGCCGGGAGCGGCAAAGTGAGGAAAGAGTAGGTTCAAATTCCGATGGTTACAGGGCGGAATGGTTGCTTAGCCCCATCTTTGGGAGGAGCAAGGAAAACAGCGCCTCCAGGTTCCAGAAATCTTTCTCTGCTCCGCGTCTTGCATCCTTCCTTAATATTTCATAACTTTGTTTTTCAAAGTACTTTTATGACCCAAAATTACAACAGCCATCTAGAGACTCTGAACGAGATCCGTTCTCTGATGGAGCGTTCCTCCCGCTTTATTTCCCTCAGCGGCTTATCAGGGGTAGCGGCGGGGCTATGGGCCCTGATGGGCGCCGCGGCTGCCTACCTGTACCTGGGTATCAGCCCCCTGGACAATAAGGGGTTGTATTATTATCAAGCGGTGCAGGTAGAAAAATGGGGGCTGGACTACCTCAGTTTTTTCCTGTTGGATGCCGGCCTGGTGTTGATCTTAGCGCTCAGCAGCGGCATTTTCTTCACGACCCGGAAAGCCCGGCAGAAAGGGCAGCGCATTTGGGGCCCATTGACCCAAAGGCTCCTGCTCAACCTGGCGCTGCCTTTACTGGCGGGTGGTATTTTTTGCCTTGGCCTGGCCTACCATGGGCTGATGGGGCTGATCGCTCCGGCTACGCTTGTCTTTTATGGCCTGGCGCTGATAAATGCCAGCAAGTATACTCTTCACGATATCCGCTTCCTGGGAATTACAGAAGTGGCGGTGGGGCTGGCTGCTCTTTTTTTACCGGGCTACGGGCTGGAATTCTGGTGCATCGGCTTCGGCCTGTTGCACATTCTGTATGGCACAATCTTATACTTTAAATACGAGCGGACGGCATGAAGGAGATCCTGTCCAAACTCAACCAAGCATTCGACCACCGGGTTCGATTGGGCATCATGTCCATACTCATGGTCAATGAATGGGCGGAGTTCACTACGCTAAAGGATACCCTCGGCCTGACCGACGGCCGCCTGGCCAGCCACATCAAGGCGCTGGAGAAGGAGCAGTTCATCGAAGTGCGAAAACGCTTCGTGGGGCGAAAACCCAACACCTCCTACCGGGCTACAGAAGCCGGGCAGAAGGCTTTTTCGGATCACCTCGATGCGCTGGAAAAGTTGCTTAATAATACTCGTGACTAATTTTTTATCATTTAACTTTGAAATTCAAAGTACTTTATGAAAAAACATCCATTAGCCAGCCTATTACTGGCTCAAAGCGTGCTCTGCGGAATACTGGTGCTTTTTCGGAATTTCCATCTGGGCTGGCTACCGGAAGAATGGGCCAGCCCAGTGCAACTGGTGGCGCTCCGAAGTAAAACCTTCCTGTTCCTGGGCTGGAATTTATTCCTGGCGTGGGTTCCCTATTGGCTGGCGGCGGTTTTGCCCTCTGCAAAAAGGGCCGTTCAAAAATACGGCTTGTTGTTGCTCTGGCTGCTATTTTTCCCCAACGCACCCTACATCATCACCGACCTGATCCATCTGAGGCCACATCCTCCCATACCACTCTGGTACGATGCGGCCCTATTTTTCTCCGCTGCCTGGACCGGCCTGCTCCTCGGGTACTGCTCGCTGCTCCGAGTAGAATCGGTCCTGAGTCGATGGTGGGGCCAACGCTATGCTCATGCCTTTTCCTACCTGGCCCTGCTCCTATGTGGCTTTGGAGTCTACCTGGGGCGGTTTCTGCGCTGGAACAGCTGGGATGCCCTGGTGCACCCCCTTACCTTACTGAAGAGCACATCTCACTCACTCGCTCATCCCCCTACCCTATTCCTTTCTCTGGGCGTTACCACCCTTTTTGCCACCCTGCTGGGGTTGGGTTACTTCACCCTTTATACACTGGCTAAAACGGAAACACCATGAAAAAGAGCCTGCTTAATTTTATCCTGATCATAATTGGAAGCTTGTTGTACACTAATCTATTCTGGCAGGAGCAGTTGGGGCTGAACACGCTGATCTTTTCCTTGTTTGCCATTGGCTCGGCCTGGCAGCGCTGGCCGGAAGCCTTGAAACGGCGGGAGGTACAGCTGATTATGTGTGGAGTCCTGATCTCAGCTCTGCTCACCATCTGGCACAACTCAGTGATGGCCAAAACCACCCACATCATTTCGTTTCTCCTTCTGATCGGTTATCTCCAGCAGGAGAAAGTGCGCTTTGTGGTTTTTGCCTTTGTACTCGGTTTGGCAAATTTGATCGAAGGGCCTTTAACCCTAACTCGGGCCCTGAGGGAAAACCTACCAAAGCGCCGCAACTGGCAGATGGCTGGCCGCTGGGCACAGCTAACGCTTTTGCCGCTGGGTTTGGGCGCCGTTTTTGCGTCATTGTATTATCACGCCACCCCCAGGTTCGCCCAGGCTGTTGACTTTTTATGGCGGCGTCTTTCTTTTTCCTTTAAGTGGATACATCTTGGCGAGCAAGTATGGCCGTTGCTTTGGGGGCTTTTTGTAATGGGAGCGCTTTTGGGCGCCTCCTACCTGTCGCCCTTTGCTTCAGAGATCGAAGAAAAGCTTCCCTTCAGCCTAAAACGCCGCCAAAAGTACTTCCAACTCTGGAAGCCGGGCATGCTCAGCCTGAAAAACGAGTACAGGGCCAGCCTGATCGCCTTCGGCCTGCTCAACGGATTAGCCCTCCTGGCCAATCTTGCCGATCTGCGTTACATCTGGATATCCTACAGCGACGCCGGCCCTCAGGAACTTAGCCAATATGTACACGCAGGCACCTATCTTTTGTTGTTCGCCATCATGCTGGCCATGGCCACCGTGATCTGGTACTTCCGCGGCAAACTCAACTTTTACCCGGAAAATGAGTGGCTACGGGGGTTGGCCTTCCTCTGGCTGGCGCAAAACGCCATGCTGGCTATTTCTGTCGGTTTGCGCAACTGGCAGTACGTGGCTTACTACGGCCTGGCCTACAAGCGCTTGGGGGTTTTCTGGTTTCTTAGCCTGGTGCTCTACGGCTTGTACACCTTATTCCAAAAGGTAAAAACCCGCCAAACTATAACTTTCCTGCTACATCGAAACAGCTGGGCGGTTTATGCATCCTTTTTGGCACTCAGCCTGATCAATTGGGATCTGGCCATCACCCGCTACAACCTACAAGCCGACACCAAAGGAGGTATTGACGCCGAATTTCTGTTCCAGGATGTATCGGATAAAAATCTCTATCTCCTAAATCGGTACAGAGATCGACTGTCGGAAAAAAGCGGCTGGAATGAAGCAAAGCTGGAACAAGCCTTTCACAAAAAACGGCTGAAATTAATACGCCGTACCCAGGCTCACAGCTGGCGTTCCTGGAACTATGCCGATGTCCGAAATGAATATTTTCTGGCAAAGTTAAACTCAACCTCAAAATGAAGATAGACATCATTATCGCCTGCATCCTACACTATCAAAGGGGGCACGAAGTAGATTTTGTGCCGCC
>JAGQXQ010000194.1:9801-17158 GCA_020436535.1 Phaeodactylibacter sp.
GCCGCCATCACGCCGGCCAGGCATAGAGTGAGCGGCAACCTACCGCTCGATGCCGGCGGGCTGAAGGCTTACAAAGAAGTGATTGATGAACGCAGCCCTCAAACAATCACCAGTAACGTCCAACGATGACTTAGGTCACACAGTCCATCACCGCATTTTCCACCGGATACTCCTGGTAAAGTTTCCTGACCTCTTCCGGAGAAAGGGCCCGGCTGTAGACCCGAAGTTCGTCCAGCACCCCTTTGAAGCGACGGGCCTGCCCATTGTGTACGCAGGGGCTATTGGAAAAGGATAGTATGGCATGGTTAGAGATATCTACTCCGCTGCATCGAAAGCTACGCCGGTGAAGTTCTCCATTGATAAAAGAATAGGCACGGGTGCCTTCGCGAACCAGGGCAAAGTGGATCCAGCCCGTGGTATCCAGAGGCGGAGACAAACCCGCGTAGTATTTTTCCGGTGTTTCGTGAATGGAGGTGTTCACTTCCCCGCCATTGAGGTCAAGCATCAGGTCAAACATATTAAATTCATCACAGTCTTCCCGTTTGGACAACAGGCTTTGCTGGAAGACCAGGTACTGCTCAGCTTTAAAATAAAAGCTGATCGTAAAATCGGAAGTGTTGAAATAGCGGTTGACTTTACCCGGAAACTCAATATAAGCACGGGCGCCATCCAGCAGCAGCCCGTCATCTTCTATACCGCACCAACAGCCCACTCCACCGAAGAGTTCTCCGTCGGAGCCGTTCCCGCTATCGTCACGGGCATCACAATAATTGAAAGAATAATGTGCCACCAAGCCATCTTCCAGCGAGTTGTATGGCAGGGCAGTAGAAAGCGTAAAGGCCGCCAGAAAAAAAAGAACAAAAATACTTATCCATTTCATTGTAATCCCGGATTGACTATCTAGGGTTAATTACCATAAGAAGGGCCAAATTCTGCGTCTATGAGGTAGAGTAAAGAAATCCCCCCAAACATAAAGTGGTCATTGGTATTGGGGTTTCCGTTCTGGCTAACGCCGTCCAGGTAATCGGAAAAAGTTCCCCGTACGCTGAATTCTCCAGTGAGAATAAGGGATTCGGTAACATCAAATCGGATGCCGAGGGTCATAGGGAAAACGAGGAATGCAGATTGGCTATCGGTCTCCGGAAAACGGGTTTTATCATCTTCCGGCACATTTACTTTAGCAGTGCCAAAGGCTAGGCCTACCCCAGCGCCAATAAAAGGCGAGATTTGTCGCTGGT
Organism: Phaeodactylibacter sp.; assembly: GCA_020436535.1. Taxonomy (GTDB): domain Bacteria; phylum Bacteroidota; class Bacteroidia; order Chitinophagales; family Saprospiraceae; genus JACJXW01. Next base: position 11,040 of record JAGQXQ010000194.1, read on the forward strand.
ACACTCCGGCGTTATTAAAACGCGAAGCCCCCAGCGGGTGCCATTCTGCCTGAAGGGCTGCTTCCAGCAGCCGGGTCTCCATTTTCCAGCGGCGGACACCGACACTCGGGTCCTGAAGAGGAACATTAGCATCAGCGCCGGAAAGCTTCGTATAGGTGGCTGAACCTTTCAGGCCTGTTTTGGGATTAAGCATGTAACGATACTGTCCGCCAAATGCGAGGTTGGTTTCATTCGCAGCCAAAGGAGATGGAGCTAGATCTCCCATGTAATTGGAGACGCCGATAAAGACGCCCGCCTCGGAGGAGCGCTGGGCAAAAAGCCCGAGGGGCAGGGCTAGTAAAATAATCAGTAAGCTAGTCAGTTTGTTCATTGGATGAAGTTTTAGGGTTAATTAAATTAAACTGGTGAATCGAATTCTAAAAATACCGTTATGAATGCATTTAACCAAAGATGAAAGAAAAAGATGTGTCCTGGCCAGCCTTATATTGCAAAAAAAAGGGCGCCCTATAGGAAGCGCCCTTCAAAAGTTTGCTTTACGCAAATCTACAGCTTAACAAATCGATCCGTTAATAATTCTCCACTATCAGACCTCCATTGCAGGAAGTAAGGCCCTGCCGGCAAGGATGCGACGTCCAGATCCTGTCGGATAAAGCCAGGAGCAGTGGCCAGTTGTTGAACCGGGCGGCCATTCACATCGTAGATCCAAAGTTTTCCTGCCCCGGCAGCCGGCGCAGTCATTTTGACGGTCAACTGTTCTGTAGCCAGGCTGGGGTAAGCTTGAATGCCGGCGCCGGCGCCGACGCCTTTATATTCTATGGCAATCAGGCCATGATAGGTAACTGCTCCGTCGAAATCTACCTGCCGGAGGCGGTAATAATTGAGGCCGGGTAGCGGCTTTTCGTGCCAAAGGTGGTATGCCTGGGGTTCTGTTGTTGTTCCAGCGCCCTTTACCTGGCCAATCTCCGTGAAACGGCGGGCATCCGTGCTGTGTTCCACCGCCATATAGTCGTTATTTTCCTCCGTTTCGGTTTTCCAGCTCAGCAGTACTCGTTCTCCTTGTAGTTCCCCTTCAAAGGAAAGCAAGGTAATGGGGAATACAGATTGCACGAAGTTGAGTCCTCCCCGGGAAGAGAGGGCAGGGCCGGTCCACACCTGGCTGGTATTGGGGCAAGCAATATCTCCCTGTCGCTGGATCGAATAATTAACGGGCGTATTGGGATCTTCATTCACCCCCTGCCAATACGCCGGTTGCCCGGCAGCCGGCCCGTCATTGGCCACAACGCCATGCACGCGGTGGGCGATAAAATCTGTGGTGACGCCGGTGACGGTATTGACCAGTGCTATCGCGCTGGCGAAGAAGAGATCCGGGTCAGGCACCCAAACAGCGCCGTATCCCTGCCCTTCATCATCAATAAATCCGGAAAGGGGTATGATGCGCTCCAGGTTGGATTGATTGGTATAGATCGCCAGCACGTAGTTTTCCAGATGGGTGCCGGCCAAACCGGCAATTTCGATCCCCTTGTCAACTTCCTCTCCCTGGTTGGTAAAGTGCAGTTCATTGAGGTAGATGAAATCGCCGCCCAGATAGGTACAACCGGCTTTGGGGTGGACCATTACCTCGTCCCCGGCGGCCCAAACTCCGTTCTGGAAGGTGAAGATCCGGAAGTAGTAGGGTTGATCATTATCGAGGCCGGTGATGGCTGCTTTCGTATCGGCGCCCCGGTAGACCAGGGCTTCATCGTTGGTGAAATCCGCGCTGCCATGTGCTCCCGGGCTGAAAATGGAGTTGGTTATAAAAGCGTTTGCATCGAGGCCGGTGGGCATAGAACTGATGGTTTGAGTACTCGCCACCACCATCACCTGGCCATAACAAAGCGGAGCCTCCCAGGCCAGGCTTACCTGTTCGTCGGACGGGCTGCTCATCAAATGGTTGACCCCACTGGGCTTATCACACAAAGCAGCCGCGCTGGCTACCGGCAGATTGTCCTTTTGCAGGCAATTGTCGGCGTAGTTGTAGCCCATGGCAGTGAAGTGGTAAGTAGCGCCGTCCTTAAGCCCGTCCAATGTAAAAGCAGAGCCGGGCCCGTTGAAGACGACAAAAGCGCCATTGCCCAGATCCGTGCCCTGCCCAAATGTCGGATCGGCAGTATAAGCATTGGCTCCACAGAGCGTAACCTCCACAGGGCTGCCCTCTCGGGCCAAAATGAGGGTAGCGTCTGTGGCTCCGGGCGTCCAGGCAACATCCATGCTGCTACTTGTAATATTACTGATGGCCAAATTGGAAGGTGGTAACGCCGGTGGGCTACAGGCCGGGGATTCCGTTCCGGTAATGATTACATCGGACAGATACCACTCACTGCTGTAGGCTTCCGCCTGGTAGCCGTACCACCGAATGCATAATTCTTGTCCATCGCATACCCCGATATTCAGGTTCGGATAGGTAACGGTTCGGGGGGTTGTGACATCAGGAACCGCTACATCGGCGAGGACCTGAAACGTTTCAAAACCATCCAAAGACCATTTTAACCGGTAAGAGCGGATGCCATCCGCGGTTCGCATTTCTGTAAAGGCAAGGCTGCTGATATCCAGCATATAGCCCGGTTTGGGACGGAGGCATATTTCGTAAAAATCAGCCCCGCTCACATCGGCGGAAGATTCCCAGGCGCTTGCAGAAGCTCCGTTGGGCGTAAAATCCAGGGGTGAGATGCCATTACCTCTGGTCAGTTTACCGGCATTGGTGTGGGTAGACTGATAAGTAACAACAGCATTTTGAGTAAGATCCCATGTTGCCAGATCCTGCCCCTGTATGGCACTAAAGCAGCACCCCACTGCCAGGAGCAGTGTGATTGTAGTTTTCTTCATAGTAAGGTCGTATGTTTGTTAGCGCAAATTATGTTCGCTATCGCCTAGCGCTCCGATGGGAACGCCAGCGTTTTCTCATTTCTATTGTCTTGTCTAAAGTAGTATGTAATCTCTGACCGATTAAAGATGGTTCATCAGAGAGTTTTTCCATTGGAAAATGGTTAAACTCATTATTGCGCTACTATTCCGATTCTCAGCTCGAAAATATCGAGCTGGATTTTCAAGGGGAGGGGGGTAACTAATCCGTTAACAACTATAAAAATAAGCCTTTTTAGGGAAAAATGCATCCCCTGGCTTTTACTTAAGTTAAAATTCGGAGAATTAGTTCGCATTTTATCAAAAAAAAGGCTTATTGGTAAAGAAAAAATAACTCAACCGCTGTTCTTGAACAATTCTGAAGCGAAATAAGCATAGAACATAAGCAGGGCCACGCCTTCCCAACGGGTGATCTTTTTATTGTTGGTCATGATTCCAAACAGGATTGTCATGGCCACCATAAGAGGAAGAAAGACCTCGTTGATATCGGTAGGGATCACCAATTTGCCAAAAAAGGAAGGGATGCTCATCACAACGTAGGTATTAAAAATATTGGATCCTAATACATTGCCAACTGCAATGGAAGCTTTGCCCCGGCGGGCAGCATTGAGGCTCACGATCACTTCCGGAAGAGAAGTGCCCAATGCAACTGCTGAAAGGGCGATGACTTCCGGGTTGATCCCCGCGATGGCCGATAATTGCTGGATCGCAAAAATAGTGTAATCCGCGCTCAGCCAGACCAGGAGGCCCCCAACCACCACCATAGCGTAAGTTTTCCAGCTGATGGACAGGCGTTCCATGGGTTCTTTTTCCTCTTCTTCGTTATCCGCCTTAAAAGAATACCCCAGGAAAACGACTATGCCAAAGAGAAAAAGACAACCTTCAAAAAGTGAAAACTGCAGATCGCGGAGCGCAAACCACAACAAAAATGCCGACGCCCATAGATAGGGCATGTCTATATGCCAAATGTTGTATTCCAACTCAATGCGCTTGGACAGCAGGGCGGAGAGGCCGAGCACCAGGGCAATATTGGTGATATTAGACCCTATGACGTTGCCCACCACAATTTCTGAATTTCCACTGAACACAGCGGCGATGGACGTCGCCAGTTCCGGCAGGGAAGTGCCGAAGGCCACAATGGTCAGGCCAATGATGAAAGAAGAGATACCAAGTGCGAGGCCGATCCGCTCAGCAGCATCGACAAACCAGCTCGACGCTTTGAGCAGGACTCCAAGAGAAATAATAAATAAGCCTAAGTATAGCAATACATCCATAAGATTCTAATCACTCCGGCTAGTCTTCAGCCGTAATTGCCCGGCAAATGTAAGCATTTTTTGTCACCCCATTTTGGATGCAGTGAAAGTTAAAAATCACAGGCAGGCATAATTTTTTTACTTTTGTGGAAGGTAATTTTTAAACTTACACCCTCAAACAGGATCTAAAGTATAAACCCGATCTATGGCGCTGGATCAGATTGACGTAGACAAGTTGGAAGAGGGCCAGGAGCAGGTGCCCGGCAAAGAAATGTCTTTTCTCGAGCATCTCGAGGAATTGCGCTGGCACATTATCCGCTCTCTGATGGCTATTCTTAGCCTGGGCATTCTTTTGTTCCTTTTTCAAAAATGGATGTTCCGGGAAGTGATCTTCGGGCCAACGGAACCGGACTTTTTTTCCTACCGGTTCGTTTGCGGGCTTTCGGAGGCCATTGGTATGGGCGACAACCTTTGTTTCACGCCGCCGGTATTTCCCAAAATTGCCACCGGCTTTGGAGAAGCATTCATCATTAGCATCAAGGTGTCTTTTGTGATGGGCTTCATCCTTTCCTTTCCGTATGTGCTGTGGGAATTCTGGCGCTTTATCCGGCCGGGCCTCTACCCCAAGGAACAAAATGCGGCGCGCGGTATGGTCGCTATCTGCTCCAGCCTGTTTTTGACAGGCGTTTTGTTTGGTTACTATATCATTTCTCCTTTCGCCATCAACTTTCTGGCCGGATACGATATTCCGGGCGTACAAAACACCCCTACGATATCCTCCTTTATCAACTATATGATCATGTTTACCGCCCCGGCGGGCCTGATCTTCGAACTGCCGATTATCGTCTACTTCCTGTCCAAAGTAGGGCTGGTGACCCCGGAAGGCATGAAAAAATACCGGCGCCATTCTATCATTGGTATCCTGATTGTGGCTGCGATGATCACTCCTCCGGATGTTGTCACCCAATTTTTGATCGGTATACCTCTGTATGTACTGTATGAGGTCAGTATATTGGTGTCGGCGCGGGTAAACAAAGAGAATGAAGAAGCGTTACGGTAGTATCCTTTCCTGAAGGGAAGGCCATGAGGTAAGATAGCTCTAAAATATTCAGCAATCCGGGTTAACAGCACATCAATGTATCGGGTCTCCACTAATCTGACACTGTTTTACAAGTTCTTCATACCGGTCTTTTGGATCGTTTTCTTTGGCGCACTGACCATAGCGGCGCTGTCGTATTCCTTCGAGTACATCGGCGATATGCCTGCCCGAAACTTTCGCATCGGCATTGTCTTCTTTTACTTGTCCGGCCTGCTACTCCTCGCCTTTACCCTGATGCGCCTGAAAAGGGTGGAAACGGATGAGCATTTTTTCTACGTCACCAACTACTTCAAAACAGCGCGTTATCCTTTTCATAGTATTGAGCAGGTAATCGAAAGCAAGTTCTTTTTCTTCCGCTCGGTTACCATTCGCTTTAAAGAAAAGGGGCTCTTTGGCAAGCGCATATTCTTTGTGCCCAGCACGCACCGCTTCCGGGATTTCTGGGAAGCCAACCCGGAGTTGAGAGAAAAGCTGCTGGTGGAGGTGTGAAGGGTTCAGTGCTATATTGTCAAAGGGTTATATTGTTAGTGTAAAGCTGTCCGACGTTCAGTTAAGGGGTCAGAGAAGAATAAGTTNNTCGTTTCAGGTGAGCTGTTTTTTCGCCAGACGAGGCGCGAGGAGGGAGCATAGTGGCGCTACGCGACCAACGAGCAACGAAGTATGGCGGTAAAACAGCCGCATCAAATGGGGAAGTTATTCTTCTCTGGGCCTAAGGTTCTAGAGCAGTGCTAAAAACCAACCAAGTATACCCATGGCAAAACCGTTTCCTGAATAGCCATGTCTGTCAGCAATGCAACAATCTAGCAATGAGGGCACTTCGTCTCCGTAGTCCGGCTATGACGGAGTGCCCTCAGCAATTTAACGATACG
>JAGQXQ010000194.1:17235-32913 GCA_020436535.1 Phaeodactylibacter sp.
CCATGCTGGAAGGTATTCTTGTAGTAATTGTGGTAATAGTTGTAGTTATTCGGATAGAGGAAGAACTTATCATCCTTGGCGAAGATGAAGGTCGAGCTCACATTCGGGCGAGGCAGCATAGCGTCTTTAGGGTCACGAACGTCGAGTACATCGCGGCGGTCGTACTGCAGGTTTCTGCCCACCTTGTACCGCAGGTTGGTGGTCGTTTCCCGGTCGCCTACCACGCGGGAAGGGGTATTGACCCGGATAGTGCCATGGTCGGTTGTTACAAACAGCTGAATACCGCGCTCCGCCGCACGTTGCAAGGCCTGCCAGAGAGGGGAGTTTTCGAACCAGGACCGGGTAAGGGAACGATAGGCCTTCTCGTCACCTGCCAGTTCTTTGAGGACTTCCATTTCGGTACGGGCATGCGAAAGCATGTCGATAAAGTTATACACGATGACGGTCAGGTCATTTTGCAGGTAGTTGAGGATGTTGTCCTGCACCTGCTTGGCGTGGTGAGCATTGGTGACCTTTATATAATCGAAGCGGATATCCTTGCGGAAAGTGCGGCCGATATTTTCCGCCAGCAGATCGTGCTCGTGTAGATTTTTCCCTCCTTCATCGTTGTCATTTTTCCACCATTGAGGATAATGCTTCTCAATTTCAGCCGGCATCATACCGGCAAAGATAGCATTGCGGCTATACTGAGTGGAAGTAGGCAGTATACTATAAAAGAAATCTTCTTCCTCTACCCGGTAATATTCCGTCAGGATGGGCTCGATCATTTTCCACTGATCGTACCGGAGGTTATCGAGCAGCAACAAGACCGTAGGCACTTTGTCATCTATCTCCGGAAATATTTTTGAACGCAGCAGGCTGTTAGACATAACCGGGCCCGAGCCATGCTGAACCCAATTGAGGTAGCTATTGATAATGTAGCGGGAAAATTCGTTATTGGCTTCGCTTTTCTGGTTAGACAAGATATCGGTCATACCTACCGAATTGGATTCGTCGATCTTGAGTTCCCAGCCAATGATTTTCCGGTAGACTTCCACCCATTCTTCATAGTCCAGGCCGCTGTTGATCTGCATGAAGATCTGACGGAATTCCTGCTGGTAGTCAGAGGACGTTTTTTCCCGAACCAGCCGTTTGTTGTCGACGATCTTTTTGAGGGTCAGCAGTATCTGGTTGGGATTGACGGGCTTGATGAGATAATCCGTGATCTGGGAGCCCAGGGCTTCCTCCATGACGTTCTCCGCCTCGTTTTTGGTGATCATTACGATCGGGAGGTGCGGTTTCTGTACTTTGATCTTGGCCAGCGTTTCCAATCCGGTAATGCCGGGCATACTTTCGTCCAGAAATACGATATCGATGTCTCCATTGGTTTCACATTCCTCCAGAGCGTCATGGCCATTGGTCACGGTAATGACTTCGTATCCTTTCTTTTCGAGAAACATTAACTGGGGTTTGAGCAAGTCGATCTCATCATCTGCCCATAGAATTGTAATTTTATCCATTAGATCTGTTTGTTATTCGTGTACTCTTTAATAAACTTTCGGGGCCAATTATTGCCTATGGCCTGAAATAGGGAAAGATATTGAATTATAATCATAAACCCATAAGCACTTCCATCAGTTCTCCTGGTAGAGAAAGGTTAGATAAAAAATGAAGAATAAAAAAATAGTGAATGACCCGGTCTACGGGTTCATCAGCATACCGGATGGCATCATCTTTGACTTGATAGAGCATCCTTACTTTCAGCGGCTGCGCCGCATCAAGCAAACCAGCCTGACGCACCTCGTATATCCAGGGGCATTGCATACCCGTTTCCACCATGCCATCGGCGCGCTTCATCTGATGCAGGAGGCCATTGAAGTACTGCGCTCCAAAGGGATAACGATCAGCGAGGCGGAAGCGGAAGGCGCCTGCATTGCCATCCTGCTTCACGATATCGGCCACGGCCCCTTTTCGCATACCCTGGAACATGCCTTGTTTAAGGGAGTTACACACGAAGAACTGTCCCTCTTGTTTATGGAACGCCTCAACGAGGCCTTCGGTGGGCAATTATCCCTGGCTATGGACATCTTTCGCGGGCATTACCCCAAGCCGTTCCTGCACCAGCTCGTATCCGGGCAGCTCGACATGGACCGCATGGACTATCTCAACCGGGACAGCTTCTTCACCGGCGTTCACGAAGGGGTCATCGGTTATGACCGGATCATAAAAATGTTGTCGGTCCGGGATGGAGAGCTGGTCGTCGAAGAAAAAGGCATCTACTCCATAGAAAAATTCCTCATTGCCCGCCGGCTGATGTACTGGCAGGTGTATCTCCACAAAACGGTGCTTTCTGCTGAACAGATGCTTATTGCAGCCCTGCTCCGTGCCAAAGCCCTGACGAAGCAAGGCTACCCGTTGCCGGCTTCCGGCCCTCTATCCTTTTTCCTGCGGCAGGAACCCACCTGGAAAGACTTTGCGAAAGGCCGGGACACCCTGCTCGGCCAGTTTGCTATGCTCGACGACTTCGATATCGTTTCTGCGCTCAAAAGCTGGATGAATACGGAAGACAAGGTGCTTTCCTTTTTTTCGTCCAGCATCATTAACCGCCGCTTATTCCGGCTGGAATTCCGTAACAGCCCTTTCGACGAGGCCTATATTCAAAAGGTGCGCCGGGGGATACTCGCCTGGAGTGGGTTAGACGAGGAAGCGCTCGAATACCTCTTCATTCAGGGCAAAGAGTCCAACAGCGCTTATACCACATCCAAGGATGAGATCAAGATCCTGCATAAAAGCGGCGAGGTGTTGCCTATGTCGGAAAGCACTGACTACGACTTACAATCGAGGGCAGTTACCAAATACTATCTGTGTTACCCCAAAGTAGACTTTTCCAAACAAAAGTAGTTTCCCGGAAACTATTCTCCCTTCACAAGCATTACAATGGTTTCGTATTTCAGGGTTTCTTCCCTACCCTTTTACCAACGAAAAGAAACAATAAAATAATCCATGGTTAAACCCACAATTGAGCCGCCAGTAATGAAAGAGAAGCTGCTGCTCTTCATATTAGCGGTGGTACAGTTTTCCCATATTCTGGATTTCATGATCATCATGCCGTTGGGGTCGCAATTCATGCGGATCTTTGACATTTCCCCCCGGCAGTTCAGCCTGATCGTTTCCGCGTACGCCGGCAGCGCATTTGTGATGGGCCTGTTCAGCGCTATGTTTATCGACCGTTTCGACCGCAAACAGGTTTTATTCTACACCTATATTGGTTTTACCATCGGCACTCTGGCCTGTGCGATCGCTCCGAGCTATCTGGTTTTTCTGGCGGCGCGCAGCATCACCGGTGCTTTTGGCGGCATCCTGGGGGCGCTGGTGCTTTCCATTATTGGAGACACGATTCCGCTCAAGCGGCGGGCCAGCGCGATGGGCTTGGTCATGACCGCTTTCTCGGTGGCCTCGGTCATCGGTGTTCCGGCGGGCATCTACCTGGCGGCGAAATTTTCCTGGCGGGCCCCTTTCCTGGCGGTGGGAGCGATTGCTTTCGTACTCACCTTTTTCATTTTCTTTTTCATGCCCCCGCTGCGCAAGCACCTGGAAAGCGGGCTGGTGCAACGCAACCCTTTTCGGGTGATGGGCAATATTTTCGGAGATGCCAATCAGCGTCTCGCCCTGTTCTTCACAGTAATCCTCATGCTGGGGCACTTTACCATTATTCCTTTTATTGCCCCCTATATGCAGCTGAATATCGGTTTTTCCGATTATCAGGTCACCTATATATATCTGATAGGTGGCCTGCTAACCGTATTTCTCCTTCCTTTTTTCGGGCGGCTGGCCGACCGGCACGGGCACGCCAAGGTATTTACCATTGCCAGCCTGTTCGCGCTGTTTTCGATCTTTGCTATCACCAACCTGCCGACCGTACCCATGGCCCTGGCCCTGTGTGCCACGTCCAGTTTCTTCGTCGTGGCCAGCGGCCGCAACGTGCCGGCGATGACAATGGTCACCTCGGTCGTAAAACCCGAAAGCCGGGGTAGCTTTATGAGCGTCCGGGCCTCGGTGCAGGAAATGGCGCTGGCCCTGTCTTCTCTATTCGCCGGCCTGATCATTACCGAAAATGGCGACGGTTCGCTGGCTAATTATCAATATGTGGGATACATCGCCATTATCATGAGTATAGTAGCTATTGCGGTAGCCTGGAGGTTGAAGTTAGTGGATTCGTGATTTGTTTCCCGGCTTCGCCGTAGTTCAGCCGGATAGCGTTGTTTGACAGAGGGGCTAACTAATATCGGGCCTCCCGATAACGAGTCCTGAATTCACGAAATTGAACCGGCCCACTGAGCCGGCTCTGGAAAAACCCTTTGCCACTGCCCGACATTTTTTTAATTTGGCATAAAAAAAGCTGCGAAAGGCCTAAAATTTGTGCTAATTGCAAATTCTTTGACAAGATTTGTGTCGTTTTAAAAGCCACCCTATACGGTCAAAGAGAGTTATTACTTTAAAATACACCCCAACTGGCACTGGTTGCCAGCATGAATTAGCAAACAGAGCGCGAGCGAAGGCTCCGTCTTTAAGCGAAAAAACATGTATACGCCAAATATCCAATTCATGGTTGATTTTACTCTTCCCGAAGAGCTTTGTGAAGAGTTTTTTGACCTTATCCCCTACCAGCGGGCTGTCATTGACCGTTATTTATCGGAAGGCAAGCTCATCAATTATGCACTTTCCCTGGAAAATGCCAAAGTATGGGCAGTCTTCAACGCCAATTCGGAAATGGAGGTAAGAGAAATGCTGATGGACTTCCCGCTCACTCGTTTCATGGAAATAGAGGTCTGCATACTTACCTCCTTCAACTCCTCGGAGTTTGAGCCCTCTTTCTCCTTAAACTAGCACTAGTGCCTTTGAGTATCCAATAATTCTTGTTAGGTTAAGGCCTGCAAAAAAGGTACCATGCAAATTATTAAGGATATTCAAATGACGGGCGCCATGGGGCGCCCCTTTCTGCTCGATGTTTATTATCAAAAAGACGGGCGGGCCAAACCTGTAGTCATTTTTGCTCATGGGTTCAAAGGATTTAAAGATTGGGGGCACTGGCAGCTGATCGCCCGGAAATTTGCGGAAAGTGGTTTTGTGTTCATCAAGTTCAACTTCTCCCATAACGGCACGACTCTTGCCAAGCCAATGGATTTTGAAGACCTGGAAGCTTTCGGCCACAATAATTACAGCAAAGAACTGGCTGACCTGGAAGCCGTCATGCAATGGCTGAAAAACGGCAGCAATGAAATGCCCCCCACTGAAGCCAGCCTGCAAAATATCTTCCTCATCGGCCACAGCCGGGGCGGAGCCATCTGCGCAGTAAAAGCCGCACAGGATGCGCGCATAAAAGCGCTCATCACCTGGGCTGCCGTGAGCCACCTTGACTATGCCTGGCAGGATGCTAAACTCATGGAAGATTGGGAGAAACGCGGCGTTTATCACGTACTCAACGGCCGTACTGGCCAACGCATGCCGATCTATTATCAAATGTACCGGGACTTCGTGGCCCATAAAGAAGCCTTCGATGTCGGACAGGCCGTCCGAAAGATGAAAAAGCCCCTTCTTATTATTCACGGCGATGAGGATCCTTCCGTACCGGTTGAAGCGGCACGGAAGCTCCACAGCTGGAATGCTGATTCAAAACTGCATATCATCACCGGCGCCAACCACGTTTTTGGAGGCAGCCACCCCTTTCCCACCGATACTTTGCCAGAACATGCTAAAGAGCTGGCGGAAAGCAGCATTGAGTTTCTGAAAAAGTTAACAGACTAAGAGTATATTCAAAATAAAAAAGCCCGATTCCAATTGTGCGGGAGTGGAACGGGCAAGGGTAAGAGAACGAATCAGAAGTTTTCAAAGGATTTAATCGGGGCTGTAAAAAAGGGTCATGAAGTGAGCGCGAACGCTCTACTTCATGTCCTGGCTAATTGGGGTTTGGCTTTCAGGGTCAATGAGTGTTTTGGGATAATACAGGGTTATGGGGGGTATCAGCCATTTTACCCTGGCCTTGTTTGTCAAACGATGAAGCCGGTTTATTGGGTTTCAGGCTCATTTTCGCGGCTTCGATATAAAGAGCGGGTGGAAAGGCTGATTCCACAAAAATTGTTTCTTTTTTTCATATTTTTTTCAAAATCATCCAAAAGTACCTGATAGCCAAATTTTTAAATTTAAAACCTGACGCAAACGGGTGCGATTCCCATTTGTCCTCCTTAGCGGGTTTAGGGCTATTTCTGAACTAATTTAGGTTTAGAACAGCCGCTGCCCGGTGGGGCTTAGTCCTTTACGGGCCTCAGTTCATGTTTGGAGGCCCTCTAACGGCAACCTAAACCTTTCTAAACCCCTCAATAAGCCTCTACTCCCCCGCTAGGCATCAATAGGCTCTTAAACTAAGGAGGGGGTACAGACTAGGATCGCACCCGATGCAAACAAACTTCTTCCCGGAAATTGAGCAACCTGCGGTAACCAATAACAATGGCCCCGGCCAAACATGCCGTTACTAAATTTAACATGCTCTGTATTTTTTGGTAATTTTGACCATGCAGTAACTAGCGGAGCCTTACTGTCGTATACTCAAATCAACCAAAATGGAATTAGACAGGTGTTAGCCATATTTAGAACCAATCAACTCTTAGCAAGTATCTTGCTTGTGTTTTACATCGCACTGGTGCGGGTCTCTGTATGGCTGGTGCCTGCCACCTGGGAACCATCCGGATATGGGCCCCTTTCAGAGTGGGTGTACAGCCGTATTGGTTATGCCGGGCCAACGGCGGATATAGTGGCTATGGCCATTTTATTGGCCCACGCATTCTTTCTAAACTACCTCATCAGCGAGCACCGGTTGGCCAGCGCAGTGAGCCTATTCCCCGGCCTCTTCTACATTTTGGTCAGCAGCATGCTCCCCGAGTTTTTGCACTTATCGCCTCTGTTAATGGCCAATACCTTCTTCATCATTGTCCTGGCTGAGATCTTTGCTACTTACAAAAATGTAGAGTGCTCAGCCCGGATTTTCAATATCGGCTTCTGGGCCGGGGTGGGGTCTTTATTTTATCCTTCCTATCTCTTTCTTTTCATCCTTGGGTTTGTCGGCCTCAATATTCTGAGGGCATTTAAGATCAGGGAACGACTGATGGTATTGACAGGCTTAGTCACCCCTTACCTCCTTCTTTCGGCCTACTACTTCTGGACCGGCCAGTTTTTCACCTTCTGGCAGGAGCGCCTGCCCTCCAGCATTGCTTTTCTGGATTTTGTTCCGACACCCAACTGGCTGTTTCTTCGCAGCCTGGCCATTTTCATTATCCTGATTCTGGTAGTACTTTTCAGCTACCGTTCCTATATTGTCAAACAAACGATGCAAGTACAACGCAAGCTCAATATCCTCTTCTGGGGTTTGCTGACCACTTCCTTTAGTTTGCTGATACAGGCAGATATTGAAATCGGCCACCTCCTGGTGACGGCCGTCCCGCTCGGCATCATGCTCTCGTTCAACTTCATCCGCATGCCCAACCGCATGGCAGAGGTCATTCACTTACTAATCGTTGTGATCGTGCTATTCCTGCAATTCAGTGATTGGTTGATGCCCGCACTCTAAACTGTTAATCTTTTATTATTGTAACCTTTCTCACAGGCAAAGAAGGTACAATAGCTGTATTTTAGAGGCGCCAAAAGAAACGCTTATGAAAAAACTATATGCAATCTTGCTTTTTGCATTGTCCGGTGTGTCCGCCAGTGCTCAGCCTGTTGAGACGCCGGTCCAGTGGTCCTTCACCGTTGAGAAAGCAGGAGAAGGACTGTACGACCTGCTTTTTACTGCTGACATAGCCCCGGGCTGGTATCTTTACTCCCAGCACCTGGGGGAAGACGGCCCCATCCCGACGACGATCGGGTTTTACGAAAACCAGGACTACGAGCTATTGGGAACAACGGAAGAAGACGGCCCAAAAGTGGAAGGCATGGATGCCCTGTTCGGGATGCATATCGTCAAATACAAAAAACAAGCTACTTTCACCCAACGAATCCAGGCCGGGGAAGGCCTGCAAAAAGTAGCCGGCTACGTAGAGTTCATGACCTGTGATGAAGAAAAGTGCCTGCCGCCGACGGAGATAGAATTCACTTTTTCTTTTAAGGAATAGCACAATATTGATTAAAAACAACTTCACCTTATTTAGGAGGCATGAAGTTATTTTTTAAGGGTCCCAACTGAACCGATTGACGAGCTGTTATTAATTGCAAAGTTTTTGATTATGAAATATTTGTTACTTTTTACTGCGTCTCTTTTTTCCTCTGTTCTCACTGGTCAAATGGAAAACCCGGTGCACTGGAGTTTTGAGTCCAGGCACATTGAAGGCAACGAATTTGAACTAACTTTCAACGCCAAGATCGACGAAGGGTGGAAGACCTATTCTCCTTTTCAGGAGTACGATGAAGATGCCCTCGCACCGATTCCAACCGGCATCTATTACGATGAAGGCGATCATTTCGAGGCCGTTGGAAAACTCCAGGAGGCAGGCAACCGAAAAGTAGCTAAGGAACCCCTGTTCGATAATATCAACGTGGCCTATTTCACCAAGAATGCCAGCTTCACACAACGGGTGAAGGTCAAGGACGGCAGCCTGCCCATCACCGGTTATGTAGAATCGATGGCCTGCGATGAAGAGAAGTGCCTGCCGCCTTCCAGCGTCGACTTCAGCTTCAAGCTGGAAGCCCCCAAAACTGCCGCGGCCCCAAGTGCCAAGCCGTCGGTGGACGAAGAGATCGTTGAGGCGGTGGAGGAAAACATTAAAAAGCCGGCGGAAGACTTCACGGAGGTAGAACCGATAGAAAAACTGGAGGCCAATCCTCCACCGGCCGGCATACAATCGCCGGTACAATGGACTTTTGACAGCAAAAAGCTCAATGATCAGGAATATGAACTCCTGTTCATTGCCGATCTCGATAAAGGCTGGACGTTCTATTCTCAGCACACATCTCCCGATGACGGGCCTATCCCCACCGAGTTCCATTTTGAAGCAGGCGCTCATTTTGAGCGATCCGGCCCCACTTTGGAAGAAGGAGGCAAGAAGAAATCCGGGGTTGACCCCTTCTTCGGAGTAGAGGTGGTCAAATTTACGGAAGGGCCGGTTACCTTCCGCCAGAAAGTAAAAATACTGGATAGCAGCCAGCCCATCACAGGGTATCTGGCCTATATGGCCTGCGACGACTCGCAATGCCTGCCGCCAACCGATGTAGAGTTCAGTTTTGACATCGGCGGAGGCCGGGCCGGCCAGGTAGTTGCTGTTGACCCAGCCAGTGGCCTTAAAGCCATCGACCAGACGGTACCCAGCATTCGCGCCACCTATGTGGAGCCCCTGGGCAATTGCGGGGAGGAAAACGTAGTCCGGAATTCCAGCCTGCTCTGGACCTTCATCCTCGGCTTTGCCGGCGGGCTACTGGCCTTGCTGACGCCCTGCGTTTTCCCGATGATCCCTTTGACGGTGAGCTTCTTTACCAAAAGCAGCCAGGATAGAGCCTCTGGCATTCGCAACGCCCTGATTTACGGCCTGTCCATCATTGTCATATACGTTTCTATTGGCTTGCTGATCACTGCCTTCTTTGGGGGGGGCGCCTTGAATGCATTATCCACCAACTGGATCTCCAATACCCTGTTTTTCGTCATCTTTATTGCCTTCGCCTTCTCCTTCTTTGGCTATTATGAAATTACGCTGCCCAGTTCCTGGGCCAACAAAAGCGACACGATGGCCGACCGGGGAGGCTTGCTGGGCATCTTTTTCATGGCCTTTACACTGGCCATCGTTTCCTTTTCCTGCACCGGCCCCATCATTGGGTCGGCTCTGGTGCAATCCGCTACCGACAAGTTAGGGCCCTTTATTGTCATGCTGGGGTTTTCCTCGGCCCTGGCCCTGCCCTTTGCACTGTTTGCGGCTTTCCCCGGATGGCTGAACTCCCTGCCGAAATCCGGCGGGTGGATGAACTCTGTGAAGGTTGTCCTGGGTTTTTTGGAACTGGCGCTGGCGCTAAAGTTCCTCTCTGTAGCCGATATGACCATGCACTGGAACATCCTGCCCTACGAGCTCTTTATGGGCGCCTGGGTATTGATCTTTGCCGCCATGACGGCTTACCTCTTCGGCCTGATCCGGTTCCCGCACGACAGCCCGGTGAAAAAACTTTCGGTTACCCGGGGCTCTTTCGCCATACTGTCCTTAGCCCTGACCATATACCTGGCCACCGGCTTTTTCTTTAATGATGAAACCAAGTCGTACAATTCTTTAAAGTTGATGAGCGGCCTGGCGCCGCCAGCAACTTACAATATCTTCCTGCCAGACACCAAGGACGAGCTGAATACGGATATCAAAGCCCGGTATCCGTCCTTCACCAAATGCGCCAACAACCTGGATTGCTTTAAGAATTACGAAGAGGGGGTGGCTTTTGCCAAAGAGGTGAACAAACCCGTCCTGCTCGATTTTACCGGCTACGGCTGCGTCAACTGCCGCAAGACCGAAGAGCACATCTGGGTGGCGGAGGAAGTCAAGAATAAATTGTCTGGCGACTTCGTGCTGGTATCCCTCTATGTAGATGACCGAAAAGCCCTGGAAGAGACACTGCTCTCCATTCCACGACAGGAAAAGCTCCGCAATGTGGGCAATAAATGGGCAGATTTCCAGATCGTCAACTTCGAACAGAACTCACAGCCGCTATACGTTATGATGTCTCCAGACGAACGTGTGCTGGCTGCGCCCCGGGGATACAAGGAAGGGGTCGAGGAATATGCAGAATTCCTGGAATGTGGGCTGGATACCTATGACCAGATTTCTGAAGAACAGAAAAAAGAAAAGGAAGATAAGCGGCTGGGGGTGAATTAGTCATTGGGTCAGGGGCCCAGCGTTCCCGGTTGAGGCCACTTCGTCTCTGCCGACAATAGCCCGGCTATGATGGACGGAGGCTGGAAACCCTCCCAAAGGAAATTGTTTGATCGTTGAATAGTTACATCTGTTTTATCAATCCATCTCAATCAGAAGGGCGTTTTTATCTACTGCTTCGCCCTTTTCCACCCGGATGGCCTTCACCACTCCATCGCCCTGGCTTTTGAGGACATTTTCCATTTTCATGGCTTCCAGGATGAGCAACGGGTCTCCTTTTTGGACGTGCTGCCCGATCTCCACAGAAATATCCAGTACGAGGCCCGGCATCGGAGCTCGTATCTCCCGCACCTTATGCTCGGAAACCACGCCCAGTCCCAGGCGATTCACTAACTGGTCATATTGGTCGGCCAACTGTACTTCGTAAGCCGATCCGTTGACTTTGATGGTAAAGGTTTTGGTATGGTAATCGGTATACAGGATCTCGACGTGGTAGGAAATATTATCCTTCAGGACGTGATACCGGCCATCACTCATCGGCACGATATCGAGCTCCGAATGAACATCATCAAAAATAAACTGGCCATTGACTGTCGCTTTGAATGGCTCCCCGGTATTATTCATCAGGCAAAGTTTTTCAGGCATTCATTCGCCCGAGTTTCATCATAAAGTAAGTTTCGAAGATAGTATAAATCAGGTAAATGGCGAAAAATGGAATGATAAAGAGTTTATCCGGAGGCTGAGCCAGTTGGATGTAGCCAAAGATCACAAAAATGGCGAGAAACATTTTGCCGGCGGTAAACCCCAGCACAGCATTGGAGAAGTCATTTTTGTTGTCACTCATGGCGGCCCGGTGCCCTGCCAGATACATCAGGATGCACAAAGCCACAAAGGCAGCCAAGCTGATCCACGATAGCGCGCTGTAGGCCTGTAACTGAGGAATGCGATTGAGGAAAAAAAGCAGGATTGCCGTACTGAGGGAGAGCACACTCAATTGGATAAAGAAACTTCGTTGACTCATGGTTAATTGGTAGTGATCAAAAAGCAAACCCTCCTGTTAAGTTCCTGCGCATTTACTCATTGCCAGTGAACAGGTCTTTTAGGCTGACATACAAGGCCGCGAAAATAGATAAGAGGGCCAACAGGACAGTGAGGTAGGGACGTTCGGTTTGAAAATGGCTATCCAGCATTTTGCCGGCGTACGTCCCTACCAG
This sequence comes from Phaeodactylibacter sp., assembly GCA_020436535.1. Classification (GTDB taxonomy): domain Bacteria; phylum Bacteroidota; class Bacteroidia; order Chitinophagales; family Saprospiraceae; genus JACJXW01. The sequence continues at coordinate 29,315 of JAGQXQ010000194.1, forward strand.
AATGATTATCCCCATCTGAAAGGCCATACCCGAATATTTGAGGTAGGCGTCAAATTTTTCACGGGCCTTGCCCTCTTTCGGGCTTTTGTTTTCGTCTTTGTTATTGTGCGCCTGCTGTTTTTGTTTCTTTGACAACCTTGGAGTCTTCTTTTGCATTATTTTGAGAATGGCTGCTATTGGCAGAAGTATGGCCCTGCCTGGACACCGGCTTACCGCCCATCGAGCAGGAAACATTGAAGGTAGCGCCCGACTGTACGATCAGTTTATTGGTGATGACCTCTCCGCTTATGGTTGCTGCTTCCCGAATATTGAGAAGCTCGGCAACATGGAGGTTACCTTCAAATTTACCTTCTATTACTGCATTCTGGCAACGGATCTCGCCTTCTACGTACCCGGTTGGCCCGATGATGACTTTGGCGTCGCAAAAGAGCTTCCCCTTGATGGCGCCATCGATGCGAATATCGCTTTCCGATTTGACGGTGCCTTCTACTACTGTCCCTTTGACCAGGCTATTGAGCGCATGGCTAGTCGTAGGCATAAAACTGCTACTTTTTCCTTTGCTCGCCTCCTTCTTGTTGTTACCTCCAAACATAGTACAGTTTTTTAATTTGGTTAATAGATTTAAGAATTTGGGATACTGGCAGCATTCCAATTGTCTGCCTTTCCGAAAAATACTTGTCTGATAGTCCAGTAGATAGCTACGTTGTAAAGCTACGCCTAAAAACGGCCGGCAAAGTTAACGTTTTATACTATCCTTTACAACTGGGGGTGATGCTGGGAAAAGTTATGTGTTTAAAATCTGCAGTCTGGCAGTTTTCTCATTTTATCAGGCTATTTAATGAAACAATATAGGACTTTTTGATACTACAGGAAAATTGTACTCCAAAAAAGTGATGCCCTAAGCCTATTCAACGCCAAAGCCCCACAGGACATTGCACTGTGGGGCTCTGGTTTATAGATTTTCCAGATATCGGAGATCTGGAAAATCCGGCTTAGAAATTCGGGCAGTATACCCCGCGGCGTTCCAGGCCACAGATCTTGTAGGCCAGGGCAAATTCAAAAGCGCCATTGGAATTACTCGCAGTGCGCAATGGAGAGACGTTGATATCATAGCTAAAGCCCAGGCTGAAGTTCTCGTAATCGAAGCGGGTGGACAATATCGCTGCATCGTTGAGCACGCCGGTTTCGATCTTATTGGAGATACGCGTCCACAATCCGAATTGAAAGGCCTGGTAGGATTGACGGCTCCCCAACAAGAACTTGAGGCTGGTACCCGCGTTCACCTGGAAGGACGGGCCCTGGCTCATCACGATGACGCCTGGCACGATTCCGAAGCGGTCGCCCATCATGAATTCACCCCCACCGTGGAAGGTAAAGCGGCTATATAGCAGGTCTTCGTCGTTGCTGTTAAACGACTGGTTAGAGCGGTTCAGGTGGTGGAAAGAACCGCCCAGGTAGAGACTGTTGCTTTCATCGAACACCATAAACCAAAGCAGGCCGGCGGCCAGGTCGGCAAAGATGAAGTTATCACGGTCGAAAACTCCTTGTTCACCGGAGGGTAAGCTGCCGTTGAATCCACCTTCCCCATCGTGCTGTAAACCCCAGCGCAACTTCAGAAAGTCGATGCTCCGTTGAGCTACACCCGCTTCGGCGCCCACCACCAGGTAGTTGGCCTGACTGCGGTAGCCTCCCATTCGTTTGCTGTAGGAGGCCGATAGCTTTCCGGTCAGAGTAGAAAAGTTAGCCTCGCCGGCGCGGTCCCCCCAAAAAGTACCGCCAATTCCGAAGTAATCATAGCGGCCAACCGGTATCCGTTGATCATAAGAAACGGAATAGGTATTATAGGCATTGGACCTCAAAACACTCGCCCACTGGTTGCGGTAGTTGGCTACCAGGCGGATATTACAGTTCATCACCCCCGTCATCGCCGGGTTCAGGTTGAGGGGGGACAAATAAAATTGTGAGAAGTGAATATCCTGTGCGCTCATGGAAAAAGCCCCCAGCGCCAACAGGCAGGTAATGAGTATCGACTTGAAATTCTTCATACAAGCGGTTGTTTGTAAAATTGCTTTCCTAAATAGTAGTGGTTTGGTAAAAAAGGTTGATCTCGCTTTGTTCAGGGCTTTTCAAAAAGACGTGGTTTTAAAAAAAAGCGATGTTGCCAAATCTAAATTCGAAGTTAAAGGCTATTGGCAAACGGAAAAGCCGCGCTCCGGCTGCTTACCAAATACACCTTGTACTTTCCGGACACAATAATAGCGAATGTTATGCAAAATAGCTGAATATTTTGTGTTAAAAGACGGCTGCATCACAAATAGTGTCGATTAATAGTTGCTATGAGAGAACTCAAACAGGCATCTAAACGCTGCCTGGAGGGGAGATATTATAGGTGGAACTGTGCAAATGTGTATATGTGAAAGCACTCCGCCTCCGTCTGTCATAGCCGGACTACTGCCGGCGGAGAGGGAGCGCCCTCACCGATACACAGATAAACTGATACACTTCTACACCATCCCTTCACTCCACCTCCTCCCCATCCTCAAATTTCCACTGGGCGCCGTATTCATCCACCAGAATATTGTCGTACTGGTCGGCGCATTCGAAGAGGTGCTTAAAGAGTTTCATTCCGGTACTCAGGTTGAGATAGCGGTCGTAGATGAGCAGGGACAGGATGATATCTCTGCTTTTAATGCTGAAGGTCAGCCCTTCCACTTCGTAGTTCTTGCGAAGCAGAAACTCATACAGCGGCTTGATATTCTCCTGGGGCAACATGCACAGGTAGGCATCGCCGGTGATCAGGCCGGTCTCTTCGTGATAGGAAATATTGATGCGGGCGCTGCCCTGCAGGATCTCCCAGTTGTTGAGCCCGCGGCGGGAAAGGCGCACATCATGGCCTGCTTTTTCCAGCAGTTCTTCGATCGTCATCGCCACGCCTACGGGCTGGTATTCTTCGGCCATGGAGGGCAGGTCGACCTTGGCCCCACAGTGCGGGCAGTATTTATTGTTCTCTACTTCGTCTTCGGAGATGATATTGCCGCAACCCTCACAGCGGGCGCGCACGCCATCGCCGGCGGATTGGAAAGCAGTGATTGTTTCGCTGATATAATGAGCCGGTAACGAAAAGCCCATATTGTCCCCATCTTTGATGATGAAGGTATTCACCCCCAGTATCCGGCCACTCTTATTGATGAGTGGCCCGCCGCTATTGCCCGGGTTGAGGGCCGCGTCGTGCTGGATATAACGCACATCATCATTGTCGTGAACATGGTTGGCGTTGGAAACAATACCCTGGGTAGTCGAAAATTTCAACCCAAACGGGTGGCCGATAGCCACGACCGGGTCGCCCTCCACCACCTTGTCATCGACTCCCAGCTCGACTTGCGGTAAATCCGGGGTTTGTTCTACTTCCAGAAAAGCAAGGTCGTACTTGGGGTCAGAATAAATGACCCGTACCAGTTGTTTTTGCATGCCCTCTCCCTTGATGATCACCTCCCGGTTGCCCTGAACAATATGGCCATTGGTAACGATCAGCCCGGGCCCCTTGAGGTAAAAGCCCGTACCTGTGCTATACGGAGTAGCGATCTGAATGACGACGTTGC
>JAGQXQ010000195.1 GCA_020436535.1 Phaeodactylibacter sp.
GATACCCTGGTCCAGAAATACGATTATTTCCGCCAGCAGCAGGAAGCACTGGAAAAGCGCCAGGAAGAAGCCGGCCAGCGGCTGAGCCAGAAAGGCGCCGCCCTGGAGAATGAATTCCGGGCAGTACAGGGCAAGATACAGCAAGGCTTGCTGGCCCCCAGCCAGATCGCCGACGAGGAAAAGCGCCTGGGCCAGAAACAACAAGTTTTGATGGCTGAACAGGAAAAACTCCGAAATGAACTGGTGGCGGAAACCCAGCGCATCCAGCTGGAACTGGAGACGGAACTCCGCCAGTCGCTCGATGCCATGCGCGCCCGCCGCGGATATGATTACATCCTTCAGTACGGGCAGGGCTCCAGCGTGCTGCTGGCCTCCGACAGCCTGGATATCACTACCGAAGTGCTGGAAATCCTCAACGAGAAAAAAGCGGAGGGGGATGAGAAGCCATCCGATAATTGAACTGTATAATTGAAATTTTTCCGTCTGAAATGGACGGGCCGAGAACTGCGAAATGTAAGAGATAGGCTTGTTGGGAGCAACCCGCACCAGCCACTTTTACATTTCGCGGTTGAAAATTATCAGGCCATTCGCAGCTCGTCATTCGCCGTTCGGTAGAACCTGTGCCAAGACCCAAATCGGGGCAAAGAACGGATTCTTTGAGCCCTGGGTTCCTGCATTTAAAGGGAGTATACTAGCGAATACCGAGCAGCTAAAAGCGAACTGCCGAAAGTAGCTCACAGGCCTACACCTCCTTCCTCCACAGCCCCAGCCCCTCATCTACGGATATCTGTTCAAACCCGATCTTCTGCAGCACCCGCTCCGAGGCGATATGCCCTACCGGTACGGTGGCGATGAGGGCATCCAGGCGAACATCCCGGCCCAACCAATTACAAAGGGCGCCGGCCGCTTCGGTGGCCAGCCCCCGGCCGGCATACCGTGGGTCGATATAGTAGCCGATCATAGACTCTCCCTGTTCATCCGGCAGGCCGCCCAGGCCGATGCCGCCGATGCGCCGGTTGTCCGTCTGATGGACGACGATCCAATGAGTAAACCAGGCATAGTCTTCCGGGTAGGCTTCTACTTGCGGCAAGCAGAATTCTTGAATGGATTCAATATATTCGGCATCGAATTCGGGCGTTAATTGAACGTCGAATGGGGTCAGTCCCAACTGCTCCTGCAGCTGATCCATATTGTTGATCAAAAGGTTTAATTGCTCCAGGCTCAGAGCGATGAGCCGAAGGCGGGAAGTGGTTATTTCCAGCATTTGGAATAAAGTTGTGTTGAAGTAATGAATAGAAATGACAATCTGCCAAAGCGGATTACTTCTGCTTTATTCCAGGCCAGAAAGTGAAACGGTGAATGAAAGTTGTAGTCAGCGGCATTGATTTATGAAGTGTAAAGGTAATAAATGTAACGGATTAATAACCGCTTCGTTATGAAAACATTTGCAGCCTTTGTTTACGCTGTCATCTATATTCCCGCCTCAAGAGGCTTTTTTTATAGTTTTTACTCCCAATTTCTTCAGATGGGAAACTATTAGAGACCGGAAAAACCCAATGCCCTCTAAATACAATTCCACCATCACCTCTTTTTACTCCTTCGCCACCCGAGCCGATATGATCTCATCGGCCATGTCGAGTCTGATCATATAGATGCCCCGGGCCAGGCCCGACAGGTCGATATTCGTTAGCGGCCCCAAATGGGTGGCCACCAGCCTTCCAGTACCATCGTAGATAGTAACTCGGTTTGCAGTACCTCCCCGCAGAGACAAATGGCCCGAAGTTGGGTTGGGATACAGGCCAATGTCCGTATCTTGTATATCGGTGACAGCACTGGTGTTCAGGCGCGTGGCCTCTACGCAAAATTCGCCACGGGCTACTGAGTCTGTTTCGAAGGCGCCGTCGATAAGCATAAAATAGGCCGTCCCCGCCTCCGTCGATAGTTCGATGCTGCCATTGAGCAATCCCATCTCGAAGTCCTCATCTTCACTGCAAGCCAGGGAGGCCAAAGTATCGCATACCCCGGTATATATAGCTATTTGTGTATTGCCATCAGTGATATAGTCGGTAACGTCACAAGCTACGGTGCGGATGCGATAGGTATCCCCGTCGCCCTGGAACGTGTACCAAATGCTATTTTGCAGAGCCGGTTCGTCGGCAAAACAGTCCAGCCCAGTTTGTGGGTCCAGGGCATTGGTTCCGTAGCCGGTGTTATCGTAGATACCAGACACCTGCGGTTCGTCAAATGGAAATCCGAAGAGCGAGTCGATCGCTATGGCGTCGGGGCAAATGTCGCCCGATGGACTAGCCTTGAATACAAAATCCCCGATCGTCAGCGGGCCGCCACCCACCACAATGGCCGTATCGGCCGTATAAGTTTCCGTGTCGATAATAGCAATCTTGTCTTCTTCCTGAATGATTACTACGGCGTACTTGCCGTCAGAACTTAACGAAATTCCATTAACCCCACTTGCGAAATCGACAACGCCCTTGATCGTACGCGTAGGTACATCGACGATCGAGACCTTTTTTTGTATGTCGCTGCAGACATAAAGCGTATTGCCGTCCTCACTTTCCGCCAGAGCGAATACCTGGCCGACATTCAGGATGGAAGGCTCTGGCATAAGGGTAGTGGTATTGAGTGACCGCAATTTGCTATCTCCCAGAACACCGAAATAAAGCAAGTTGCCATCCTTACTCACTTCCAATCCGCGGGGCCAGCCTGGGAGTGAAATGGTGGCTGTAACCGTATTGGTATTGGCATCGATGACCGTGATGTTATCCACCACCGCACTACAGCTGACGTAAACTGTATTGCCATCGGGGCTCACCTCAACCCCAAAAGGCTGGCCATTTACCGGAATCGTGGCCACGGCTGTTCGGGTGTTCAGATCGATGACGCTTACATCATTAGTCATTCGATTAGTGGTATAGGCCCGGCTTCCATCGGCGGATACGGCTAGGCCGCGGGGTTCCTCTCCGACTGCAATGGAGTCGACCACTTCGCGTGTAGCGGTATTAATGATGGACACATTATTGGAAAAGCGATTTGCGACGTAAAGGTATGCTTCGTTGGGAGAACCATCGATGCCGTAAGGCCCCTCTCCGGCTACGATCGTATCGACTATCGCCTGAGCAGCCAGGTCAATGACGGTAATATAATTGCTATCGTGGCTTGTAATATAGGCGATTTGTGCGGTAAGCTCGATTACTGAGAACAAGGACAGGGAAAAGAAAATGAAAGGCGTTAGGGTTCGTCTCATGACTGGTTGTTATTAGGATTATGAAAATGAAAGTTAAAAATAATAGACCTGAGGCAGAAACAAAAGCCAAGCATAATCATTTAACCGCAACAACTCCAAAGTTGTCAGCTCACGGGGCGCCATAATATCCCTCCCGATACGCCTCCAACCCATCCTTCAGCTTCTTTGACCAGTACCCCACCTTCCCGTCCCCGATGGGCCGCCCGTCGATGTGCACTACCGGCATGACGCTCTTATTGGAGCCGGTGACGAACACCTCGCGCGCGTTGTACACTTCCTCCATACTCACTTTCCGGGCGATGACAGGCAATAGGCCCTCCGCCGCTTTGAAGATCGAATCCCGGGTGATGCCGAAGAGGATGTCGCGGTCAGGGGTGACGAGCTCCTCTTTTTCGGTGACGAGAAAGACGTTGGAGCGCACCGCCTCCCGCAGTTCTCCGTTGTAGTGGTAGAGCACTTCCAGGGCGCCGGCCCTGCGGATTTCGGGCAGCAGCTTGATGCCGGTCAGGTAGTTGATGCTCTTCACCTCCGGCCATTCCCGCTGGAATGGGTGGCTGATCAGGCCTATCCCTTCGGTGAAGTAGCTTTCCGGATAGTTGGGGTACCCGTGTTGCAGGACGATCAAGTTGGGGTCGCCGGGCGTGTAGCCGTCGGGGGTATACCCACCGGTAAGCACCAGGCGGATGGCCCCTTTATCCTCGCCGTTGGCGGCGATCAGTTCGCGCAGGTGGCGGCTCAGTTCCTGCCGGCTAAGAGGCGGTTCCAGCCCCATCTTTTGGGCCGAATTGTAGAAGCGCTCCAGGTACTGCTCCTCGAGTAGCGGCCGGCCATATTTGAACAGAAAATAATCAAAGATGCCATAACCGCGAAGCACCGCCAGGTCCATAACGCCCAGGCTGGCCTGTTCCTGAGCGACGATATTGCCATTGAGGCTACAATAGTGTGCCATTTTTGCCTCTCAATTTACGGACAAAAACTGTATGGGCCGAAACCTTTGTGATTTACTTTTATTTTCCTAATTTCATTCCCCGCTGCCTTGGATATTTGAAATTTACTTCCGAATATGCTACGCAAGGCGGTGAGCCAGTGTGGCCTGGCCGCACAACCTTATTGTTAACCATTTCAAAAAGAGGACCATATGATTTTTGACACTAAAGACATTAGAAACGTTACCCTCCTCGGACACTCTGGTTGTGGGAAGACGACCTTTGCGGAATGCATGCTTTTTGAAGCAGGGGCCATCTCACGCCGGGGGGCCGTGGAGGAAGGTAATACCCAATCTGATTTCACGAACATCGAACGAGAACGCGGCAACTCTCTTTTTAGCTCGTTGATGCACGTTCAGTGGAAAGATTCCAAGATAAATATTCTGGATACGCCGGGTTTTGACGATTTCATCGCCGAGGTGATCTCTTCGCTGAAAGTTGCCGATACCGGAGTGATGATGCTCAACGCCAAGAATGGGGTTGAAGTGGGAACAGAGCTCATTTGGGACTATGTCGACCAATTTGAAACGCCCACCATTTTTGTCATCAATCAGGTCGATCATGAAAAGGCGGACTTTGACGCCACTCTCGAACAGGCCAAAAACAGGTTTGGCAACAAGATCATCCCCGTACAGTATCCGCTCAACCCGGGTACGGATTTTAATACCATTGTAGATGCCCTCCGGATGACCATGTACGTGTTCTCCCCCGAGGGCGGCCGGCCGGAAAAACAGCCTATTCCCGATTCGGAGATCGAGCGCGCTCAGGAGATGCACAACGCGCTGGTGGAAGCCGCCGCTGAAAACGATGAAGGGCTGATGGAGAAATTCTTTGAAGAAGGCTCTCTGACCGAGGAAGAACTGACCGAAGGGCTGCGCATCGCCATCGCCCACCAGGAGATATACCCGGTCTTTTGTTGCTCTTCTACTAAAAATATGGGCAGCGGGCGGATCATGGGCTTCATCAACGATGTCTGCCCCTCGCCTGCCGACCGCCCCGCCAAAATGCTTGAAGATGGCAGCCGCCTCAAATGCGACAGCAGTGCGGACACGACCATCTTTATCTATAAGACTATGTCGGAGCCTCAGGTGGGCAATGTAACCTATTTTAAAGTCTATTCCGGCGTCCTCAACACCGGCGACGAACTGGTAAACGCCAATAACCGCACCTCAGAACGCTTCGGCCAGCTCTTCGTTGCCGAAGGTAAGAACCGGGACCAGGTCAATACCCTCAAGGCCGGAGATATTGGTGTGACCGTCAAGCTCAAAAGTTCCCACACCAACAATACCCTCAATGTGAAGGGAGAAGACAGAAGGATAAAGCCCATGAAATTTCCCGAACCCCGGATACGGGTGGCCGTAAACCCTCCCAGTAAAGGAGATATGGAGAAGCTCATGAAGGCCATGCACATTGTTGCCGAGGAAGACCCTACCCTGATCGTGGAACAGTCGAAGACCCTCAAGCAGACGCTGCTTTTTGGCCAGGGCCAGCTGCACCTCGACCTCGTCAAGCACCGCATAGAGAACATGTATGGGGTCTCTATGGAATTCATCAAGCCCCGCATTTCCTACCGGGAGACCATCACCAAACCGGCGGAAATGAACTACCGCCACAAGAAACAAACCGGCGGCGCCGGCCAGTTTGCCGAGCTGAGCATGCGCATTGAGCCCTATACGGATGGCATGCCGGACCCCAGCGACCTGAACGTACGCAACCGGGATATTGAAGAGTTGCCCTGGGGCGGCACCCTGGCCTTTTTCTGGTGCATCGTCGGGGGCGCCATTGATGCCAAATACTCGAATGCCATCAAGAAGGGCGTACTGCAGAAAATGGAAGAAGGGCCGTTGACCGGCTCTCCCTGCCAGGATATACGGGTGTGCATTTTCGATGGAAAAATGCACTCGGTAGACTCCAACGACATGGCCTTTATGATTGCTTCTACACAGGCCTTCAAGCAGTCCTTCAAGCAGGCGGCGCCTCAGATCATGGAGCCCATCTACAAACTGGAGATCCTCTGCTCCGATGATGTCATGGGTGATATTATGGGCGACCTGCAGACTCGTCGCGCTATCATCATGGGTATGAGCGCTGAGGGCCATTACCAAAAGATAATCGCTCAGGTGCCGCTGGCGGAATTGTACCAATATTCTTCCACCTTGCGGTCTCTGTCGCAGGGCCGGGCGAAGTTCCATCAGGAATTCGCAGAGTTTAACCCGGTGCCGCATGATGTTCAGCAAAAACTGATGGAAGCACACGAGGAAATGGCGGAAGCTTAAGCCATCTACGCTATAGATGCTTCTTTGGGCCTCGCGTACGGGGCCTGAAGTTAGCCAGCCACAAAAAAAGGCCGGGCATTTGCCCGGCCTTCATGTTTATGGGAATATAAAAAGTACTAAAAAACAATTACTCACCTTATATCCTAACCCGCTTCGCCACCATTGCCGATACCAGCGCCAGGGCGGCCACTATACCCAGGCCGAAGCCTAATCCGAAATGCTCGGCAATACCGCCGATCAGCGGAGGGCCGATGAGGAAGCCCACTACGCCAGAACTGGCCACTGCCGCAATGCCTGTACCGGGCGCCACGCCCGGTGTTTTAGCGGCGGCGCTGAAAAGCACTGGTACTACACTTGAGAAACCAAATCCCACCAGCGTAAAGCCAAGTACGGCGGTAACGGGGTAGGGTAGCAAGATGGCCAGCGCCAGGCCGCCGGCTCCCAGCAGGCTGCCAATGACGACCAGCCGGGCAGCGCCCAGCCGCATCTTGATGCCATCGCCGGCAAAGCGGCCCATGGCCATGGCCATGGAAAAGCCGGCGTAACCGAGGCTGGCCACAAAGGGATTGGCTTCCAGTATATTGCGAAGGTAGATGGCACTCCAGTCGGCAATGGCGCCTTCGCCGATCATGATGCAAAACCCGATGAAGACCAGCCCCAGCAGCGCCTTCGGAGGCAGGGCAAAGGAGGACCCTTCAGAATCGCTGTTGGGCAGGTTGAGAATAATGGGCCGCAGCAGAAACTGCAGGCCGACCATGGCCAGGGCCAAAGTAATGAGGTGGCCCTTCAAAGGAACGTCGGCGGCTGCGATCAGGCCGGCGCTGCCGGCGCCGATCATAGCCCCCAGGCTAAACATACCGTGGCAGATCGACATGATAGTGATGCGGTACTGCTGCTCGATTGCCGCCGCCGCCGCATTCATGGATATGTTCATGAAACTATTGGACAGGCCCACCACAAAAAGGCCGCCCATGAGGGCCCACTGGCTTTGCGCGAATGCCGGAATAGGCAGGCAGGCGCAAAACAGGAGAGCGGACAGGGTCATCGCCCGCCCGGTATGGAGATGCTTCATCAGCCAGCCCGCAAAGGGAGTCAACGTTAAAGCGCCCAGCGGCAACCCCAGCAGGGCCAGCCCCAGCTGCCCTTCGGAAAGGGCCAGCGCGGCCTGTACTTCCGGTAGCCGGGCCAACCAGCTACCAAAGAGAATACTCAGGGTCATAAAAGTGAGCCCTACGGAAAGGCTCGGTAAGTGCAAGGCAAAAGCTTTCAGTGTTCTGATCATACGCTATTGGGTGATTAATTTTGTTACGTTCAATTGGAATTATCGTCAAATAAAAAGCAATAAAAAAAGTGGCGCTTCTTTATAAGAAGCCCACTATATAAATGGTAATGTATGAAACGCTTGATTTACGATGCAAAGGTACGGGGGAAAGCAAAGCGAGTCTTCCTGGATCTTTGCTGATAGTGATACTCCATTAACAGAGAGTGGAGGAACAAAAAAACAAGATTAATTCAGTGTTAAATTATTTGGATTTTCACCTTAGTGTAAAAACAACAAGAACTCTTTTTGCGTTTTCGTTGTTGTGGATATGATATTGGGAAATGCAGCTGCGGGAAGTTATGTTTCCGTAGCCCTGACCAGAATAGTTGAATAAGTTGATCGAGTCACTATATACCTGATCAACCCAATCAACCAACAACCAACACCCTACCTTTCCGCCCGGCATTTTCCCGTTTAAACCTTAATAAGTATGAAAGCAATTTTGGAAAAGATCGAGCCGGTCTTTGGTAGCTCATTCACCATCCGGCGATTCGATGATATGGAAGAGTGCAACCGGCCGCACTGGCACTTTCACCCGGAATACGAGATCGTGTACATTTCCAACGGCCGGGGAAAGCGCCACATCGGCGACCATATTTCTTTTTTCGAAGATGGCGACCTGATCTTCCTGGGCCCCAACCTTCCACATTTTGGCTTTACGGAAGAGCTTTTTGAAGAGCATGTCGAGATCGTCGTGCAGATGAAGGAAGATTTTCTCGGCCAGGGTTTTTTATGCAAGCCGGAGATGGAAGCCATCAAACGCCTCTTTGAGCTTTCCCGGCAGGGTATTTCCTTCCAGGGAGAAATCAAGGAAGAAGTCGGCAACCGACTGAAGAATATGATGAAGCTCGGAAGTTTTGAACGCTTGCTGGAGTTGTTGTCCATCCTGCATCTGATGGCTCGTTCTGCCGAGCACAAAATGCTCAATGCCAGCGGTTTTGCCCTGGAGGTGAATGCCCAGGACCAGAAGCGTATCGAAGCGGTTTACGATTATGTAGAAAACAACTTCCAGGAGGAAGTCAACCTGGATGAGGCCGCTTCCCGGGTCAATATGACGGTGCCAGCTTTTTGCCGTTACTTTAAAAAGCTGACCCGAAAGACCTTCAGCCAGTTTGTCAATGAATTTCGCATTGCTCATGCCTGCCGCTTGCTGGGAGACGAAAACCTGACGATTGCCGCTGTGAGTTTTGATAGTGGGTTCAACAACCTTTCCCACTTCAACCGGCAATTTAAGAACATTACCGGGTTTAGCCCCAGAGACTACCGGAAGAGTCTTAAAAAGGTAGTCTCTTAGTTCCAACGGGGAAAGTTTAATCCCAAAAGTTTAAAACTTTCCCCGTTGGGCCCTACTTTTGCCAATATTGTTGGTAAAATCATTTTCCATGAGGATATTCGCTTTTATTGCGCTCTTACTCCTGTTGCTTTCCGCCTCCTGTACGGACAATGAGCACTCCCGGGAAACCCTTATCGGAAGCTGGCGTTATGATACCGAGGCTATCCTGGATTCCCTGCGCATTCAGGAGCCCACCGAAAATGAATTGGCCATGGTGCAAGGTGCAATGACGATCTACAAGGATGCGGTCTTTGATTTTAAAGAGGACGGCGCCCTCATTGTTGTCACCAATGGTATCGAACAGAGCGGAACCTGGGAGATGAGCAGCAATGGCAGACAAATGACTATCAACCTTAGCGGGCAGGGCCAGCCCAATGACATTCTGGAGCTCACCAAAGAGCGGCTCATGCTGGCGCCCATCCCGGAAGCCGGCGTGTTCTATAAGCGCATTTTCGTTCCAGCCTCTGCCCCCCGGTAGTGAAATGGGGTTATCCGTTTACAGTTGTTACTTAGCTGTGTTTTGTTCAATTGGCCTTATCGACAATTAACAACACCCCTCGCTTACTGTATTAATATTAATCATTATATAATTAATGTATGTGCCTGCAACTAACTGTATAGTAAAGGGTTGTGATGAATTGGTGGATAAGTTTAAAAATACCTCAAGATTACGGCCTAAACACCGAATCCTTCAACCCACACTGCACCACATCAAAACTCCCTTCCCACTCCTTGCCGGAGGAAGCCTGCTCCGCCCTCACCTGGTGGAGGCCTACCGATAGCTGCGGCACACATTCTTTCGCGCCGGCCGGAAGGTTGAACTTGAAATTGCCGTCGACATACACCGCGATCGGATCGATAGTAATGTTTTCGAAGCAATGGCCTCCGAAGTTGTTCTCCTGGCAGGGGAGCTGGGTGTCTTCCTTCTGGCAGGAAAGGAAAAAGC
>JAGQXQ010000671.1 GCA_020436535.1 Phaeodactylibacter sp.
TTTTATGGGCATCGGGCGCCAATAGCCAACTGCTAAGCGCCAATTGTTGAATAGTTACCTCATTTACACGAAAAAACTATCTAAACCCTCCCCTTCTTCCGCGCGTTACAATCCCGTAATTTAGCGTCACAAAAGCAGAAGTGAAAAACGAACGAATGATCCAAACAATAGATAAAGGCGAGGCTATCCGCCGAATGAACTTCTGGGGAAGCGAGGGGGAGCCTTTCCTTTTTGTCATTGACTTCGAGCTGGAGCGGCCTATCGTCCTGAAACTGGACGAGGTGCCGCCCGAAAGCCTACTTTATGACATCAATGGCAAGCGAAACTTCCAAAAAAGGACACCTTCCCCCAAACCGGTTTTTTTTGAAAAGCACGCCATGCCTCAGGCTCAATATCACCAGGCGTTTCAGTTGGTAATGAACAACCTGAAGGCTGGGAACTCCTACCTGGCCAACCTGGCCTTTCCCACTCCGGTTTCCACCAACCTCAGTCTCCGGGAGGCATTCTTTGCCAGCCAGGCCCGTTATCGGTTGTGGCAGGACAATCAATTCGTTTGCTTTTCCCCGGAACCCTTCGTCACTATTGATAGAAACGGGCAGATAGCCTCCTTTCCCATGAAAGGGACCATCGACGCCGCCCTTCCGGAAGCGAAGCAACAGTTGCTGAACAACCCCAAGGAAACGGCCGAGCATGCAACCATTGTCGACCTCATCCGCAATGACCTGAGCATGGTCGCTGAAAATGTACGGGTGAAGCGATATCGCTATATCGAAGAAATCGAAACTCATCAAGGCGGGCTATTGCAGAGCAGCTCCGAGATTATCGGCCAGTTGGAAAGAGGCTACGAAGGCCGGCTGGGAGATATTATCTTTCAATTGCTGCCGGCCGGCTCCATCAGCGGGGCGCCGAAGCGGAAGACAGTTGAGATCATACAGGCGGCTGAAGGGCAGGCAAGAGGCTACTATACGGGTATTTGCGGTATTTTTGACGGCAAGCAGCTAAACAGCGGGGTGATGATCCGCTTCATCGAACAAACGGCCGAAGGAATGGTATTCAAAAGCGGAGGAGGTATTACCGCCAACAGCACCGAGGAGGAAGAATATGAAGAAATGCTGCGCAAGGCCTACCTGCCTTTCGCCTTCCGGCCTGAACTGGCTGCCCGATGAAGGCCCTCCTGCTGGAAACGATCCGCTGTGAAGACGGCAGCCTGCAGAACCTGGAAAGACATCAGGAACGGATGAACCGCAGCTGCCATGCTTTGTTCGGAGTTAGCCCTGATGTAAATTTGCAGCACCTCCCTGTTCCTCCGGAGGCGGCCAAAGGATTGTTCAAGTGCAGGGTATTGTACGATATCCAAATTCGAAACCTGGAGTTTACCCCGTACGCTATTCGCCCGGTTAAAAAACTCAGGCTGGTGCAGGCAGATGCGTTGCAATACAACCACAAATATGCCGACCGCACTCATATTCAGGAACTTTTCGGGCAACGGGGGCAGGCGGATGATGTACTTATGGTCATCAACGGCCTTCTAACGGACACTTCCTACGCGAACGTTGCCTTGTTTGACGGAGTGGATTGGTTTACACCTGCTACCCCACTGCTGGCAGGCACCCGCCGGGCGGCTCTGTTGGATGCCAAAAAACTCATCCTTGCCGATATCCCTCCGCACCGCCTGCCCGAATTCAGGGAGATCCGGCTTATCAATGCGATGATGGGACTGGAAGAAGGCCCAAAACTACATCCTGGCCAGGCCATCCTCTCTTTTCCGAAGTAACAGAAAATTAAAGGCTTTTCTGATGTAAGTAAGCTCTATTTTTTAATACCTTACCGCACTTTGCGATCCCACAAAAAATCAATAATTATCCATTATTTATTTCAAAAGAGACTAACCAACTGTGAACAGAGCCCGGGAAGTAGCCTTTAACTACACCTCACCTTTCACAGCCAACAAAACCATAATATGAAATCCCAACTCGTTTCTCCAGGCCAATTTGAACCATCTGACCACTGGTACGCTAAAGCCCTGAACGCCACTATCCACCCCATGATCTCTTTTTTCCTGCACCTGACCGAAGACCGCATCATCAAGAGATACTGCCACCTGCATCCTACTGTAAAACCGGAAATGCTGAAGTCCCTGCTCACCTACAAACCCAAATATTTTATCTGGGCCGGCGCCGATTTGATGCACGTAACCAACGAGGAAGGCAAACGGGAGATGGTCGTCATCGAAAACAACTCCTGCCCTTCGGGCCAGAAGTCTATGCCATTGCTGGACGACAACCAGGAGCAGGGCGGATACCGGTTGCTAATGGAACGCACCATTAAACCGCTGATCAAAAGCCGAAAACGCAGCCTTCAGGGCGAACTGGCGGTGGTTTACGATAAGAACCCGATGGAGGCATTAGGTTATGCCCGCGCCATGGCAGATGTTTTTAATGAAAATGTACACTATGTGGCCTTTCATCAGGACGATCAGGAACCTCACGTGCGCTTCAGCGATGGAGTGATGTCCGTAAAGGGAGAAGACGGGGAATGGCATCAGATCAGGGCGGCTTTCCGCTACCTGACCCAGCGGCCCTGGACACGCCTACCCATTCAAAGTAAAACGTTGATTCTCAACCCCATCATTGCCTGCCTGGCCGGAGGGCGAAATAAAATGCTGGCCTCCAAGGCTTACGATATATTCAATGCCGAGTTGGAAGGCAGCGGGCTGGAAATCCTCACTCCGGAAACCATCTGGGATGTCAGCCTGGAAGAAGTTCCGATATGGGTACGCAAACTGGGCGGGCAGGCCGTGGTGAAGATACCATACAGCAATGCCGGCCAGGGTGTGTTCACGATTGTAAACGAAGCGGAACTGGAGGCTTTCATGAATACTGATTTTCACTATAAGCGCTTCATTGTACAAAGCCTCATTGGCAATTACAACTGGAGTTCCACCAGTAGCCGGGGCAAGCTCTATCACATTGGCACGGTACCCAGTTCGAAAGGCAACACCTATGTTGCGGACCTGCGCATGATGGTCAGTTCGACTGCTGAGGGCATCCGCCCGCTTTCTATTTATGCCCGGCGCGCCGCCAACCCACTGGCCGGCCATATAGAAGAAGGCGCCAATTCCTGGGATATGCTCGGCACCAACCTTTCCATTAAAGAAGGCGATAACAGTTGGGGCTCTGACACCAACCGGCTCATGTTGATGGACCGGCGGGATTTCAATAAACTGGGGCTCGGGCTCGATGACCTTGTAGATGCCTATATCCAAACGGTTTTGTCTATGGTTGCTATTGATAAAATGGCATGTGGCTTGTTCAATACGAAAAATAAATTCAGGCCGCGCTTATTTCGTTCACTGGACGATGACCAGGCGTTGCTTGCAGAAATCATGCCTTAACATTTGTTAAAAAGGTAGTTTTTGACAAAAAGCTATTCCATATGCTCGACCAATTCACAGTAAATGTTGAAGCCCTGGCCATCAGTACCGGAATCGTAGCCGGTACGATTCTGGTGGCTTTTATTGTCAACCGCCTGTTCCGCCGGTTCATCCGGCGAAACAGCCTGCTGATCCGCAACGACCCTACCAACTATGTATTCCTACGCCATGCCCTTACCGGAATAATTTATGTTGTGGGGTTCAGTTGGGCGGTGTATTCGCTACCTTCTTTGCGCGCCGTCGCCAACTCCCTGCTGGCGGGCGCGGGTATCCTGGCGGTTGCCGTGGGCTTCGCTTCTCAGCATGCTTTGAGCAATATCATCAGCGGCATTTTCATCGTCATCTTCAAACCTTTTGGAGTCAATGACCGCCTGCGTTTCCAGAATGGATTGCAGGGTGTGGTAGAGGATATCACGCTCCGGCATGTCGTCATCCGGGATTTTGAGAACCGGCGCATTCTGATCCCCAACTCGGTGATCAGCGAGGAGGTCATTATCAATGCCGATTTTGGGGACGACACCATCTGTAAATTTCTTGAAATCGATATCAGTTACGATTCCGATATTGACCGGGCCCGAGCCATCATGCAGGAGGAAGCCCTTCGCCATCCGCTCAAGATCGATGGCAGAACCCCTGAGCAAATAGAAGCGGGCCGGCCAGAGATACCCGTTCGGGTCATTGCACTGGGTGAGTATTACGTCAGGCTGAGGGCTTATATATGGGCCAGAAACAATGCTGAAGCTTTTGAATTGGGATGTGACCTAATGGAATCAATCAAAAAGCGATTTGACCGGGAAGGAATCGAGATCCCTTTCCCGTATCGAACTATTGTACAGAAAGAACCGAAACCGCAAAAAGAACAAGTGAAGGAAGGTGAATGAAAAGGGTATTTCCGGTTTCT
Organism: Phaeodactylibacter sp.; assembly: GCA_020436535.1. Lineage (GTDB taxonomy): Bacteria > Bacteroidota > Bacteroidia > Chitinophagales > Saprospiraceae > JACJXW01. The sequence continues at coordinate 4,335 of JAGQXQ010000671.1, forward strand.
TTCCGGAAATGAATACCTGGAGAAAAAAAAAGCTGTACCTATGAAGGTACAGCTGAAACTTTGGACTAGTATGAAAAAACTCTGCTATAAATTTAACTGGATTTACAGATAAATGTTGCTTTATTCAATCCACAATTTTTCGTTATACGGCCAATGGCTACTTTTTCAAGCCGAAAGGCACTTTTTTACCGTTTAACGACGCCCGGCAAAATGACAAACGAGAAACTAAATAAGGCCAAATTGATATGAATGACATTGAAATTGCGCGCGCTGCCAAAATGTGCGACATCCGGGAAATTGCAGCTCAACTCAAGATTGAGGAAAGCCAACTTCAGCTTTATGGCAAATACAAGGCAAAACTCCCACTCTCCCTGATCGATCCGGAAGCGATCAAACGCAACAAATTAATTCTTGTTTCCGCGATTTCGCCGACACCGGCGGGCGAGGGAAAGACGACCACCTCCATTGGCCTGGTTCAGGGCTTAAACCGTATCGGCAAAAAAGCCACTGCCGTACTTCGGGAGCCCTCACTGGGGCCGGTGTTTGGCATTAAGGGCGGAGCTACCGGCGGAGGGTACTCCCAGGTGCTTCCGATGGAGGACATCAACCTGCACTTTACCGGCGACTTTGCCGCGATCGAAAAGGCCCACAACCTGCTCGCCGCGCTCATCGACAACAACCTGCAAAACAAGAAATCGAGCCTGGGGATCGACCCTCGCACCGTAACCTGGAAACGGGTCATGGATATGAATGACCGGGCGTTGCGAAAGGTCGTCATCGGCTTGGGGGGCACAACGTCCGGCGTACCCCGGGAGACAGGATTTGACATCACGGCCGCGTCCGAGATCATGGCCATCCTGTGCTTGTGTGAAGGGCTAAGTGACCTCAAACGCAGGCTCGGGAACATTTTTGTCGGCTTCACCTACGACAAACGCCCCATCTATGCCCATGACCTCAAGGCCAACGGCGCCATGGCGGCTTTGCTCAAAGATGCGATCCAGCCCAACCTGGTACAGACGCTGGAAGGGAACCCCGCTATCCTGCACGGTGGCCCGTTTGCCAATATAGCCCAGGGCACCAATTCAGTACTGGCGACCCGCATGGGGTTGAGCCTCTCCGATTTCGTGATTACGGAAGCGGGATTTGGTTTTGACCTGGGAGCGGAGAAATTTTTCGATATAAAATGCCAGAGCGCGGGGCTTTCCCCCAGGGCTGTCGTCCTGGTGGCTACCGTCCGCGCCCTGAAGTATCACGGTGGAGTGGCGCTGTCGGACCTTAAGGCGCCTGACCACAAGGCGGTCGGAAGGGGCATGGAAAACCTGGAGAAGCACCTGGAAAATATCAAGCAGTTCGGCTTGCCGGCGATCGTAGCGATGAACCGCTTTGAATCCGATACCCAGGAGGAACTGCAGGTAATAGGCCAACGCTGCCAGGAGCTGGGGGTTCCGGTCGTCTTGTCCGATATATGGGCAAAAGGCGGCGCGGGTGGCGAAGAACTGGCACGGGTAGTTGCCGAGGTTGCCGAACAGAGCGAGCAGCCTTTCAAGCCGCTCTACGATTGGAATTGGAGCGTCGAAGATAAAATCAAAGCGGTAGCCACTAAAATATACGGCGCCAAAGCCATTGATTACACTTCAAAAGCGCGGGCTGACCTGAGAAAGATCAAACAGTTGGAGCTCGAAAAGCTGCCGGTCTGTATCGCCAAGACCCAAAAATCACTTTCCGACAATCCCAAATTACTGGGCCGGCCTAAAGATTTTATCGTTACTGTCCGCGAGATCGAGATCGCTTCCGGTGCGGGGTTTCTCATTCCGATCACCGGCGATATAATGCGCATGCCCGGGCTACCTGCCCAGCCTGCAGCCGAAAATATCGATATCGATGATGATGGAAATATCTCCGGGCTGTTTTAGATGGTTGACTGGTTGGTTGGGCAACAACTCAATCAACCAGTCATTTTAATCCACTAAATGATCCTCCAGGTGTAGGCCTATTTCCACCATAAAAATGGCTCAGAACCACGGAATTGACCAAACGTCTCCAAATTTAAAACCCAACATAACAAGCTTATCTGGCTAATAGTTCGTGAGAAAGTGCAAAAAACAATCGATTTTTGAACTTTGTGTTCATTATCGGCGTTTACTAAATAGGTTCGCGTGTTAAAGACCTATGTATTTTTTTCGCCAACCATCCGCCTTACACCAAATAAACCACTATTTATCAGCCACTTAAGACAAAACTTCAAAAGAAGCAAGCAAAAAAAATTGCGCTACAAGTGTTTTTGCCTGTCTTTTTAACGCGGTATTGAAAGGAATTAAATGAGGTAATTGTCTGGGGTTTTAGCTAAAATTAGCATTTTTTTATCATGAATAATCTATTTAGGCCTACCATAATTCACGCTCTCGTTCAAAATGTAAGGCCCCCAAAA
>JAGQXQ010000672.1 GCA_020436535.1 Phaeodactylibacter sp.
AAGCTGCAATCGCAATAGCCGCAACGATAAAACAATATATAGAAAAATATGCCAACTTGCTATTTTTCACGAGCTTTATCATCCATAAACAAGCAAACGTTCCGGTGAAAAAAGCAGCGGTAAAACCAATGGCCAGGGGGGCAAACCCAATGGTTGAATGAGCAACCTGCCCGTCCAGAAGGTCTTTGGCCATTTTCCCCAGGATGAGCGGCACCACCATGAGGAAGGAAAAGCGGGCAGACCGCTCGCGGTCGATGCCCAGCATCACCGAGGTCGAAATGGTGGCGCCCGACCTGGAAATACCGGGCAAAATAGCAATGGCTTGGGCAATGCCGATAACCAGGGCATTACTGAAACTTACCGTTTTATTAGTCTGGCGGGCCCGGTCGGCCAGAAAGAGCAGGAGGCCGGTAATGACCAGCATCATTCCGACCAGTAGCACCTGGCGTTCAAAGAGTTGTTTCAGATAATCTTCCAGCAGGAGCCCTACGGCTACCGCCGGTAACATAGACAGAATGATCTTCAGGGAAAACTGAGTGGCCTCATTCCATTGAAACTGAAATAACCCCCGGAATATCCCGATGATATCCCGTCGAAAGACCACGATGGTGCTCAGGGCAGTAGCAGCGTGCAAGGTAACGGTCATCAGCATACTTTCTTCTGCCAGGGAAGTATCCCCCAGAAAGAACTTAGCCAGTTCCAGGTGGCCGCTGCTGCTCACCGGCAAGAACTCTGTAATACCCTGGATAACGCCCAGGATAGCCGCCCGTAATAAATCACTCATCTACGCCCGCTTGAAAATAGCGACGATCTCGACGATCAGGCCTGCCAGGATTACCATAGGTGCAATGAGGGTCCGGCGAGTACTGTAAATGATACTGTCATCCCAAACATCCGGGCTGGGCATTGCGCCGCCGGCCATCAGGAACAGGCCGATGGCGATAAGCAAGGCGCCCGCTCCCATCAGCAAATAGTTTTGGCGCCCGAATTCCAGTGCTTCTTTTCGGGAAGATTCCGGCAATGTAGAACGCCGGCGGGAAGTCGTCGGGCTTACCTTTTTTGTCTCGGTGGCCACAACGACCTTTTTCTTGGGTGGTTACTTTTACTCATTTTATGGATTGTATTAATACAAATCGTCTAATCTCATCTTCAGGTACTTTCGCACCACATAATAGGTGCTCAGGGTATTGATGGCCATGCCTAACGCCATTAGTAGTACAAAGAGCATGCCGATACCGGCCCAGTCAACCAGGCTCCGCAAGCCGGGAATGTCATTTTGTATCCACAGGAAGAGCAACAATAGCCCTCCTGAAGCCAGCAAGCCGCTGAGCAGCCCATGCCAGGCGCCACGGCGAATGTACGGATGGCTGATAAATTCCCAGGAGGCGCCCACCAGTTCCATATTTTTGATGAGGAAGCGGTTGGCATACAGAGCCAGCCGAACGGTATTGTGGATCAGCGCAACCGATATGAAAATAAAAAATACCAGAACCACGATAGCGATCAGGCTAACCGACCGGATATTTTCGGCAATTTCATTGACCAGCCCTTCCTGATAGTACACATCGACCACCCCGGCTTGCCCGATAAGGTGTTCGCGGATGGCCTTCAGGCTGTCGGACTCAAGATAAGCGGCCCGCACATTAAAGGTGATAACGTCATAAAGCGGATTGGGAAGGTCCAGCTTGAGGAAATCATCTCCAAAATCTTCCCGCATTATTTCCGCCGCCTGCTCTTTACTCGTAAATTCTACCGACCCGGCTATGGCAAAGGCGCTTTTTTCCATCCGCTGCCGGATGCTTTCAATTTCTGCTTTCTGAACATCGGGCTGCAACTCCACGATCAGGTTGACCCGTTCTTTGAGGCTGCGTACCAACTGCCGGGCATTGAAAATGGACATAGCGAAGAACCCAAGGGCAAAAAGCACCAATGCTACACTGATGATCGAATAGAGGTAGTTAGGCCTCGTCCGCCCTGAATTGTTTCCGCTGGCCATATTTTTTTAATTGCTGCGCAAAATTATAAAATATACGCTAATCCTGTACCGTAATAGCACTTGCATTCAATTTATTGCTTTTGAATGCGTTATTAATGCTAAAACTACACTAAAAGAAATTATGAAACGGCTGACTTTTTGGATCATCTTAGCGGGAGCTCCCGCTTTACTATCTGGGCAGGTCTATCTAAATAACGCTTCTTTTGAAGGCGACCCACAGGATGCAACCGTGCCGGCTGGCTGGTTTCCCTGTGAGTTGGGCACCACGCCCGATATCATGCCCGGCCCCTGGGGCGTCTATCAGGATGCGTCGGAAGGCGATACTTATCTCGGGCTGATCACTCGCGAAGACGGCACCTGGGAAAGCATCGGCCAACGGCTGGCCCAAACCCTCCAACCCCGAGAGTGCTATACTTTTACGCTGGAACTGGCCCACGCCAATACTTACGCAGGCTACAATAAGCCGCTCGGTATCCGCATCTGGGGAGGCGCAACAAAATGCGCCAAAAGCCAACTTCTGTATAAAACCGGCTTAATCAAGAATATAGAATGGGAAGAACACGAAGTGCAGTTCGTACCCAAACAGAGTATCCGTTATATCCTGATCGAAGCCTACTATAAGGACGGCAGTTTCTCCTATCAGGGAAATGTCCTGATCGATGATATTTCACCGATCAAAAAATGTGTGCGAGCGTCACTGGAATAAGTGGAAATGACAGGGACTGTTCGCAATTCGGTGTTCGCAATTCGCAAATCACTGAAAAT
>JAGQXQ010000033.1:0-3397 GCA_020436535.1 Phaeodactylibacter sp.
GCCAACTATGCCAAGGTAATGGCCGACGACGCCAATTCGAGCAACCCGTTTGAAAAGGCAAGGAACCTGAGTTTTGAATCTTCGCTGCTCGAAGGTTTAGCTCAGTTGGAGTTCAATTTCCTACCTTACATCCACGGCAGCAAGGATGAGTTTTTCACTCCATACGTCTTCGCCGGCTTCAACGTTTTTCATTTCAACCCAAAGGCTTCCTACCAAGGTGAAATGGTGGAATTGCGCCCCCTTGGCACAGAAGGGCAATTCAAAGGCGAGGAATACTACAGCGTCAGCGGAGGACTAGCCTACGGACTGGGGATCAAGGTGGACCTGAGCTACGAGCTGAGCCTCAATTTCGAACTCAGCGCCCGCAGCCTGTTCACCGACTACCTCGACGATGTCAGCACCGTTTATCCTGATAAATCGGACTTGCTCAAATTGCGTAATCAAACAGCTGTCGACCTTTCCGACCGCTCCCTGGATGCCCCGGACAGCCAGATTGGCAAAAAGGGCACCCAACGCGGCAACAGCAACAACAATGACAGCATCGTATTGCTGGGAGTAGGGCTGGTGTACTACTTTGGGGATATCCGCTGCCCGGAATACGGACGGAGAAAGTGATAGAAAAAAACGGCAGGGGTTATTTTCAACGAGTTTGTAACGGTTGAGGTATTCCGGCCCTGACATAAAGGCCGGGGTTTCGGCCTTTCCATTCGTCAGGGTATATATTCCGGCCTGGTGCTTCTGGATGCCCTATCCGGCTCTCAATAGGGAGGCTACACCAGGTAACCGCAATACCATCCTACCCATATAGGTGCATAAGTTGACTATAATCGATACAGGATTGGGTCATATTGAAGTATAGAGCGTATCTTTCCTTCTCATAAGCACAACCAATATGGCCCTACAAAAAGAATTCAGTTTGCCGCCCTATCCCCGGGGGTATCACATCATCACTCACGAAGTACTTCGGCAACTGCCGGAAGGCCTGCCGAACCGGGGCATCCTGAACCTGTTCATCAAACACACCTCCGCCGCCCTGGCCATCAACGAAAACGCCGACCCTGATGTATTGACGGATTTCGAGAGCATATTCAATCATATTGTTCCCGAAAACCTCCCGTTTCTCCGGCACACTATCGAAGGCCCCGATGATATGCCAGCCCACATCAAAGCAGCTATGATCGGGTCGTCTATCAGCGTCCCTATTACCGAACGCCGCCTCAATCTGGGCACCTGGCAGGGTATTTACCTGTGTGAATTTCGAAATAATGGCGGCAGCCGAAAACTGGTGGCAACGGTTTATGGATAGAATGTGGCCTACTTTTGCTAAATTTAGGCGTATCACAGGAAAACCTTGTTACTATGCCATTTTTTGGGAACCTGATCCGGCGAGGATTGAGAATTGGAGAAAAAATGGGACATCGCCAGGTGGACCCTATGCAATTGCAGGCCCATACGTTGCGGCGCTTGCTGAAACGGGCGCAGCATACGGCCTTTGGCCAATACTATGACTTTAAAGACCTGCTGAAAGCAGATGCTCTGGCGACAGAATTTCAGAATAAAGTCCCCATATTTGACTACGACGCCATGTATGAACACTGGTGGCACATGACGCTCAGGGGTGTGGAGAACGTCTCCTGGCCGGGGAAAGTCAAATATTTCGCCCTTAGCTCCGGTACGTCCGGCGCCCCGAGTAAACACATCCCGGTTTCGGATGAAATGCGGCGCGCCATGCGCCACGCCGGCCTCAAGATGTTTTTTGCCCTGACCAATTTTGATGTTGACCCCGAACTATACACCAAACCCATGCTCATGCTGGGCGGCAGCAGTGACCTGCAGAATCAGGGTGATTACTTTATGGGAGACCTCAGCGGCATCAACGCCAGCCAGCCACCTTTCTGGTTGCGGCCCTATTATAAGCCGGGAACGGAGATCGCCCGTATTCGCGATTGGAACGAACGCATCAATGAGATCGCCCGGCTGGCCCCGGAATGGGACATTGGTTTTATCGTCGGTATTCCCTCCTGGCTGCAACTCATGATTGAGCGCATCATCGAGTATCATCAGTTGGACAATATCCACCAGATATGGCCCAACCTGCAGGTTTGCGTGCACGGAGGAATTGCTTTCGAACCTCTCAAAAAAGGATTTGAAAAGCTCTTCGCTCACCCTCTGGTATACATGGATACTTATCTGGCCTCAGAGGGCTTTATCTCCTATCAGGACCGCCCGGACACCCGAGCCATGCGCCTTCTGGTACGCAATGGGATCTTCTTTGAGTTTATCCCCTTCAATTCCACCAACTTTGATGAAGATGGCCAATTGATCAGCCATCCACAAGCCCTTACGATCGGACAGGTGCAGGAAGGTGTCGACTACGCACTTCTGATCAGTACCTGTTCCGGCGCCTGGCGTTACCTCATTGGCGATACGGTGCGGTTTACCGATAAGCAACGTTGGGAGATCATTATCACCGGGCGCATCAAGCATTTCCTTAGCATTTGTGGAGAACATCTGTCAGTAGACAATATGAACCAGGGCATACAGCAAGTGGAAGAAAAACTGAATGTCAACATTCGGGAATTTACCGTCGGCCCCTCGGTTCAGGAAGGCAAATATGTCCACCAATGGTATATTGGTTGTGAGCCTATTACCGATAGCGTTACGGTTGCCCGCCTGCTGGATGAATGCCTCAAGGAGGTTAATGATGATTACCGCACTGAGCGGGGCTCCTTGCTCCATATTCAGGTGCAGATACTTCCGGCCGATATCTTTTACCAATGGCAGGAATCGAAAGGCAAAATGGGGGGACAGAATAAATTTCCACGGGTAATGAAGGGAAAGCAACTTGCAGAATGGGAAAATTTTGTTCACCAAAAACTCAAAACCCGCGGAATTAAGGCCAGCATTCCCCACAGCCGGTAATACCTCTCATGGATGGCCTAAAATATTAAAGAGGGATGAATCTGATTTTTGATGGCATACAACTGGGAGTGATCCTGGCTATCCTGATTGGCCCTATTTTTTTTGCTCTCATACAGGCAGGAGTAGAGCAAGGCATCCGCGCCGGCTCGATGGTGGGCCTTGGCATCTGGGTCAGCGACCTGCTCTTTATTTTCGGTGCTTATTTTGGGGTTTCCTATGTTACCCGCCTGGCCGAGGGGCCGGAATTTGCCCTGTATCTCGGCATCGCCGGCAGCATTACCCTCACTGCATTTGGTTTGGGAGCACTGCTCTCCACGCCCAAAGCCGGAGCCAATCCACAATGGACGAAAACGACTTTTCGCTCTTCCAGCTATTTCTCACTTTGGCTGAAAGGTTTTCTCATCAACACCATAAACCCTTTCACTTTTTTCTTCTGGATCGGTGTGACGAGCACCCGGGTTTTTGATGGCGGACT
>JAGQXQ010000033.1:3507-21082 GCA_020436535.1 Phaeodactylibacter sp.
TTGCGCCCTGTTCATCTGCTGTGGCTGCGCCGTATCTCGGGTGGTGCACTTATTGTCTTTGCAGTGGTTTTGCTGGTGCGGGTGTTAATGCTGTAGTTCGATTGCCCGGGAGTGTCTAGGAACTGAGAACCTGCGAACCGCGAACTGCAGCGGGCCATCCCTGTCCTGCGCTAGAGGGGTAGCCTTAAAGACACGGAAAATGGGGCTATCCCGATTACCCCAACAATCTAACACTCCTTTACCCTCCTTCACACACCCCTTTCGCCCGTTCATTCATCAGCTTAAACCAGGCAGGCGGGACCAATGATAGCAGTATCGCCGCCGGATAACCGATCGGCAATTGGGGGCTATCATCAAAATGGCGCAGTACCTGGTATTTACGGGTAGCTTTGTAATGGTGGTCGGAATGACGGGTCAGTTCGTAGAGAAAAATGCGGCCGAGCTCATGGTCAGAGTTCCAGGAATGGCGGGGGCTTACTCTTTCGTAATGCCCGTTGGGTATTTTCCGGCGCCGCAGGCCGTAGTGTTCCACATAGTTTACTGATTCCAGCAGCAGAAACCCGATAACTGCGATGGCCAGTGCATAGCCTACCATATACCAACCCCAAACCAACCCTATGCCCAGCAGGTAGAGCACCTGAAAAACAGTAAATCGCACCATTTCGTTTTCCCAACTCCATCTCGGTTTCTCCAGCTTTCCCAGGCGTTCCTGTTCCAGTTTCCAGGCGTTGATGTAGCTGCCGCTTACCGAGCGCCACCAAAATGCATACAAGGCCTCTCCCAGGCGGGCGGAAGCAGGGTCTTCGTCAGTAGCGACATTTTTGTGGTGGCCGCGGTTGTGCTCAATGAAAAAGTGAGTATACAGCGCGGAAAGCAGCAACACCTTTGACATCAATTGCTCCTGCCAACTCGAACGGTGCCCCAGTTCATGAGCCACATTGATCCCTATTGTGCTAACGATCAACCCAACGCTGAGGGTCATACCTGCTTTTTCATAAGTAGCCAGCCCGCCGGCAGCGAGGGTGTTGAAATAATAGAGGAGAAGCCCAAAGAGGATGGGAATGTTGAGGTAGAGGAGAAAGTCAAAAAAATGAGACCGGGCCCGCAGAGGCTCCTCTTCAGGAGAAACATTCTCAATAGACTGAGGGGTAAAAAACTCCAGTAGGGGTATCAGGACAAAACCTATATATATACTGCCAAATGACCAGGCGCCCTGCAGATAGATGCCCAGATAGGCCGCCAGAGGCGCTATGTATGCGATCAGGTATTTAACATCTCTCCACATAATGAATGATTGAGTGAATAATTGAATTTTACCTTCCATGCTGAACCGAAAGGAAGCGCGGGTGTTTCCTTTTCGAAATTATATTGGGTAAATTTGCCCGCTCAATTATTGACGAGTTGTTTTCCCCGAAGGCGACATTGAGTAAAATTAGTGGAAAACCGAAAATTTAGCAAATCAGGATACGACAATGAGTAAAGCATTTTATACACTTACCGTTCGCGAGGTAAAGAGAGAGACCCCAGATGCGGTAACTGTTTCTTTTGATATCCCGGAAAACCTGAAAGAAGCATTCAAATATAACCAGGGACAGTACCTGACCCTGAAATTCAACTTTAACGGCGAGGAAATTCGCCGCGCTTATTCCATGTGCAGCAGCCCGATCGATGATCACATTGCGGTTACGGTTAAACAGGTGGAGGGAGGAAAGGTGTCTACCTATATCAACAATAAGTTGAAAGCCGGGCAAACCGTTGACGTCATGCAACCCGACGGGCGCTTCTTTACCAAACTGGATCCGGACCAGCGCAAGGACTATTATCTCTTTGGCGCCGGCAGTGGCATCACGCCTCTGATGTCGATCATTCGGACCGTTCTGGAGAAGGAGCCGCAAAGTACGGCCTACTTGCTCTACGGCAACCGCAATGAGGAATCCATTATTTTCCATAGCCAGTTGGAAGAGTTGGCTCAGCGTTACAGCAACCAGCTGATCGTTGAGCACATCCTCAGCCAGCCTGTTCGGGAAAAGGCCGGCGGCATGTTGGGCTTCTTGAAAAAAGGCGCCATCAGTTGGGAGGGGCATGTCGGCCGCATCGGCCACAAGCAGGTGAGTGATTTTCTGGAAAAGCACCCGCCCCGGACTAAAGAATTAGAATATTTCATCTGCGGCCCCGGAGAAATGATCGACGCAGTTAAGGCCAGCCTGATCAGCCAGGGGGTCGATACCAAGCATATCCACGCCGAGCGTTTCATCAGTAGCCATGAGCAGGCAGGAGCAGGAGCAAATGTCAAGGGTACTGATGGAGCTACCGTAAAAGTTCATCTGGATGGCTCGGAGTTTACTGTTACTGTTCCGGAGGGAAAAACAATCCTGGACACATTGATCGATAACAAATACGACCCGCCGTATTCCTGTACCGCCGGCGCCTGCTCTACTTGTATGGCCAAGATACTCAAAGGAAGTGTCAAAATGGAGGCCTGTTATGCTCTGGACGATGACGAAGTAGCGGAAGGGTTCATCCTTACCTGCCAGTCACATCCGACAACAGAGGAGGTGGAGATCACTTATGACGTCTGATCCTGGTTAAGGGCTTGACAAGTCCGGGCGGCACGAATTAATGGGGTCGTTAAGAGCTCTGGAAATCAAGCTACATGGGGTTTCATCAACTGCCGGGTTATTTCGTTCTGGCCGCCCTGGTTTGCTACGAGCCGCCATTGGTAAAACTTGTCAGGCCTTCCATAGGAGCCCCTATATACCTGGCCGCAACATTCACTGCTTCTTTTATCTTTGAGTCATCGTGGCGGAGGCCTTCGTAAAGATACCCGCTCTGGAAGCTGCCGAGGGTGCGCGCCAGAATCTCCGCGCCAAAATGTATGCCGGCGTCTTTTATTTCTTCCTCATCAAAAAGCAGCGGCTTTTTGGGCCCTAATGCCGCCAGGTAACCCCTGACGAATGTCCCCTGCAATTGCCTGTCCGCTGTCTTCTTATCCGAAGATCCGGCCCGGTGCTGAAGCATCCACAAATGGGCCAGAAAATGGGCAACATCCTGGGCCGGCCGGCCGAAATGTGCAAACTCCCAATCGATGATCCGGGCCTGATCCTCTTTCGGGCCAATCAGGATGGAGCGCGGCCATAGATCGCCCATGATCAGGCATTTACCTTTGGTTAGATACTTTTCTCCCAGTTTTTCCGCCTTGTCTCCAAGTTCAGCCCAATTGCTGATGCCAAAATCGTTTAAAAGCTGCCGGATCTGGGTGTATTGAACTTCCAGGCGAGACTGCTGTATTTGCCGGTTGTCGATAGCCTCCGCTATTGCTTCATTTTGGAAGGTGAAGCGGTGCAACTTACCGATAAAAGTGCCGAGATTCGTTCCCAGGCTTTGTCCGAATACTTCGTGGTTGTCCAGAGATTCGAGTTCTCCCACATCTTCCAAAATGAGAGCGTGTTTTTTTTCGTCCGTATAAAGGAGTCGGGGTGGACGAAGATCATCTGAAATAATACCGTGCAATGGATGTTGATCAAACAGCCGGAGCGCGGCGGCTTCTATTAAAATCCGCTGAGAGCTGAGGGGAATATCGGGAGCTTTGGCTATATAAGGCGGGGCCTGCTTAACGATCAGTGACTGCCCCTCGCCAAATACCCTCCACACATAATTCAGGTTTCCGCCGGAGAGTGCTTTGATCGCACCGGTGGATTTGAAGCCGGGAACTGCGCCCGATACAAAAGCAAGGATGTCCTCTGAATTTAAAAAAGGCATACTCCAACTCAATGAAACCGATATAAAAGGTTCCCAAATGCTACCGGTTCCCCCTTTTCAATAAAACGGAGTATGATTTGCCTGGTAGCCTCCCGGCTCCGGTCCAAAGAAACAGAAACGCCCTCTTCATCGGGGTTGGAGTAGCCCGGAACGGAATACTTATGCCCAACTACCAAACCGGCGCAGGGGATCTCCATTTCATTGGCGAGTACTATTTCAGGCGCGAGGGTCATCGAATTTACATTGGCGCCGATTTTTATCCACATGCGGTTTTCGGCAGCAGTTTTACCTCGCGGCCCACCTGCATAAGCAAATACAACTTCCTTGCTATTGTCCGCTATCAGTCCGCCGGCAATTGTTTGGAGTTGCTGCCGCAAAGGCTTGGAAAACAATCCTTCATTCAACACCAGGTGGGCATGATCCGGGTTTGCCTTTTCAAACATAGTACAGGTACTGCCATCGGGCAAGCGGTTGTCCAGCATGATGAGGTCGTCGACCAGCATGGGTTGAAAGAGCGGAAGGCCCTTGTCCATAACGCCAACGGAGCTCGTTACCAACAAGGCGCCACAGTCAACTTGTTTTAAGGCGGAAGCCTGCGCGCGATAGTTGATCTGATTGGGTAACAAGGAATGGGGCAACCCATGCCGGAAGAGGAGATAAGCCGGGCGCGCCAGGCCTGTTACCTTATACAGCTTTTGATTGCCATAAGGAGTAGGAATAGCCTCTTCGGATATTTGATACTCTTTTAAAGAAGTTGTGGAAAAGGCACTGCCTAAAATAATGGCAATAGATTTCATAAACCGTTTTTTTACTCTGTCACTCCTGCATGATGCACCTGTAGCACCTCTTTGTTTTCTCCTCCAGTATTGACAAAGACGACGACTTCGCAATGAGCGGCTACCCAGTCATTGGGCAACGTCATCGTAAAAGTTTTTTCAATAGCGGCTCCTGTAGTTAAAGCTTCGCTGATGGGGTCCCCATCGTAGTTGGTTAACATATCGCGTAAAACATGCTTATGTTTATAACTGGGGTCAGGTGTACCACTTTCGGGTGTAAGCTGCAGATCCTGAATGTCACTTTCGGTGATAGCGACACTGATGCGGACATCCTCATCGGTGATATTCTCCTCTACATAAAGGGTCGCCGTTACTTCCAGTTTTCGGTCTTCGTTGCTATAGGTATTCTGAATGTCGACCTTCACTTTAGGCACTTCCAGCAACTCCTGCGCGATAAAGCCTGCCCATTGCTGGCGGCCCAACTGCAGATCGAATTCGCCATCGAATTTTTTGCGGTTGATTACCGCCGTGGGGTACCCCAACGGCTCACCCAGGTAGCTCAACAGGCTTATCCCTTCGTCAATACGAAAGTCATACAGGCTTCCGGAATAAGGCGGGGCAAAGGAGCCGGCATGGATGGAAATGGCCACCAGCCGCTGGCCGTGGATGCCGAGCAGGTCTTCAATAGCGGCGCTCCCTGCAGGGCAATTGACACAGCGCACGCCGGTAAATTCCTCGATGAGCACCTGCCGCTGCTGATCTTCCACAGGTATGGGCTCACCCGGGTTGTTATTTCCCATCGAAGGGTTGATCACCGGGGGGATTTCCTCACAGCCCAGCCAAAGCAGGCCAGCCATTAAAATGAAGAGGACACTTAGTTTTTTCATTGCCTAAACTTTAGTAGTGATTAAAAGCTGGAGTTAGCGGTAAATCGCACTCCGCTAAAGGCTGGCTCCAGGCGGCAGATACCGCCGGTACAAACCACCCCTTCCACCTGCTTGATGTAGCTGAGGGAAAAACGGTTGGCCCGTTGGCTGTAAAAGACGTCGAAACGAGGGTAATGCAACCGCAGCTTTTCGCCAGTATCTAAATCGACCGGAGAATTCTTGCCCGGGTCAGCATTGTACATGTCCGACACGGTAAACGTCCAGTGTGGGGCAATGCTGAATTCCACCAGCCCGAAGAGCCAGTTGCCGTAGTCGTGCTTGACGCCTTTGTCATCCTTTCCGGTAGCCATGTACTGCCCTTCAAAACGGAGGGATTTTTTGCGGTCGAATTTGTAGAGAAAGTCGAAATACGGTATCGTTGTTTCTACAACAGGGGCATCGGGCTTAAATTCAAAGACCTCCTGATTGTAACGCTGCACCTGTACGCCTCCCAGGAGCGTCCAGGTCCGTTTATGTTTGTAAGAGATCTCCGTGTACACTTCCCGGTATAGCAGGCTGGCGCCCTCATCCAGGGTATTGATATTGGAAAAATTGACATTCAGGCCCAGTTTTCGCTTGTAGTTATACCGGATATCCGCCTGAAAGGCCTGTTCGCCCAACGTTTGAGTGGCGGCGTTGTAGCGGGCGTTCAACCGGTAGGTGTTGACGCGCGCCATGGGGGGCAGGAAGTTGATCAGCCCCCGGTTGAGCTGTTCCTGAGGGCGGGTACGAAAATCGAAATTTTCGGTGCGTTTACCCTCCAGCGTGATGCCGAGGCCGTGGTTGGCGTAACTTACGCTCGAATAAATAACCGATCCGGAAGCGAGGAACAACTTGTCGCCGACAAGAGTCGTCGTATCCCCAATATTAAATTCTCCAAAGGGGTCGTTGAGGTTGTCTTTGGATTTGTATGCGCCTTCTACATACCAGGTGAAATTGCCGGCGGTCAGGGTATTAAAAGCAGAGAAGGCATAAGCATTGTACTTGGGCACAAAAGCATCTTCTTTGGTGTAGGTGTTGATCGTCGCGACCAGTGAATTCATGGCGGCGTCGTCCAAGGTGCGGTTGACCACGCCGAAGCCAGGGGCAATGGCCCAGTTGGCGCCCTCCCCGCCACTGAGATAGCCATCTATGCTAAGCCCTTTGATCACAGAGCTGTAAACGTCAAACTGCTGTTTCTGGCGGCCCGTGAAAACCTTGATCTTCCAATCCGGAAGGATCTCATAGGCCAGGCGGGCTCCAAACAGGGCATTATCGATCAGCAAAGGGCGTTCTTCAAAGGCTCTGAAAATAATGCCACTACCGATCTGATCATACAGGTAACCAACAGATATGTCCAGTTTTTGAATGCTTTTTTGAATGTACCAGCGCCCGATGCCTTCATCGGTATAGGAGCCGGTAGGGTTTAGGAGGTTGGAATTGTTGAACAGGTCGAAGCGCAGCCCAAAATCAAATCCCCAGTTGCTGTAACTGAGATTGAGCCAGGCCTCCGCACCGTATAGCTGGCGGTCGTATTGAGGCGTATTGGCGGCTCCGATGAGGCTGTCCCGGACGAAGAAATTCGCATTGGTTTCCAAATTCCCGGATATCTGTCCTCCATTGTTTTCCTGTGCTTTCAATGGTAGCGCCAGCATGAGAAAAAATGAGCAGTAGAGTAGTATTTTCAGGTTTTTCATTTGTCCGTTATTTCCAATTTTCTCTTTCAGGTTACCTCCTTTTGTCTTGACTCCGTGTTACAAATTCCAATTTTCACGTCATTATAATGGCCCTGTTGCCCAAAATACCTACAATTATCCTCTGAATTTAGGGGATAAAAAAATTTTAGGCCAAGTAAGTCATTCAAAAAACAAAGATGAGTTTAGAGGGCAGACGAGAATCATTACCTTTGCAGGCACAAAAAAACATAGCATCTGTATGAAAGCACTGACCACGATCGCATTCGTTTTTATTACTTCCCTGGCCTTTGGCCAGAAGAACATCCCTTCTGTTGAAGTAAAAACCCTTGACGGCCAGTCGGTCGACATTCAGGAATACGCCCAAAACGGAAAGATTACCGTGGTTAGCTTCTGGGCAACCTGGTGCTCTCCTTGTAAAAAGGAACTGGACGCCATCGCCGACCTCTACGAAGGCTGGCAGGAGGAGTATGACATGGAACTGGTCGCCATTACTATGGATACCCAGCGTGCGCTGGCAAAAGTAAAGCCTATGGTAGAATCCAAGGGTTGGCCGTTCATCATTCTTTCCGATGCCAATCAGGTGCTGCGCAACTCGCTGAACTTCCAGACCATTCCCCAAACTTTCCTGTTGGATAAGGAGGGCAACATCGTCTATACCCACTCCGGCTACGTGCCCGGTGACGAGTACGAGCTGGAAGAAAAAATCAAGGCTTTGGCTGAATAGCTGGTTAAGGATAATCTCCCTCTGTTTAAAATAGCCAGTGGATAGCCTCCACCGGCTTATTGGCTATTTTTAAACAAATATTTTCCCCGGAATTTTGTATTTTTGGAGGGAACCTTCCACTATGGTATCATGGTCGAGAAAACCCACTTCCTTTCTCCCTTCGGTTGCTTCGAGATTCAAGGCAGCAGCCTCGGAATCAGTTCTGTAAAACTGGTCGATACAAAACCATGCCCCGCGGGCCCTATCCCGAAGGTGTTGCGCGACTGTATCGTTCAGCTCAATGCTTATTTTAAGGGAGAACGCCGGGAGTTCGATTTGCAACTCGACTTTGGTACAGCCCCGGCTTTTCAGCAGTCCGTCTGGAGGGAATTGCTAAAAGTTCCCTACGGACACACCACCACGTACAAGGCCATCGCCGATAAGCTGGGCGATCCCAAAGCCGTCCGCGCCGTCGGGCAGGCCAATCGCCACAACCCCATCGCCATCATCGTGCCCTGCCACCGCTGCATCGCCAAAAATGGGGAGTTGCAAGGCTATTTTTACGGGTTGGATATGAAGCGCCAATTGCTGGGCCTGGAAAACCCCATGAGCTTTGCAGAGCAGGGGAGTTTGTTTTAATTAATAACCACTATGCCCTACCAACCTACCCTAGCCTATGCTCGGGAACAAGACCGAAAAGACCCCCTTCGTTCTTATCGCGATCAGTTCTACTTCCCTCAACACCAGGGGAAAGATGTACTCTATTTTTGTGGTAACTCACTTGGCCTGCAGCCTAAGAGTGCACAGGCCGCCCTGCTGCACGAACTGGAACACTGGAAAGCCGATGGTGTGGAAGGCCATTTTCGCGGGGAGATGCCCTGGATGGACTACCACAAATTCCTCCTGCCCCAAACGTCGCATGTAGTGGGGGCGAAGGAGGAAGAGGTGATCGTGATGAATACCCTGACCACCAACTTGCACCTGATGATGGCCAGCTTCTACCGGCCGGATGCCAGCCGGTATAAGATCATTATGGAAGCGGGGGCGTTCCCTTCCGACCAGTATGCAGTGGAAAGCCAGGTACGCTGGCATGGCTACCAACCAGAGCAGGCAATTGTTGAAGTGGAGCCAAGGGAAGGGGAGGAATACTTACGTACGGAAGATATAATAACTACCATAGAACAGCATGGGAAGGAAACGGCATTGGTAATGTTCGGCGGAGTGAATTACTTTACCGGCCAATTCTTTGACTTGAAAACTATCACTGAGGCGGCTCACAAAGCAGGCGCTTACGCCGGTTTCGACCTGGCTCATGCCGCCGGCAATGTTCTATTGCAGTTGCATGACTGGAACGCCGACTTCGCAGTATGGTGTAGTTATAAATACCTCAATTCCGGCCCGGGCGGCCCCAGCGGCGCCTTTGTTCACGAACGCCACGGCAATAATCCAGGCCTGCCCCGCCTCGCCGGCTGGTGGGGACACGATGATAGCGAACGCTTCCTCATGCGTAAGGGCTTTAAGCCAATGAAAGGCGCCGCCGGATGGCAGCTGAGCAACGCTCAGGTCTTCAGCTTTGCCATACATAAAGCCAGCCTGGACATTTTTCAGCAGGCCAGCATGTCTGCTCTACGAACCAAGAGCGAAAAGCTGACCGGATACCTGGAATTCCTGCTTCGGGAGATCAAAGGAGCGGGAGGGCATTTCCACATCATCACGCCGGATAGCCGGCAAGCCCGTGGTTGC
The DNA here is from genome assembly GCA_020436535.1 of Phaeodactylibacter sp. Taxonomy (GTDB): domain Bacteria; phylum Bacteroidota; class Bacteroidia; order Chitinophagales; family Saprospiraceae; genus JACJXW01. The sequence continues at coordinate 13,091 of JAGQXQ010000033.1, forward strand.
CAGCTGTCCATTTACACCCCCCGCGATGGTAAACGTTTGTACAACTACCTGGAAGAAAATGGCGTGATCAGCGACTGGCGGGAGGATAACCTGCACAATGGGGAGGCAGGCCCCGGACAGGCAGGAGTGATACGTGTAGCCCCCGTACCTCTGTACAACAGCTTTCAGGATGTTTTTGAGTTTGCCAGCCTGCTGAAGAATTATGGTAATCAATAGACTACTCATGAAAAACCGCTGCTCTTATCTGTTCTTCCTCCTGGCGCTCGCCGCCTGTCAACCTTCCAGACAGGAGGGCCAGCCTGAACAACAAAGCAATTTGCTGACGGGGCTGGGCGTTGTCCTCCCTCCTGGTGAAAACCGGGAATATTCTTATACCGATAAGCAGGATGCCTACTATTATGGCCGTACCCATACCCAGGTGAATGACGACTGGTTTTCAGGCTGGAATGTCCGTACCCGGCGTATATTCAAGGATTACAGCCTGCTTTTGAATGGAGAGCTACTCGACCGGACGCAAGCCTCCGTGACCGTATATCCACATTTGCTGCGCCGGGAATACGGGGACGCAGTAGAAGAATTGTCCCTCTACGATTTTCATCGGGTATTGTCTATTCATTTGCAACCCGCAGCGGAGCAAACCATGGCGATCTCCCTGATCGGTGAAGCCATCCAATTTGAAAAATACGAGGACGCAGTTGCCTTTTTTCGCCACAGGGAATATCCGGATATGCTCCTGGGCATTACCACTCGCCAATCCGCCAGTACCGATATCGTAGAGAAAGACAGCCTTTCCTACCTGCAGGCGGATGCTACCGCTCAAGGTTTTTTTATCGCATTGGACAGTACAGAGTCTGCAGTCATCAGCTTGCTGGCTGAGGCGCAACAGCATTTTGAAACCTGGGCGGTAGAACGCCGGCAACGCATGGAAGGCCTGATCTCCGAACTCAATTACTTCGAGTCCAGCGACAGTCAGCTCACCCAGGCTATCCGTTGGAACATTTTAACGCTGGATCAGCTCATCACCCGGCAGACGGGTTATGGCATATACGCCGGCCTGCCCTGGTTTAATGATTACTGGGGAAGAGACCTGTTCATTTCCCTGCCCGGCGCCTGCCTGGTGGCCGGCCAATTTGAAGTAGCACTTAACATCCTGAAAGACTTCGCCAAATATCAGAACACGGATGATGCTTCTCCCAACTACGGCCGTGTCCCCAACCGGCTGCGCCCGGGAGAAGTCATTTATAACACGGCCGACGGCTCGCCCCGCTTTGTGATTGCATTGCAGCAGTATGTCCAGTATTCAGGCGACACGGCCATCATCCGGGAGCTATACCCCGCTGTGAAAAGAGCTACAGAGGGCGTGCTGAAATACTGGGTGGACGACAAGAGCTATCTCACCCATGATGCTGCCGATACCTGGATGGACGCCCGTATTGACGAGCCTAATGTGCCTATGGAGGAAAAGTTGCCGTGGTCTCCCCGGGGCAATCGCGCCAACGATATACAAGCGCTATGGTATGGGCAGTTGCAAGCCAGCATTTTTTTCGCCAATCAGTTGGACAAAACCGAAGATGCGAAACGATGGATCTCCGTTGCCAAAAAGCTGCGCGTCAATTTTATCAAAGACTTCCTGGCTGAAGGGCAGGTTATTATGGCGGACTGCCTCCAGAAAGATGGCACGCCCGAATTCACCCTGCGCCCCAACCAGCTTTTCGCCCTCGATTTTATCAAAAATGACAGCCTGCGCTTTGCCATTACGCGCCAGGTGTGGGAGGAGCTCGTTTACCCATGGGGAGTAGCTTCCCTCAGCCAGGAACATCCCGAGTTTCATCCTTTTCACGAAAACCCGGATTATTACCATAAAGACGCCGCTTACCACAACGGGACCGTCTGGCTATGGAACAACGGCATGGCCATGCAGCGCCTACTTGAGGCCAGCCAGGCGGATATGGCTTACGCGCTTTTCAACAATATGAGCCGGATGACACTGAAAATGGGCGCGGTGGGCAGCCTGAGTGAGAATACCGATGCACTGCCCCGCCCAGGCGCCGATTGGCCGAAACTATCCGGCACTTTCCTGCAGGCCTGGTCCAATGCGGAATACCTCCGGGTGTGGTACGAATACTTTATGGGCATCCAACCATTAGCTACGGACCAGGCCATCAGCCTGCATCCAATGATACCGGAAGCAGTGCCTGATTTCCGGGTTCGGGAACGCGTATTCAGCGGTTTTGTAGAAGGAGAATACAAAAAGGAAACCGAAAAACGTACTTTTCGCTATACCTTCAGGAAACTGGAGGCGGTTCTTCTATTCCAGCTGGACGCCTTTGCCCCCCGCGTCCTACAGGTGAAAGACGGGGATGTGCTGCTCGTCTTCCCGGATGAACCTGCGCCTTATGTAGAACTGAATGGAACAGAGCGGTTTGAGTTGGAAGCAGGCCCGAAAAGATCGGCCGAAATAGCACTGGCCAATCGAGTCTTCGAGGGCCTCCACTTTGCACAGCCACAGCTTCGGCCCGGCCTGGGCGCTCTTTCGGAAAAGGATTGGCTGAAACACAAACGCGAACGAGAAGCTTCTACTCATTAATCGTCAACCGCAATACCGAACAGGGGGCCTCCCGGGAAAACTTGTCCTGGTTGCTGCCAAAGAGTACATCCGTCCAGTTCTCCTTACCCGGGGTACCGGTGATCAGCAGATCGTACTCCGCCGCCATTTCAGTTACCATTTTGACTGGATGGGGGCTCTTTTGAACGATCAGGTTAGCAATAGAGGAGGAGGCACTCAACAGGTTTTCAGAATCCTGCCTGATCTGTCGAAGCTTTTCCTCAGAGGTATGCTGGGGGGCGATCCGAAGCAGGGTGAGCTCTGCTTCGTAGAAAGCGGCGATCCGGCTGGCGGCAGTAATGAATTTGAGATCATTCCGGTAAGGCCGCTGGGCAATGAGTATGCGGCGAATATAGCGCACGCCATTATCTTTAAAGAGGGCAAAATTGCTGTCCAGGTGGGTAACCAGCCAGCCGATAGGGTTGCGTACCAGCAGGCGGGTTCGGGATCGGCCTTCCCATCCGCTGACCAGCCACCGGCAATGGGACTGCGTACTGACCTCATAAATGGTCTTTACCAGTTCGTGGGTGACGACCGCATCAAAATCGACATCTACATTCCGTTCCCGGGCCATCGCTGCAATCCGGCGATTTAGTGAGGTGATAATGGGGCTTTCTTTGAGCAAGGCCTCCAGGGCTGTCTGGTCGGGTACTTCCTTGAAGTGCACCACCTGCACTTTTTGACCCATAGACAGAGCAGCGCCCATTTCCACCAACATTTCCACCGAACTTTCTTTCCCGAACAGGGGAATGACTACTTCCGCTTCTTTCGCCAGGGAACCGTCCAGGCTGGTGCTTTTTATCGCTTCATAGGGTTCACTTTGAATGCCCTTCCCGATTAGTTTTTTCCAGCTGCGGCGGTACAATAAGAAAAGAGCAGGCTTGTGCCCATACTTCTTCAGTACGCCGCTGCGCTGAGACTTTATCCTGCCGTAGAAAAAATAGATGCCACCCCCAATTACAGAGATCAAAAGGGCGCCGAGCACGCCAGTGGCGCCCAACAACACTAAAAGCACCATCCCCGAGACTATTCCGAAGATCTGCATCCAGGGGTAAAGCGGTGAGCGATAAGGAGGCGCATACCACTGTACGGCTGTTTCCCTCAGTATGATCACACAGGCGTTGACCGCCATAAACATCATGACTTTGAATGCGCTGGCCAGTTTGGCAATGCGCTCTACATCCAGAAAGCTGATGGCCAGCGCCATAAGTAGGCAGGTGGCAATAATAGCGCTGACCGGTGTGAGAAACCGGGGGCTAACCTTGCTGAAAAAGATAGGCACCAGCCGGTCGCGACTCATAGCGAAAGGGAAACGCGAAGCAGCGAGGACCCCCGAATTGGCCATAGAAATGAGCGTGACTACCCCCAGAACAGCCGCCGCCAACCCTCCCCAACGGCCAGCCAAATGGTTGGCCAGTGTGTATATGGGGTGTAGGTCATGCTCCAGTTCCGCTACCGGCACATTACCCACCAGGGTGAAACTCACCAGGGTATAAACCAGGCCAATCACCACCAGCACCAATATCATAGACAGAGGCAGGTTCCGCCCGGGATCCTTGATCTCTTCTGCAATAGCCGCTATTTTGGTCACACCGGCATAGGAAACAAAAACAAAAGCGGCAGTGGCCACCAACCCTTTATTGCCATGCGTCAGAAAAGGAGTCATATTGGCGGGCTCCACATTCGGGATGCCAAAAATGACCAATAATAGCAAGCCCAGTAAGCTAAGGCTTACCACTCCGATCTGTATGTTACCCACCTTCTTTACACCCATGATATTGAGGGCCATGATCAGGCCAAGGAAGCCGAGTGATGCCGGTTTTAAGGGCACATCGGCCAGTACGAGCAGATAGGCGCCAAAGCCTACGAGCGCAAAGGAGCTCTTTAGCAGAAGGGAAAGCCATAGGCCCAAGCCGGCAATAGTGCCAAGTATCGGCCCGAAAGCCCGTTCAATGAAAATGTAGGTGCCGCCGGAAGTAGGCATGGCCGAGGCCAGCTCTGATTTGGAGAGCGCAGCAGGCAAAACGCACAAGCCAGCCAACAAATAGGCCAGCCATAGAGATGGGCCCGTTTTGGCGGCGGCAATGCCCGGTAGTACAAAGATCCCGCTTCCCAGCATCCCTCCGATACCAATGGCTATTACAGCAGGAAGGGTCAATCGGCGTTCCAGTTTTTTCATGAATCAGCGCTCAGTTGAAGCCTAAGGATAAGGAAATTTTGCTACAATATCTGGCGCATGGGGATTTAACTGGAGAATATTAAACAGGAGCTACCCCTTTTCGGGATAACTCCTGTCCTGATTGAAATGTTGGGAAAAGTATGGGGAACGTCTAATCTTGCAAAGCGAGTTTGCTATTAGGCCCATTGCCGTTACGCACCAACTGCGTGAGATCTTGAACCGATTCCTTGGGTTTCTTTTGTTCATATAACCCCAGGATTTCCAGCTCGATGTTTTTGTACTGGGCATTCTGCCGGAAGTCTTCGATGATCTCGATCACATCCAGATCGATATTGACGGAATTAGTCGCGTCGATGATCACTTTGGAATTTTCCGGAAAATGGTTTAGGGTCTGCAGGATGCTTGCCTTGTTGAGGAAGGTCACATCTTCAGCCAGTTCGAAGCGAATGGGAGCCCCCTCCTCATGTTTCTCGGGATAGAAAAAGTAGGGCTTCTTGTAATTGTTGTAAAGGACATAGAAAACAGCAAATACCAATCCCATACCAATACCAACTAGCAGGTCGGTGAAGACAATGGCCAGAATGGTGACCATAAAGGGCACGAATTGAGCTTTGCCTAGCTTGTACATTTGCTTGAACAGGGCCGGCTTTGCCAGCTTGTAACCCACTAAAAAAAGAATGGCGGCAAGGCTGGCCAATGGTATCAGGTTCAAAATATGCGGAATGCTCATAGCGGCAATCAAAAGAATGAAACCGTGGATAATGGCAGAGGCCTTGCTGCGGCCTCCCGACTGAATATTGGCCGAGCTGCGGACGATCACCTGGGTAACCGGCAGGCCCCCGATCAGGCCGGAAAGTATATTTCCCAGGCCTTGTGCTTTGAGTTCCCGGTTAGTGGGGGTGACCCGCTTATTGGGGTCCAGTTTATCTGTTGCTTCCACGCAGAGCAGTGTTTCCAGGCTGGCTACTACCGCTATGGTAATGGCGGTAATGTATATCTGTGGGTTGGTGATCTGACTGAAATCTGGTAAAGTGAACAGCCCGAGGAACCCACTCAGGCTTTCCGCTACCGGTATATTGACGATCTGATCTCCCTTGAGCGCAAATTGTGGCATGGACTGGAATAACAGATTAAATAAAATGCCGGCCACAACTACGACCAGAGGCCCCTGAACGATCTTGAATACAGGACGCCGCTGCATAAACGGCTGTTCCCACAATACCAGTATCGCCAGTGAAACGAGGGCTATGATGATAGCGCCCGGACTAACGAAGTCGAGCATATAATATAGCTCGGATAGGGTATTGTGCCCATCAGGTTGCACAAAGGAAAAATTTCCTTCATAATCCTTATCATAACCCAGTGCGTGTGGGATCTGCTTGAGGATAATAATAATGCCAATACCAGACAGCATCCCCTTGATCACAGAAGACGGAAAATAATAACCGATAATGCCGGCTTTTGCAAAACCTAACAACATTTGTATCACACCGGAGACCACAACGGCCAGCAGGAATACCTCAAATGTGCCAAATTCCTGAATGGCTGACAAAACAATAACTGCCAGGCCGGCCGCAGGGCCGCTCACTCCAATCTGTGAGCCACTGGCGAAACCGACGACGATACCTCCAACGATACCAGCGATGATCCCCGAAAAAAGCGGAGCGCCAGAAGCAAGCGCAATGCCGAGGCAAAGTGGAAGGGCTACCAGAAAGACGACTATACTGGCTGGAAGGTCATATTTAAGATTGGAAAACAAACTAGGCTCTGCAGTAGTGCTAACATTGGAATCCATGATCAGTCTTTATTTTGTGTTAAAGGCAAATAGGTAAGGCCGCCTTGTGGGCAGGCCAGCTAAGTATGCTTTCAGTTGTATTTAATAAAATAGTAACACTAATATAATATAAATGTTTTACTAATTAAAAACATTGTATATTTTTTGCTTAAAGTAGTATTACTTTGATTTTGTTTTAAACCCTTCCTTCCCGTATCGTTTCCTTTGAGCAGCGAAGGCAGTTGTATGGACCGTTGAAGGGGAATTAGCTATGCTTCGGGAATTGAAGGAAAGTAACGGAACAGGCAGCTTTTCCAGGATGTGGCTGTCCGCCCGATTGGCATTTGTCACTAGTAGGCCAATCTGATGTAATTGAATATATTGCCAGAGATGGCCAATATCAAATTGGGGATAAACTGGAAACCCTGTCTCATCAAACCGCCGGGAATGGTAACTGCCTCTGCCATATCGACGCCTTCTAACGGGATACAGAAAGTGTTTCTGCCGCCAGCATTCACTCAATTTCTCAAGGACGGGTTGTTTAGTGATAAGCTCTTGATCATCAATAAAAAGGATATTCCTGAATGGCTTGAACACAACTTTTTCCGGTATCAGCATCACCGGCGCCCAGGCCATTTTTGAAAGGTGCCGGGTTGGATGCTTGCCAAACCACCCTCTCTTCCTTTCCCGGCCAGCCAGGATGAGGTCATAAGAAAAAATCTGACTCGATTTCACTGCTTCCCGGGCAACACTTCGGCCGAAACAGCCTTTAGGAATAAATCGTTCACACAACCAATCGCCTGCTCCTGAAAGCATCCTTGCAGCTACCCCGTCCTTACCGGAACAGGGGTTCACTATGGTAACATCTGCATTCACCGCATCGGCAAAGTCCAGAAAATATTTTGTCGCATATCCGGGAGAGGAGCGGAAATTTTGTGCAAGCAGTAGTTTTAGCATTGGATGCTGCATTTGATGTTCAGAAAGAAAAGCGTTTTGTCTTAGGCTTTGCCTGCTCCTTTTCCCGTGTAAACAGTTAAGCGAAAATGTAAACCTACCATAAAGATATATAAAACTATCTTTTTAAATAGGTTTACTATTAATTTATTTGCTGATCCCCAATAAAAATGCCTGATTGGTTGTTTATCTGGCATTAATATTGTCACCGAAGGCAGAAAAACTTCTATTTAAAGGCCGATTGCCGGCTTCAGTCGAAAAGTTTCGGCGGAATCGTGTCCAAATTTTTATCTTCGGTGTTTTTATGAACTTTTCGTCATTGCATCAAAAAAACTTAAGTACTATGAAAAAGATGTTAATCCTTTTTTCTGCTTTGCTGTTTATGGCTGGCCTTTCAACCCTTCAGGCGCAGACGGCAGAAGAGATCGTCGATAATTATCTGGAGACGATAGGCGGCAAAGAGCAACTGAATGCCGTCAC
>JAGQXQ010000196.1 GCA_020436535.1 Phaeodactylibacter sp.
AGTAACCTAATACTGTCCGGCCACTTAGCCTTTCATTCTGAAAAAGCGACTCGTACCACCACCTCCGTTCCTCCAACTTCTCCATTCTCCATCATCCACTCCCTGATCTCCAGGGGGGCGCGGATGTTGTGTTCTTTGCTCAGTACCTCCAGCCGCTCTTGGATAGACTGCAGGGCGGTAGATTGGTGGCTGGTATCTTTATTCTTCCGGCGGCTTTCTTCAATGCCGATGCCGTTATCCCTGATACGAATCTCCAAAATAGGGCCTTTTTGCTGAAAAGCCAGTTCGATATGTCCTTTTTTACCGGATGGAGCGATCCCGTGCCGGATGGCATTCTCCAGAAAGGGCTGCAACAACATAGGAGGTAGCAGTACCGCCTCTTCTTCCAGGCCGTCACCCAAGGTGATCTCATAATCAAAGAGGTTGCCCCGGATGTGGCTTTCCAGGTCCAGGTAATTGCGGAGGACGGCAAGTTCTTCTTCCAGGCTGACCAGCTCCTTGCGGGAATTGTAGAGGATGGCGCGCATCAGGCGGGCGAACTGGGCCAGCAGGCGGCGGGCGGTGGCCTGGTCTTGCTGAACGATCAGGCTTTGGATGGAATTCAGCGCGTTGAAGATGAAGTGGGGGTTCATCTGCAGTTGCAGGGCTTTCTGTTCGAGCTCCAGCAGGTGCTTTTCCATTTCCAGGCGTTCCCGCTCCAGGCGTGCCTGGAAACGGACGCGGCGGATGCGCCACCAGATAAACAGCACGATCATAAGGGCCAGCGCCCCAATGGCGATAGCGCGGAACCACCACGTGGCCCAAAAGGGCGGCTCGATGGTAAAGCTGGCTTCCAGAGGAGTAGGGGAGGGCACCCCGTCCTCGTTGAAAGCGCGTGCCTGAAAGGTGTAGGTTCCCGGGGAGAGGTTGGAATAGGTGACATTATTCCGCTGTGAGGGTGGCGACCACTCCGCTTCCTGTCCCAGCAGGCGCCACTGGTAAGTGACCTTCTCCGGATTGGGGTGGTTGATGCCCAGGAATTCAAATTCGAGATGATTCTGGTTATAGGGCAATACCAGTGAGTCCTTCAACTGATGCCAGGGGCCGAGCCGGCCGGCGTAGGCTGTTCTTTCCAGCGGTTCGTAAAAGAGGCGAATATCGGTGAAGTGCAACAACGGAGGTATGGCGTTGGTGAAATTGTACCGGGAGTTATATTTCATCAGGCCGTTTACGGTGCCGAACCAGAGGTTATCCTTTTTATCCAGCAGTACGGCATTCTGCACAGTTTCGATGCCGGTGAAGCCTTCTGCCCGGCCGAAGTGTTTGATGGCTTTGACGTTGCCTTCGGCGTCCAGCGTCAGCCGGTCGAGGCCGAGTTGGCTGCCGGCCCACAGCTGTCCGTCGGCCCCGCAGGCGAGCAGGTAGATGTTACTGGAAGTGAGGCCCTCTACGGGAATGGCGCGGCAGGAATCGCCCCTGCACTGTATGCGGGCGATACCTCCTCCGGCAGCGCCTACCCATACGTAACCGGTACTGTCCTGGGCGAGGCAGCGGATGTTACCCTGGGGCAACCCATCGCGGGCAGTGAGAAAAGCCCGGTTGTTACCGGCGGCCCAAAGGCCCAGTCCGGTGGGCGTACCGTACCACAGCTGCCCCAGGCTATCCCGCAACATCGCAAAAATGCGGATATCCGGTAAGCCCTCTTTCTGCTGAACGGTTTGAATATCCAGCCCATTGGGGAGGGAGTCGATGCGGATCCGGGAAAAGCCACCGTCGGCGGCGCCTACCCAGACCGCTCCTGTTGGCTCTCGCGCGAAAGCCCGGATCCAGTTTCCGCTCAGCCCGGCTTGCTTGTCGATTTGATAAACAACAGTATCGCTAAAGATGAAAAGCCCTCGCCCTTCGGTTCCCGCCCATACGCGGTTGCTGTCATCTACGATGAGTGCCCGCGTTACAATGCCGTTAAATTCGGGAAGGAGCTGGAAGGTTGTGTCATCATACCGGGCAATACCCGCTTGTCCGCAGGAGACGATTAACTGCCCGGCGGTGTCGGCGGCCAGGGCATAGGTGTAATTGTCAGGCAGGCCGTCCTTTTCTGTATATTGAACGAATTGCTGGCCGGAATACTGGCTGGCCCCCCCGCCGGCGGAGCCGAACCAGAAGTCGCCCCAGCGGCTTTCCGCCATGGCGAGGATATGATTGCTGCAAAGTCCATCCATCTCGGTTAATTGCTCAAAAGAGCTTCCATCCGGGGTCCAGTTCATCAGTCCGCGATCGAGGGTACCTGCCCAGAGGCGCCCGTCGCTACCCTGGAGCATGCAGAGAATAAAGTTGCTGATATTTTGATAAACTAAGTGAAATTGCCCGTCGTAGCGGTACAAACCCCTGCCGTAAGTACCAACCCATATTTGCCCGAGGCTATCCTGGCTAAGACTGCGGACCTGGGCTCCGGCCAACGCCCGCGGCATGGAGGGGCGGCTGAGCCGTCCGTTTTCATACCACACTATCCCATGGCCCGTGCCGATCCATAGGCGGCGGCCTTCCGGCAGCAGGCAGTAGGCAGGCTCTTCGCTGGCCCTATACGGCGAAATACGGCCGTTGGTGAACAGAAATACGCCCTGTTCAGCGCCGATACATAGGGTATCGGCGCCAAAAGGGCCGAGGGCATTTACTTCGATCGCCAGTTGGGGAAAGATAGGCTGGAAGGACAGGCCATCGTAGCGGCACAGGCCGTTCCGGGCGCCGATCCACAACCGTCCGTCGGCGGATTCATAAAGGGCGGTGATATAATTGCCGGGCAGGCCGTCCCGGGTAGAAAAATTCTGAAAGCGCAGGCCGTCATAACGGCTCAGCCCTCCGCCTTCTGTTCCCATCCAGATGTAGCCGCGGCTATCCTCCAGTACCGCATTGACCCTGGATTGCGCCAGGCCTTCCTGCACGGAATAGTTCCGGAAGTTGAATTGCTGTCCGAAGAGGGCGAGCGGGCAGGCTAGTAAAACCCAAAAAAGTCTTTTTTTCAGTGGTCGGTCCATCACGCGGGAAGATAATAAGAACAATGGAATGTTGCTGAGGTGTTTTCAATATAGAGCATTTATTTGGCCAGGCCTTTTTCCGGAAATAGAATAATTATTGCCATCTTAGTCCAAGTTCAATGGGTAGTCCCCCACTTCGGTAGTTCGGCGTTCGGTTGCCCCCGAATACCGAATACCCGGTAGGGGATTCACCAGTCAATAAAACCCTGAATGATATGAACGGTGGCCAGATCATTGCCCAAGTCCTCCAAAACCATGGTGTACAACACCTCTTCACCCTCTGCGGCGGCCATATTGCTCCTATCTATGTAGAAGCAGAAAACCAGGGCATCCGGGTTATCGATGTGCGGGATGAGGCATCGGCGCTCTTCGCCGCAGACGCCACTGCCCGGCTCACCGGCGTTCCTGGCGTTGCGGTGGTGACGGCTGGCCCTGGCGTGACCAATACGATCACAGCCCTGAAGAATGCCCAGATGGCGCAATCGCCGCTCCTGTTGCTAGGGGGCGCCACGGCCACCCTGCTGCGCAACCGAGGCGCCCTGCAGGACATCGACCAGATGGCGCTGGTCAAACCCCACGTCAAGTGGGCAACCATCGTGAAGCGGCAACGAGAGATCGCTCCCGCCCTGAACAAGGCCATGCGCATCGCCCGCTCCGGCGTTCCCGGCCCGGTATTTGTCGAACTGCCGGTCGACCTTCTCTATAACGAAGAAATCGTACGGGAGTGGTATGGAAAAAAGAGCAACGGGGGCGCTTCCCTGTTGGGAAAGGCCCTGCAATGGTATATCAACCGGCACGTCAACGGCCTTTTCAAAGGCATGCAAAACTATGTCGTCCCCGGGGAGGAACAGCCGCTGATCCCCACTTTCACCCAAACGGAAGTCAATGCTGTTGCCAGAGCGGCCAAGGGCGCCGAGCGCCCCGTGATGGTCATCAGCAGTGGCGCCATGATGGAGGTGGAAGAGGTGGGTACACTCTGCGCCGCCGTGAAGCGCCTCGGCATCCCGGTTTATCTTAGCGGCATGGCGCGCGGCCTCACCGGCCACATCAGCGAGGTGCAGTACCGCCACAAGCGCAAAATGGCGATGCGAGAGGCCGATTGCATTCTACTCTGTGGAGTGCCCGTCGATTTCCGGCTCGACTACGGCAGCCACCTCAACCGCCGGGCCCGCAAGATTGCCATCAACCGCAGCCGGGAAGAGCTGAAGAAGAACCTCTCGCCGCACCGGGCCATTCTGGCCGACCCCGGCGCTTTCCTCATTGAGCTGTCCGGTGAAGCGGATACCTTCCCGGACTGGGCGGATTGGAAAGCGCAGCTCCAAGGCCGAGAGGACGCTCGCGACGAAGAGATCCGGCAGATGGCCAGCCAGTCCATAGAGGGCATCAACCCGGTGGCCCTCTTTCAAAAAATGGAAACTCTGATACCCGACAATTCCGTACTGATCGCCGATGGTGGCGATTTTGCCGCCACGGCCTCCTACACCTTACGCCCGCGCCGCCCCCTGGCCTGGCTCGACCCCGGCGTGTTTGGCACTCTGGGTGTCGGCGGCGGCTTCGCGATGGGCGCCGCTCTGCGCTACCCCGATGATTACATCTGGATCATCTACGGCGACGGCAGCGCCGCCTACAGCCTGATGGAAATGGACACCTTCAAGAAATTTGGCATGAAAGTTTGCGGGATCATCGGCAACAACGGCTCCTGGGAGCAGATCGCCCGCGACCAGGTGACGCTGCTGGGCAGTGATACGGCCACGACACTGCCCCGGTCCGATTACCACCGCGTGGCGGAGTCCTTTGGGGGCGCCGGCGAGCGGGTGGAAAAGCTCGGTGATCTTGAAGGGGCGCTGAAGCGGGCGATGGAAAGTATGGACAATGGCGTGCCCTACGTGATCAATGCCATTATCGGTTCCACGGACTTCCGGAAGGGGAGTATTTCGATGTAGGCTGAGGTTTTTAGATTTTTCAGATCTTCATTGCGGCCCGATAGGTAGATCTGGAAAATCTACCGAAACCCAAAACCAAATAATTATGACACTCCTTGAAAAAGCAGCGCTGGTTTTCCACATCCTCCGATGGCGGTTCACCTGGTCGAAGTGCGACCTGGACTATTTCCCCAAAGAGCAGGTATCCGAAAAATTCATCACCGCCCGCGAAGCGGCGCTCAAGATCCCGGATGGCGCCTGTGTTACTTCCAGCGGGATGGCGGGCAACGCCCGTTGCTCCGCCTTCTTCTGGGCTATTCGGGAGGCTTTTGAGAAGACAGGCCATCCCCGGAACCTTACCTGGATGAACGTCGGCGCCCAGGGCAGCCGTGGGAAAGTGCCGGGCACGGTGGAAGAGCTGGGGCTACCGGGGCTGATGACGCGATACATTGCCGGCCACCTGGAGACCACCAAGGCGCAGCTGCGCCTGGCGGATGAAGGGCAATTAGAATTGCACACCATGGCGCAGGGCGCAATGGCCCGCCTTTTCGAAGCCCAGGAGCAAGGCGAAACCGAACTACGCACCGAAGTGGGGCTGGCCACCTTCCTCGATCCTCGGGTGGGCGATGGCTCCCGGGTGAGCCCCGGCGCCAAAGATCAGTTTATCCGGGCGGACGGCGATGCCCTTATCTACACCCTGCCCAGAGTGAAAGTAGCATTGTTCAATGCACCATACGCCGATGCGGAAGGTAATATTTACTTCCACCATGCCTCCTGCCTTTCTGAAAACGAATACACCGCCCGTGCCGCCCGCGCTAACGGGGGGATAGTGATGGCGACCGTCAGCGCCATCATTTCTAAAGAAGAACAGAAGATTGGCATGCCGGCGGTGAAGGTTGACTACATCGTCGTCCATCCCTATAATGAACAAACGGCCAGTGTGCGGCAGTATCGCTACTGGCCGATGTTTACCCCCGGCAGGCTGGTAGATACCGAAAAGGCGGCGGCCCGCCTCCGATTTATGAATACCCTGCTGAAGATCACTCCGGTGAGGGACGAAGTGGGCAACGCCATGGCGCGCCTGGCGGCGTCGATCTTTGCCCGCGAAGTGCCCAAAGGCTCCATGGTCAATATTGGCGTGGGGTTTCCGGAAGAAGTGGCCCGCAATGTGGTGGGGCAGGGCCTGGGGAAAGAATTGACGTTTACAACCGAGGCGGGGGCTTACGGCGGATTGCCGGTTCCCGGCGTTTTCTTTGGCGCGGCCATCAATCCGGAGAAGTTGATCTCCTCTACGGAGATGTTTCATCTGTATCTGGAAAAACTGGGCGCCTGCGTGCTGGGCTTTCTGGAGGTAGATGAAAAAGGCAATGTGAACGCCTCCCGGCGCGGACCCCGGATGGTGGACTATGTTGGGCCCGGTGGCTTTCCGGACATCGTCTATGGCGCCCCGGTTGTTATCTTCATCGGCACCTGGATGGCCGGGGCGGAATTTAAAATACAAGAGGAGCGGATGCGGATCATCAAACCCGGCAAGCCCAAGTTCGTTCAAGCAGTGAGCCATATCACCTTCAGCGCCCGGGAAGCGCTGCGCCTTGGCAAGAAGGTGTTTTACGTGACTAACGTCGGCGCTTTCCAACTGACCAGGCAAGGCTTACAACTGGACTGTGTCATGCCGGGGATTGACCTGCAAAGGGATATTCTGGAGGCCTGTCCGGCAAAGTTGTTATTGCCAGAAGGCGCGGTGCCGGTGGTGGATGGCTCCATCTTGACGGGGAAGGGGTTTCAGTTGGCGTGGCCAGTGTGATGGGAGGGTATCTGTGCAGAAGGCTACTTCGGGAAGGGCCGGGCTTATGAGTTGTGGGGGTGATCGGCTATTTGTTAACCACCAAAAGGGGGGGGCGGAATTCGGTGTTCGCAGTTCGCAAATCACTGGAAATCAGGACGGTTTTTTTTGAAGACGCAGAAAATTGAATTATCCCACCAAAAACTAACTGTGGAATAGTTACCAAAAATATTTCATTTTTCCTTTTATTGCCAGATGCGAAAACTCAGCCTGAAAGAACTCAACCGCGCCAGCGTTGCGGAATTCAAAGCCCAGGAAAAAGCACCTATTTGCCTGGTGCTCGATAACATCCGCTCGGCTCTCAACGTAGGCTCCGCCTTCCGCACTGCCGACGCCTTTGCATTGGAGAAAATCGTACTCTGCGGCATCACCGCCACGCCACCCCACCGGGAGATCCTGAAAACGGCCATTGGAGCCACCGATTCGGTAGACTGGTCATACGAAAAAGAAGTAACCCCGGCCATCCATCGGTTGCGGGAGCAAGGCTATAAGGTGCTGGCTGTCGAACAGGCTGACCGGCGCACCTTTCTGCAGGATGTAAAGGTGGAAGAAGGCCAGAAGTACGCCCTGGTGTTCGGCAATGAAGTGCAGGGCGTCAGCGAGGAAGCCATGGCGGCGGTGGATGGTTGTATTGAGGTTCCGCAGTTTGGCACCAAACACTCGCTGAACATTTCCGTCTGCCTGGGCATCGTCGTCTGGGAATTTTTTCGGCAATGGGAATATGGGAAATAACCCATCTTGCATAGCCCCTAAATAACCTTATCTTTGACCCCAATTTCAATCGCTTTTAACAATGGTAGAACAAGACACCCAACAACAGATCATCGACCTGGAAAAATGGAAAACCAAATTCCGGGAAAGTGCCCCTTCTTATCAACAAGCAGCCCCTTATCCGCATGCGCAGTTCGACAATTTCCTGGAAGAGTGGGCGGCGCGGGAGGCCGTGAACGCCTTCCCCAAGGTAAAGGACCAGGGTTGGATACACTACGTGCATGTCAACGAAAAGAAACACGGGCTCAATAAAATGGATCTCATTCCCGGTTTCATCCGGGAGGTTATCACGGCGCTTAATACGGAAGAATTCGTTGCCGCTCTGAGTGAACTGACCGGCATACCGGGCCTCAAAGCCGACCCCACTCTCGAGGGCGGTGGCCTGCACCAAAGCCAACGCGGCGGCTACCTCAATATCCACGCCGACTTTACCGTCCATCCTCATAAACGCACCTGGCGGCGGCGGGTCAACCTGCTGGTTTACCTCAACGAGGGCTGGCTGCCGGAATACAAGGGCGACCTTGAACTGTGGTCGCGAGATATGAAAGCCTGCGTGCAGAAGATCAGCCCGGTATTCAACCGTTGCGCCATCTTCAATACCGACGAGGATTCCTTCCACGGCCTGCCCGACCCCATCGAGTGCCCGGAAGATATGACCCGCAAATCCATCGCCCTCTACTATTTCACCGAAGAGGAAAAGGCGCCAAGGGCCAGGGCCACCAACTACCGGGCCCGCCCCACCGATGGGATCAAAGCGCTCTTCATCTGGCTGGATAAACAGGCAGTGAATGTGTACACTAAGGTCAAAGGGGCGCTTGGCATCAATGATGATTTTGTGAGTAAGGTGCTGAATTGGTTTAGCCGGAGGAAGTGAGGGGGCTTCGGAAGTCGGAAGTCGGAAGTCGGAAGTGGCAAATGGGAAGCCGAACGCAGTGAGGCCCGCCGCCGTGTCGGAATTCGGAAGGGTGGGTAATAACAAGTAACAAATGCAAGACAATACCAGATACACCCTGGGGTTCGCTCTATTGGGTGCTTTATTCTTCATTCCTTTCCTGGGAGGTGTACACCTTTTTGACTGGGACGAGATCAACTTTGCGGAGATCAGCCGGGAGATGTTACTGTTGAAGGATTACACCCGGGTGCATGTCAACTTCGAACCTTTTTTCCAGAAGCCGCCTTTTTTCTTTTGGTTGCAGGCCGGAGCCATGGCGCTTTTTGGCGTCAGCGATTTTGCCGCCCGCTTTCCCAATGCTATTTGTGGCGTCCTTACCCTGGTGTTGCTCTTCCGTATGGGGCAACGGCTCAAGGGGACGCGCTTCGGCGTCCTTTGGGCGGGAACTTACTTCGGTAGTATTCTGCCCTTCCTGTACTTCAAATCCGGTATCATTGACCCCTGGTTCAATCTGTTCATCTTTCTGGGGCTGTACTATTTCATCCTGTTTCACTGGAAAAAGAATCAATTCAGCAACATCGTCCTGGATAAGAACAGATGGTGGTACCTCTTTCTGGGAGGCTTCTGGATCGGTATGGGCATCCTGACCAAAGGGCAGGTCGCCTACCTGATCGTCGTGCTCACCATGGGCGTGTACTGGGTGTACCAGCGCTTCCGCTTTTATGTGAATGTGCCGCAGTTCCTCTTTTTTACCTTTGCCGCCACTTTAGTCACCCTGGCCTGGTACGGGGTAGAGACGCTCCAGAACGGCCCCCGGTTCATTTACGAATTCAATAAATACCAGTACCGGCTGTTCAGCACCCCCGATGCGGGGCACGCCGGCTTTCCGGGCTACCACTTTGCCGTGTTGCTGGTAGGCTGTTTCCCGGCTTCTATCTTTGCCATCCGTGCTTTTTTCAAAATGCCGCAGGATAACCTGCCTTACCTCAACGACTTCCGGCGGTGGATGAAATACCTGTTCTGGGTGGTGCTCATTCTGTTCACCATCGTACAATCCAAGATCGTACACTATTCCTCCATGTGTTACTTCCCCCTCACCTACCTGGCGGCATTGACGATGGAAAAGATGCTCGACGGCCAGGTGCGGCTCAACCGCTGGATGGCCTTTGGGCTATGGTTCGTAGGCGGGCTGTTCATCTTCGCCACCATAGCGGTGCCATTCGTAGGTATGAACGCCGAGATCCTCAAACCCCTCTTTAACGATCCTTTCGCCCAGGGCAACCTGGAAGCCAATGTGCACTGGACGGGATTCGAAATCATCCCCGGCCTGTTCCTGCTCGGGTTGCTGGGTTACTTTTTCGCCGCCTGGCGCCGGGGCAATAAACAGCGTTCCTTCCTGGCCCTTTTCGGCGGAACCGCCATTTTCGTCCTACTCACTCTCGTCTTTTTCATCAAGCGCATCGAGGGCTACTCCCAGCGCGCCGCCGTGGAGTTCTTCGCCGAAAAGGCCGATGAGGATTGCTACCTGGCGGCGCATGGGTACAAGACCTACACCCATCTTTTCTACGGGCAGCCACAGAAGGCCGGCGACGCCTGCTTCAAGGACACCGCCTGTATGAACCGCCTTTTCTACGGCCCGCTGGACAAGCCGGCGTATATCGTTTCAAAAATACACCGGGCGAAACCGCTGGAGGAGATGGAAACGCTGGAGGAGATCGGGAGGAAGAACGGATTTGTGTTTTTCAGGCGGAAATAGTCGGGGCGCACGTCAAATGACAACTTCGAGTTGTCTTTTGACTTTACTTTGACCATCATCATTTCACATTTCGCCTTTGGATAAAACAGGTAATAACCTTTCCTGTTCTTTAGGATCGACCTCTCAAAATAAGGCGATAGGGTAAAAGGCATTACATACAGCCCTACCATCAGCGAAAAAATGCCGGAGCGGCACAGAAGCAACAGAAACAAGTATTTAAGAAAGCGAAAAGAGTGGTTCCTGACCATAGACCTGGATTTTGACAAAGCCATCCGGATGAATGACCCGGAGTACGGCCAATACGTTTTGCTGGGCTTGCTCGAATGCCTGGAGCGGCCGGGGGAGCTTAAGGGTTTCGACAAAGCAGCTTTTAAAAAAGATATAAAGGAGGCCATAGAAGCGTATTTGCATCAAACTGCGTGAAAGTCCATCAAACCTTAGTGCAGCCTTTGTGTTTTAGTGGCAAAAAACGCCATGCCAGTAGTTAAAAAAAAGCCCTAAATTTACCCCACACCAAAATCCCGGGCTCATTTTATGCTCCTATTCAAAAAGCGGACGGATACCCGTAGTGACGAGGAACTGCTCGCCGCCTATAAGCGCCGGCCTTCTCAGGCCATTCTCGCGCTATTATTCAAACGGCATAGCCACAAACTCTACGGCCTTTGCCTGAGTTACCTGAAAAATCAGCATGACGCCGAAGACGCTGTAATGGACAGTTTCGCCGACCTGCCTCCTAAACTCCTGAAATATTCTATCGAAGACTTTGAATCCTGGCTGTATCTGGTGGTGCGCAACTATTGCCTCAAGTTGCTGAAGGAAAAAGCCCGGCAGCGCACCGAGGGCCTGGATGAGATTTGTGAGGAGGCTTTTGTGGAATCCGCCCCGGATGAAGCTCTTTATACTATAGATGTTGAAGAACGGCGCTATGAAGCGCTCAGTGACGCCATTGACCAACTCAAGGAGCAACAGCGCACATGCATCATTCTGTTTTACCTGCAAAACAAGTCTTATCAGGAAATAACCGAGCAAACTTCTTACACACTCAATGATGTGAAGAGCCACATTCAGAACGGAAGGCGCAACCTTAAAAATATAATCCTCAAGCTAACATGAAAAAAGACAGGCCCCGAAACGAAAGATCTTTGTCCCGCCAGGAAATGCTCGAGCGGCATCGCCGCCGGGAATATCAGGACACGAAAAATGAACTCAACGAATTCTCGCGCCGCGCATTGGCCGGACTGCAATATCAACCCGAAGCAGAAGGGCTGGGTACTACCTTGAAAAAACTGGACCGAAGATTGGCGGCCGCTAGCGGTAGCGGCCGCTCGTTTCCTATCCGCCGGTTCCTCAGCATTGCCGCCGCCGCCGCGTTCCTTTTGGTGGCCGGATACTTCTTCCTAAGCCAGTCCTCCGGAAATGAAGCGCTCTTCGCCCAGCATTTTGATTATCTGCCTAGCGCGGTAAATACAGATAGTGGCGGCCGGAACGCCGGGCCATCCGCCTACGAAGAGGCCACTCCATCCCGCGCAAAAGCCATGCAGGCCTATGAGGCCGGCAACTATCAGCTGGCCAGGAACCTTATGGAAAAGTACCTGGCAGAAAACAATAGGGACTCGGAGATTAGGGGATACCTCGGCATTGTTCTTCTGGGAGAAGGGAAAGCGGAGATGGCCGGCAGAGAGTTGGAATCGGCTTTGGCCAACCTGCCCCAGCCAGCTTATGAACGGCCCCTGAAATGGTATCTGGCGCTGGCGCTGCTCCAAAATGGACATACGGAAAGAGCCCGGGCGCTATTCCTCGAACTGGAAGATGGGAAAGACCGGTACGCTACAGAGTCCCGCGCCGTATTAAAACAAATATGAGGCCCAATGCCAAAAAGCAGGCCAGGAGCATAAACGGCCAACGTGGAAGATTCCAATTTCTTTTAAGAGACAATGGGGCCCGGCTGCCCATATAAAGGAAGCCACTCCAGTAATAAGGATGGGCAAAAAGTTCATCGTATTCCAGGTAATACAGCTTCGCCTGCCGTAACGCCTCACATCTATCCATACCTGCCGCCATATTGTCGTAGTACCGTTTGACCAGAACCGGTGTCGTCCGGTCTTTTACCGGCCAGAGTGACATCACTATGTCAGAACAGCCGGCGTAAGCAAAGGCGTGGGCCAGGCTGGCGCTCCCCTCTCCGGCCTTTATTTCTCCCGTACCGGTGTTACAGGAACTAAGCACGGCCAGATCTGCATCCAGGCGCATATTGTACAGCTCGTACACATACAACCGCCCATCCTCCCCGGCGCCTTCCTTCATCAGAAAGTGAGAAGCGGAAGGCAGGCGCTGATCGATCTCCGTATGCGTAGCAATGTGGTAGATGCCGTAGCTGCGGCAGTACTTCCGAAAATTAGCCTCCGTAGCGTCTTCACCCCGTAAAAAAAGCCCCTGATAGGCTGCCTCCAGGCTATCCAGTTCTGAGCGGGCGCCTGGTAAATTGGCAAAACCGGAGCTTTCCACCGAGGCGGTTTCTGCATCAAAGGAAGGGGCCAGGGCCAATATCGCTCTATTGGCCGGGGTCATCGCTGTTTGGTGGCGTGCCTGTAAGGCGACATTGGCGGAGAAAAGATTCCGAATAGCGTATTTTTTCAACAAATAGGCGTGCTGAGCCTGAAGCAGGCCTTCACCAGAGACGGGTTCATAAAGCAATAACTCAAAAGGTAGACGGGCGAGGATGTTGTCAGGCACGATAGCCAGTTTGGAACCCTCGATGTAAGGCTCGAGTGGTTGGATCAGCGTCTTATACAATTCATGACTCAACTGGTAAAATGCCGGCTCCCGCCTGACCACCGCCTGGCAAACGGCCAATATTCGATCTGCAAGCTGATGGGCGGGTAAACAAAAAAACTGCCGCTTTTCCCGGGTGAGCAGGAAAACAAAAAGAACATCGTCGCCCCAGAAATATTCGAGCAGGGTTTCTCCCGGGGATAACAACTCCTGTTGCAAAGGCCCCACTGCCGACAGCTGAAAACCATGCTTCATCTGATAATACCGGGGATACTGTGTCTCGATCCGGTTGAGCAGGCTATCCTGCTGAAGGCGTTTTTCAAAGATCAGGCCTTCCCAGGCAGCCAGCAGGCTGTCAGCCTCATAGCCGCGATTGCGTTTGACCAGGTTGGAATAAAATTCTATTTCTTCCAGCAATTGCCGTTCGGCCTCCACCACCGCATCGGGGACGCCGGAAAAAGAACGGGCGTACAACTGATTGAGGTTTTCCAGTACTGATAGTGCCTTATTCTTTTCCGAGAAAGCCAGCGCCTGGTCAAAAAAAAGGGTGTCTCCAGTTTGCTGATAAAGATGATATAGCGTGTGCAAAGCGCCGGCATACAATTCATTGGCATTGGCGGCTATTAGGTCACGGGATAAGCGGCTTTGATAGGTATTGCGCAGCCACATCACCAGGGAGTCTCCCTGCTGGAAGGCGGACAGGGAAGCCAGGAGTAAGTTCTGTTCCTCACTGGCAAGTCCTCTTTCCCGGAGGATATCGCCCTTGAGTTTCAGCAACCCTCTGGCCTGAGCAATGCTCTCCAGGGTTTCCCAGGGAGGGTTGACCATGGGGTTGGCCGCATCGAAGCCGGGAGCAGCCCACTGAAGGCCTTTCTGGGCGGCATCCAGCGCTTCTTCATAGCGCTCCTGTTCAAGAAGGGTTTGTCCCAGCAGCATAAAAGAACTGCTGTTGATACCTCTCCAGTTGCCGCGTAAAGCCAACGCCTCCCGTGTAGCCTGTTCGGCTGCTTCCGGCGACCCTTCCACCAGCAATAATTTACCTTTGTAATTATAGGCGATCTGCAAAAGGTCGCGTTCGGTTTCTTTACCCCGCCGCAACAGCCCGTGAATGGCCGTCTCCAGATAATAAGTGGCGGAATCTAACCGGCCGCTTTCCGAATGCGCATAGGTGATGTTGAGCAAGGTGGAAAAAATACCGCCATCTGAAAGATAGCCAGTCCGCCGCAATTGCAGGGCTGAGTGCAGGTTTTCCAGAGCGGCGGCATATTCGCCAATATCGTTATAGAGGGTTCCGAGATTATTCAACCCCCGGACCCTTTCTTCCAGGCGGGTGTTGATCACTAAAGCTTGCTTTTGATGCTGGATGGCCTTTTCAAAATCTTCCTGTTCGGCAAAACTGTAGGAAAGATTCAATAATGCCGAAACAATGCCTTCCGGGTAATCAACTTTCCGGGCAATCTTAAGCGAGTTTTCCGTATAGGAAATACATTCGCTCCACCGCCCGCGCCGCCCGAAGGCGGCGCCCACACTCATGTAGGCGTCGGCCGCCCGCGCGCTGTTCTCCCCGTGGTATTGGAGGGCCGCATCCAGTGATTGCAGATAGTAGTCCATTTGTCGGCCGAAATCGCTCTGCACCGAGTAAAAAAGCCCCAGGTTTTGCAGGATGGTACAATAAAATGACAGGGTATCGGGGCGAAGGCAAGACTCCGCCAGTAGGCGGCTGTACTGCGCTTCTTTCATAGCCTGCTGAATACCTTTAGTATAGTAGGAAGTCTCGCTGAGCCACAAGTAGATGTAGGATTGTTGTTGATAGTCCTCTTTTTCCGTGAAGTAAGGCAGGGCTTCCAGATACAGTTGGCGGGCAGCCAGATAATCTTCCGAACGGATGCAGGAATCTGCCATCTCCAGAGCCTGGTAGGCACTGGGAGCAGCTCCGGGTTCAGCTTGCCCAAAGAGAAAGGTGGGCGTCATCCATAAAAGGGTCAATAGGCCGTTTAACCTCATCATACCGTTTTACCAGGCTCAAAAACCTTAAATTAACAATTAACCGATATTCTCCTGACATTCTCCGGTGGCATATTTTTACTTTTTGAACATACTCTAAAAGCGGACAAACAATTTCTGCTGTTTACCGTTTACTTCCCCGTAATAGGTTTTAGTTAAAATATTTTGTGAATTGCATGCCGTGTTCTGCACGCATGCAATTTTTTTAAGGCTTGACAAGTTTCTTATGAGCCGTCTATTGGGTAAAATTGTCAAGCCAGTTAACACAATTGGACTTTGGACGAACCAAGGGTGAAGTTTGAAGCATGAATTCGGAAGCCGGAGTAGGCCTCCAAAAAGACACCAAACGCCTGTTTTTCCACTTCCGCCTTCCGATTTACTTCATCAGTCGCTTCGCTCGTGTCCGACTTTGACGCCTGGCCGTCCAAAGGCCAGTAACACAAGCCCGCAGCCTATGCTTCCTACCATTTTATTCATGTTGCTCGGTTTTGCGCTGCTGTATAGCCTCCTATGGCTGGTTCTGCCCAAAGGCAACCTGTTACACGAATTATTGCATCTGCCCCCATTCTGGTTTCATATTCTTTTCAGCCCGAAACGTGATTTCCAGGAGGAGCGTATCGCTTACGGTGATCACTCCCGGCAATACCTGCTCTTGTGTATTCCTCCGGAGGACATCCCATTGCAACCGTCCGTGATTTTTTATTTTCACGGTGGAGGCTGGCAATTCGGCGCGCCGGAGCAATTTCGGCCGCATGCCCAACAACTCACCCAGTTGGGATTTATCGTACTCCTGCCTTCTTACCGGAGGATACCTTTTTACGACTACCAGTTTATGCGGGTAGACCTCACCCATATACTTCAAAAAACCAGAGAGGTATTGGAGCGAAGAGGCCTGTCCGAAAAGAAAGCCATCCTTGGCGGTATGTCAGCCGGAGGGAATATGGCCGCATTGGCGGCGCTCAACTTCGAGGAGCTGAACAAAGTGGGCATCGCGCCCGATTGGATCGAAGGGCTCTTCCTGTTTGGAGCCCCTCTGCACCTGGAAAAAATGGCGAATACCCTCCCCCTGCGCAATTTCGCCGGACCGAGAGATCAGCCTATGTTTCGGCAAGCCAGCCCATACCACTATCTGGATAAACAAATCAACATTCCGACACTGATCATTCATGGTACAAAAGATGGCATGGTGGCGTTCGAAGGTGCCCGGGAATTTGCCGGGCGGATGAAGGCCGTCAATTCAGCGGAAACCCGATTTGTAAACCTGCCGGATGGCTCCCATTTGGATGTGGCCAGCTGGTTTTTCCGGGATGGAAAAGCCAGAAAGGCTTTTTTAGAATGGCTGGAACGGCATTTTACGGTTGCCGGGTGATACTTGCCTGTTTTGTCAGGCTTAATAAGGCCGGCGTTTGAAAATGCCCATTTCAACAGAAACTCAAAGAGAGGATTACTTATCTTAGCAGATGTGTGTTTTTTTGTTTTTTAGTGTTATTTTCCCGTATAGATTCGGACATAAAGAAGTGGTGGTATCAAGCCATAGGTGCTTGATATTCAGTAGCTATCTTCCGACTTCCCATTTACTACGCCAGTCGCTTCGCTAGTGTCCGGCTTCCGGCTTGATCTATATTCAGTAGGGTATTTTGGGGTATTGTCCCAATATCAAACTGACAAATACAAATAACTGTACAATGCCAAACCTCAATCAACCTTTCCACGACCTCCAAATCCTGGCCGAGCGGGTCATTAAAGGCGACAACTTTGAAGTCGACCTGCAGATATTCGAGCAGTTTGCCGGAGAGCTGCGCCTATGGGTGCTCGATAACTTTGAAGGGTACCGCATCCGGCAACTGGCCCGGGGGATTCCGGAAATCGAATACAGCGGCAAAAGAGGAGGGCTGTGGGGAGCTTTGGGCGCCAGTGGGATACGCATGTACAAACAGTATCAGGAAAGAGAAGAAGTCAAAGGCCAAATTAGGGAGATTGCCCGGATTTTTGACGCGATACACCGGCTAATCAGCGATGAAACAGATGACTTAGTATAGCAAGCCTTCCGAACATCAGCGCCGGACGCGGGTTTTTATTATTAGATGTCATCACTTTCAAACCGGCATTTATGGCAAAGCAAGAAAACAACAATCCCTCACAAAACGGCAGGCCATCCTCCGGGCCTGACGGTAAAGAACCCGGGGGTAATTTAACTTCCAATTCCTGGATACTTTACATCCTGTTCGCCCTTCTGCTTGCCCAGGTTTTTTTCTATTTCAATAGCAGTGAAACGAAGGAAATCTCCTGGACAAAATTCAGGCAGGACATGCTGGCCAATCAAGATGTGGCAAAGATCACCGTGGTCAACAAGGAAACAGCTGAGGTTTATATCAAAAAAGAAAAACTCGGCAAGGGTAAATATAGTGATATTGATACCAACAGTGTCGGGCCTCAGTATACCCTCAATATCGGCTCCATCGAAACATTCGAGCGGAGCCTGGAAGAAGCACAAAAAGACATTCCCATCAAGGATCGGATCAACATCAATTATGAAAACCGCACCAACTGGTGGGGCGGCATCCTTTCCTGGATCCTTCCATTTGCCATCATCATCGGCATCTGGCTGTTTATCCTGCGCCGCATGCGCCCCGGCGGTGGGGGAGTCGGTGGAGGAGGCAATATCTTCGACATGGGCAAATCCAAAGCCAAGCTTTTTGAAAAGGGGCAGAGCGACGTCACTTTCGACGACGTAGCCGGCCTGGAGGAGGTAAAAGTGGAAGTGAAAGAAGTCGTGGATTTCCTGAAAAACCCCTCCCGTTATACCCGCCTGGGCGCCAAGATCCCCAAAGGTGTTTTGTTGGTCGGCCCTCCGGGCACAGGCAAGACCCTGCTGGCCCGGGCGGTCGCCGGAGAAGCAGGCGTGCCCTTCTATTCTATTTCCGGTTCTGAATTTGTGGAAATGTTTGTGGGGGTTGGCGCTTCCAGGGTGCGTGATCTCTTTACAAAGGCAAAGAAAAATTCTCCGAGCATCATCTTTATCGATGAGATCGACGCTGTAGGCCGGTCGCGGGGAAAAGCCGTTTCCCTTCAATCCAATGATGAAAGGGAAAACACCCTCAACCAAATCCTAACGGAGATGGACGGCTTCGGCACCAA
>JAGQXQ010000673.1 GCA_020436535.1 Phaeodactylibacter sp.
AGGAACGCCGCATACTGAAAGGAGAGGGGAAAGGCACCTCCGCGATGGGTATCGAAGCAGTGAAAGGCCTATTGGAGAAAACGGGCACGGCGCCGGAGGAAATAAGCCTGATGATCTGCGCTACGGTCACTCCGGATATGCAGTTTCCCGATACGGCCAATCTCATTGCCGATGCCGTGGGTATTCGCAATGGCTTTTGTTTCGACCTGCATGCGGCCTGCTCCGGTTTCCTATATGCTTTGACGACGGCCAGCCGCTTCATTGAGAGCGGAGCACATCAAAAGGTGATCGTGGTGGGCGCCGATAAAATGTCTTCTATTGTTGATTACACGGACCGTTCCACCTGCATCCTGTTTGGAGACGGAGCGGCCGCCGTTATGCTCGAACCCAGTACGGAGGGCTTTGGGGTGCAGGATGCACTGCTAAGGAGCGATGGCGCAGGCCATGTCTACCTCTTCCAGAAAGCAGGAGGGTCCCGCTATCCGGCAAGCCCGGAAACGGTGCAGAACCGGGAGCATTTCGTCTACCAGAATGGAGGCCCTGTCTTTAAGGCTGCCGTCTCTGGCATGGCGGAGGTCGTAGGGCAGGTGATGGAGCGCAACAGCTTATCTGTGGACGATGTCAATTGGGTAGTACCTCATCAGGCTAACCGGCGTATCATCGAGCAGGTAGCCCGAATGGCAGATTTCCCATTGGAAAAAATGATGGTCAATATTCATAAATATGGCAATACTACAGCGGCGACCATTCCGCTTTGCCTTTGGGAATGGGAAAGCCAGCTCAAACCGGGAGACAACCTCATTTTGACGGCTTTTGGCGGCGGGTTCACCTGGGGTGCCATTTATGTGAAATGGGCGTATTGATCGATTTGAAGGGTTATATTGCTTTTCCGATTGCATTTCTGCACCAGCCCCGATGGCTTTACAACAATATCACCATTTTACCCTGAGCTTGTCGAAGGGACAGCAATATCGGTAATCAGCCTTAAACCCATCAAACAATTTTTCTATCTTTGCAGAACTTAAATAAAGATATAATACAAACTTTAGAATCAATCAATGGCAACGACTTCTGATATTCGCAAAGGTATGTGCATTGAGTTCAATAATGACACTTATTCCATTATTGAATTTCAACATGTTAAGCCGGGTAAAGGCAATGCTTTTGTGCGCACCAAACTCAAGAGCCTAACAACCGGGCGTGTAATCGACAACACTTTTACCGCCGGGCACAAAGTGGACGAAGTAAGGGTGGAGCGCCGCAAATTCCAGTACCTTTATAACGATGATATGGGCTACCACTTCATGGACCAGGAAACCTTCGAGCAGGTGGCACTCAAAGGAGAATTCATCGAAAACACGGGCCTGATGAAGGAAGGCCTGGAGGTAGAAATCCTCTTCCATGCCGAAAAGGAGATCCCGCTCACACTGGATATGCCTCAGTATATTATATTAGAAGTGACGTATACCGAACCGGGTGTCAGAGGGGATACAGCGACCAACACGCTCAAGCGGGCGACCGTTGAAACCGGTGCGGAAGTGCGGGTGCCTTTGTTTATCAATCAGGGAGACCTGGTCAAGATCGATACCTCAACGAACTCCTACGTGGAACGCGTAAAACAATAACGCCTATGACTTTTAAGGAAATTCAGGAGTTGGTAAAGCTGATCAACAAATCCAGCCTTACCGAATTTAAAATGAAGAATGGAGAGTTTGAACTTTCCATTCGCACCAACAAATACGAAAAACTAAAGAGACAGCAGCAGCAAGCCGCTTCACAGGGCCAGGCGCCGGCCCAGCAGGCGCCGATTATTCAGATGCCGCCTGTACCGCCGTCCTACCCTGCGCCTTCCTCTTCGCCTTCCTCTTCGCCTCAGCCTAAGGCGCCCCCCGAAAAGGGTGCGGAAGGGGCCGGCGCCGACACAACAGAGGATAATGGGAAGTACACGGAGGTTCGTTCGCCAATAGTGGGCACTTTCTATCGCTCCTCCTCGCCGGAGAAGCCCCCTTATGTGAAGGTGGGAGATGTCATTGAAGAAGGGCAGGTCG
>JAGQXQ010000674.1 GCA_020436535.1 Phaeodactylibacter sp.
TCCTTCAATTTGGCCTCGGTCAGTATCTGGTAGCGCTCGCGGATCACTTTGGCCAACACATCATGTGAAAGGCGGGTAGCCTTCTGTCCGTCCATAGAGATCTCGGTAAGCAAGTATTGCTTTTTAAACTCCCGGTGCAGCCCCCGGAACACCTTTTCCTGACGGAAAGCCTCCTGAGCAAAAAGCTCTTTATCTAGCCTGATGGCGGATGCCGGTTCATCCTGTACGTACTGGTCCAGCAACTGCAACACCTTCTGCTCATCCGCCTGCGCCTCCGGTATCGTTTCCCGGACCTTTCTGATAAAATGGCCCAGCAGCCCATCCTGCCGGTCGATGATATTGTCCAGGTTATGGGCTGTTATCACTACCGTTCCGTCCGCCTGCTGGCAGTGTTCCCAAAGCAGTTCCATATTCACCTGGACCAAGGGGGCAATGTGGTAATTATCCCAGCCCTTCAGCAGCCGCCCGGCGATATCTCCCGGCAGGGTTTTCGGGGAGAACCTCAGTTTGTATTTTGCAGCCAGGGCCCGGTCATTGGCTGCCCCGCTGATCGCCTCGGTAGCGCCCAAGAAGTCGAGCTGGTGCAACGTATTTTCCTTATCATACGGCAGGCGCAGCTTATCCAACACCTTGGTGACCCGCGCCATTTGCTCGCTCCGGAAGCTCAGGATGAACTTGTAGCCAGGATTATTCAAATAAGCCTCTTGAAGCGCCTGCGCCATCTCCTCCAGCTCATTGGACAGGCCCTCGATACGGTCTGTAATGGCCTCCTCCACCTGGTCGAGGATGAGCAGCCTGTTGGCCTCCGGCGCATTGGCTACATCCTCCAGCAGCATGCCCAAAACACCCTTCAGCCCATTAATAGGATCCTCCTCCCGGCGCCGGTACCGCACCGCCCAGCCCTGCTCCTCCACGCGGGGGATCAGCCCCGCCTGCAGCAGCGAAGACTTGCCCGTGCCGGAATAGCCATCCAGCAGAAAGATGCGGTGCTTGTCTTCCCGCGCTACTTTAAAACACAGGTGGTAGGTTTCCCGGCTTCTGCCGAAAAAAATGCGGGCGTCCTCCCGGTGGAAGGGGCGCAGCCCAACGAAGGGCGACTCCGCTTCCGGCAGCAGCTGGGACATAGCAGGCGGCAGGGAGAATTCCTCCTCCAGTAATTTGGAAAACAAGACGGCGCCGTACCCTTCCTCCTTCTGTTCCAGCGCCGCCTTCTTCCCCACCTGTTCAAAGAACTTTTCAAAAGCGGCTACATCGGGGTTCTCTTTAAAATCGAGCGGCGCTGCATTATTAAAGGTATCGAAAAGCTCGCTGATCTCCTCCGGCAGGTGTTCCTTGTCCGGCTGCTTCGCGCCATTCACCAGGACCGGGATGATGGTGAGGCCCGCCTCCAGCGCCGTCCTGATCTCATGGCGCACATGACATTTGGGGTCGAAATACAGCTTGCTCTGAATCATCTTTTCTCCAGCATAAGACACCCAGCCCTCCGGGATCAGGCAGATCATCACCCGGGCGTTTTTTACCGTGCGTTCAATGTCTTCCCTCCAGCGATCGCCAGCTTCCAGGGTCTGTTCATCCATAAATGCGTTGCCGGGAAAGTGCAGTTCCAGCATGAGGTAGAGCAGCCGCGCTTCCAGTGTGGAGAGCGCCCGCCGGTAGTTGATAAAAATGGCTGGTTTTTCGTGCTTCATCGATGCGCTTGTTCTTTGGGTGGTGTTGTGCAGGTAAATATATGAAAATGGGAGAATGATTTGTAGGAGTGGAGGGTTAATGCTTAGCATTATTAAGCTAAAGGGGGGCAATGACAGGCTCAATATTCTTTCCCGGAAGGATTGTGGGAAAAGGCATTGAAGGGGGGGCTTGGACAGTTCGGGTAAGTCGGAGGGATTACTCCCTCCTTCTCCCCTCAGAACGGTACAAGCGCCTTTCAACGCATACTCGCTCAAGCACTCCAAACGCCTTTGTCAGCGCAGCAGCCGTAACCGGTGTTTTGGTGGTGAACCTGTTGGTGGCAGACAGGGTGGAGTAATACCAAGTTGTCTAAGGTATCTTTACCTCCCAGGTACTTTGGATTGGCATGATGCACGTTCCAGCCAGTCTCTTTAGTGATTTTCTGTTGACATTTCGGGCAGTAGCCTTTCTGTTTGTTGTACAGGTATTTGAGCTTCGTGCGCCCTTCAAATTTGTCCCTCATGATCCTGTCCGAGCGCCTTTCATAGTACAGCTCGTCGGCTGAGTAGTATGGATTGGCTGTCCCTTTGATCATCGCGTGGCGTTTAATCGGTATTTGAGCAGCCCAAATAAGAGTAACCAGGTTTCCATGTTCGTCGTAGTCGAACAGAGCCCAGTCCCTTCTTTGATGGCGCTTAAAATAACGATCTTTGACCCATTGTTTGTTTTTGTTGCGATGGCGCCGGGTGGCCCATTTCCAAACCATTTGCCAAATGCGGTGGTCAATGTAGTGGAAAGCGTCAGACGCATTATCCATTCTGTGGTACATCGCCCACCCTCTGATCATAGGGTTCAATTTGCGTAACAGAGAAATTGTTTTGACAGTCCGGTATGATTTGATAGTAGCCTGGATTTTAGCCAAGAATGTCTTCACATTCTTCTTGCTGGGTTTGATTACAAGGTTTCCCTTGTATTTTCTGATGTTCTTGCCCAGGAAGTCGAAGCCATTGGAGATATGGGAGATGAACGTTTTCTCTTCGGATAGCTCTAAGCCCCGTTCCGCCAGAAAGGCTTCGATTATGGGGCGAACCTGGTTTTCCAGGATGCTTTTGTCCGACGCCGTAACCAGGAAGTCGTCAGCATACCTGATCAGGTGTATCCGGTAAGGGTTAACATTTTGCTCCTTTCTCCTGGCTCGGCGGATATCCAGTGCTTTATCTATCGCATCTTCCATGCCGTCCAGTACCATGTTCGCAAGAGTGGGTGAGATAATTGAGCCCTGCGGAGTACCCTTTTCCGTTGGGAAGAGTTGCTGTTTCTCGAAGTATCCCGCCTTTAGCCATTGTTTCAGTACCCGTTTATTCATGGGTATGTTTTTCAATAGCCATTCATGAGATATTTCAGAAAAACAACTTTTTATATCCGCCTCTAATATCCATTGGGGGCCTGTCTTCCTGCTCAGAATAGTGTGGCATTGCTTTATGGCGTCCGCGCAACTTCTGTAGCGCCTGAAACCGTAAGAAGCAAAATCCGCCAGTGTTTCTGAAACAGGGTCGAGGCCCAACAGGTATAGAGCTTGCATGGCTCTATCTCTCATAGTGGGAATGCCCAGCGGCCGCATCTTGCCATTGGCTTTAGGGATTTTTACCCGCCGGGTTGGCAAGGCTTTGTACCCCAAATGGCTTAGCCTTTCAATGGCCTGATACTTTTGCTTTGGCTTGCTCCACTTTTCACCATCCACCCCTGCTGTCCGTTTACCAGTATTCTCGGTTACTCGCCTTATTGCTAAGGCTTTGGCGGAAGTGGACCGGGCCAGGAGCCTTTGCAAGTCCCTTACCTTCTTCCACTTGTTCGCCTTGACTGCCTTCACGATACGTGATTGTAATGACCTCACTATCCGAGTAGCCTTTTGCCAGTCGATTGATTGCCACGTTGCTGACGCTGGCGCATCAGCGATAGCCCCGGACGCGTTTGTTCCAGCTATATACATGAGGACTGGCATACAACTAAACATATCCTCCGCTTTTTCTTGGTTTAAAGGTTTAATCACAAAGTTCTCGTGACGGAGCACCAGATGGAAGTGGGCCCTCTTTCGAGTGGCGCATCCCGATAGCAATCGGAAGGACGCCTATCCTGGACATTACAG
>JAGQXQ010000675.1:0-1775 GCA_020436535.1 Phaeodactylibacter sp.
TAATGCTACTACGCTTTCTTTTTTTACTTCCTTCCAATGCCCCGTATCATAAAATTTGTCTGCGATCCTCTAATTTTTGCTAAATTCCCTCCCAAACTGATAAAATAAGCCTAAGCAGATAAGGATTATGCATATCAAACCCTTTCAAGCGGTTTATCCTAACCTGGATTACATTACCTCTGCGGATTCCTTTTTCAATTCGGCCAGGGACGAATATCTGGAGTATTCCGATAGTGGGTTTTTTACCAAAACAGCTCAGGAGGCCCTTTTCATCTATCGCATCAAGGGGGCGGAACGGATATATACGGGGCTGATCGCCTGCGCGGATATCCGGGATTATCTGGATGGCAATATCAGGCAGCACGAGCATACCCTGGCGGCAAAAGAACAGCAGCAAATGCAACTGATGTTTCGTCGCCGGGCGGCGGTCAAACCGGTGTTGCTGGCCTATCCCGGGGTGGAAGACATCAATCGCTGGATCGAGGCCTATATTACAGGGCGCGCCCCCTTTTTTGAAATCGAATCGGAAGAGTCCCGGGAGCATCACTTCCTCTGGGAAGTCCGCGATGGTGGGGCCATTCAGGAGATACAGGTTTTATTCGAACAGTTTGTGCCTTTTTCTTATATCGCTGATGGCCATCATCGTACTTCCACTACTTCTCTGATGTATGGCAAGACACTGGAGGGGAAGCAACATGGGGATTACCATTTGCTGCTATGCGCACTTTTCCCTTCCTCAGACATCGACATTCTGGACTTCAATCGCGTAGTATATGGGTTGAACGGACATTCCAAAACGGCTTTTATGGCCCATATCGCTCAATATTTCGAGATCGGCTTTCTAAACGGGCCAGAGAAGCCCGAACAAAAACATGATATTACCATGCTTTTCAACCGGGAGTGGTACCGCCTTCGGTGGAAAGAATACGTTCTGCTGGAGTATTTTGATGAAGAAGTAGTGCTCGATGCTATGCTATTGGATGAGAAAGTGCTGGGCCATATTCTCGGCATTGAAGACGTGCGAACCGATCAGCGCATCCTTTATGTAGAGGGGCCTAAAGGGCTGGAAGGCATTCAGCACGCCATATCCAAGGGAGAAGAAGGGGTTGCCTTTTGCCTTTTTCCGGTTCAGTTGGAAGAAATGATGAAGGTGGCTGATGCCGGAAAGGTAATGCCCCCCAAATCCACCTGGGTGGAGCCCCGGATGAAGAACGGGCTGATCGTGCAGGAGTATTAGCGGCCTGTTTTTACCGAAGTAGAGAAATTTTTATCTTCATCCTTCAAAAGTAAAACTCAATGCGTAAGATCACTGCAGATATCATCTTTCCCGTTGCTGCCCCGCCGGTAAAAGAAGGCGTTATTGTTGTAAACGAAGAAGGTAAGGTATTGAGGCTCGGCCAAAGAGCGGGCCATGACCCGGCCAGCCTGGAAATCCACCAGGGCGTTATCGTACCAGGTTTTGTCAATACCCACTGCCATCTGGAGCTCTCTCATATGAAAGGGCGGGTTGACACCGGAACCGGCTTGTTGCCCTTCCTGCAAAAGGTAGTCAAGTTCAGAGACATCCCCATGGAGGAGATCCTGGACGCCATCAGCCGTGCCGACCAGGAAATGTTCGAAAACGGGATCGTAGCCGTTGGGGACATCTCTAACAAGCTGGACACCAGAGAGCGGAAAGAAAGTAGCCCCATCCGTTATTATACTTTTGTGGAGATGTTTGATTTTCTTCAAAATGAAGGCGCTCAGAAAACGTTCACGATGTACAAGGACGTTTA
>JAGQXQ010000675.1:1891-5735 GCA_020436535.1 Phaeodactylibacter sp.
AGCATCCACAATCAGGAAACGGAACACGAAGACAATTTCTTTCTCTACAAGTCTGGCGGCTTTGTAGGCTTTTACGAGTCATTTGGCTTTCCCCTCAGAGATTTTGAAGCCACAGGAAAAACCTCGATCCATTATGCGTTGCAACAGATGAACCCCCATTGCCGCACCCTTTTTGTTCACAACACCATGACCCGGCCGGAAGACATTCGGGCTGCTCACTCCTGGAGCGATAAAGTGTACTGGGCGACCTGCGCTAACGCCAATCTTTACATCGAAAACCGGATGCCTTATTACCAGCATTTTATAGATGAGGGGGCTCGCATGACGATTGGTACCGACAGTCTGACCTCCAATTGGCAACTTTCCGTGCTGGAAGAGATGAAAACCATTTCTCGTCTCCAATCTTACGTTCCTTTCGAGATGCTGTTGCGCTGGGCTACGCTGAACGGGGCCGAAGCCCTTGGCTTTGAAGACGAATTGGGCAGCATCGAAGCCGGCAAAAAGCCCGGGCTGAACTTGCTCAATCTGGATGAAGGGCTGCGCTTGTCGGCGGAGACTAATGTAACTCGTTTGGTGTAGGCCCTTCGTAACCTGATCCTCCTGCTTCGTCCGGCCCCGGGTAGGAAAAAGTGGGCGGGATGCTCATAAGTGCTTGGACAAAAACAATTCCATACTGACCTTGTCGAAGGGACGGCCCTACTACAATATGGCCAGAACAACGGGCTTAGCAATTTGCTTTCGAAGCAGCATAGGCCGGCCAATATGGCCCAAGCACTTACCTGGATTCAAAACTCACCGCCACCGGCTGACAAAAATCATTGCCTTCTATGACCAGCGTTATTGATGGGTGGCGCCCAAGCGGTTATCTTATCGGCCAAACCCGCTGTAATGATCAAGTACTTTACCTGAATCTGCGCTATCTCTGGCGTTCAGGCCAGATTAACAGCTCCTGGATCAGGGCGCTTTATTACCTGAATTATCTATCGCTCAGGCCAGGCCGCAGCATCAGGGGCTGACAAAAGTCAGCGCTGCCTGTGATATACATTACAAAAAAAAAGATGCCTGAAAGCTACCTTCGGCAATGTTGAGAACATTGAAACATAAAATAAACAGACAAAAAATGAAGAAACTTTTGATTGTTTTAGTAGGGCTGGCCTGGCCGGCCTTTCAGGTGCTTCAGGCACAAACCAGCCTGGCGAAAGCCGATCAGAAAACCTTTATTTATCTGGCGGAAGAAGAAAAGCTGGCTCGCGATTTTTATCAGGCCATGGAAGCTAAATGGGAGGCGAAGGTATTCAACCACATTGTCGAAGCCGAACAACGCCATCTGGACCGGGCTGTAGAATTGGCTGTCAACCAGGGGGTTAGCCTTCCCAAGAGCATCACCGCTGATAAAACCGGGAAATTCCAGAACAAGGAACTTCAGCAACTCTATGACGAGTTGATGGCCAGTGGCGGACAATCTCTGGAGGCTGCTTTACGCGCAGGGGCCCGGGTCGAGGAGGCCGATATCCGAGACCTTAAGCAAGCCCTGGAGACCGTCCAAAATGAAGCACTGCGCAGCACTTACCTCTACTTCCTTGAAGCTTCCGGAAACCACCTGCGGGCGTTCAATAAGAACCTTGCTGCTCAAGGGGTTGCCTACAGCCCGGTATTGCTGGCTCAGGCCGACTTCGACGCCATTATTGCAGCGGATGGTAAGGGGCAGGGCTGCCAGGGTAAAGAGGCCAAGCAGGGTAAAGGTTGTTGCCAGAACAAAGGAGCCAAACAAGGGCAATGTTGCCAGGGCGCTAAACAAGGTAACTGCCAGGGCAAAGCGCAAGGAAAGCGGTCGTTGAATTAGTATTCCCTGGATTGTCAAAATTAGAATGACTGGGATAGGATGGCCTCTTCACCGGAGGAGAGGCCATCCTATTGTTTTTATCGGCCTACCCGGCCTATTTATGGCTTCCCTGGCCCCTTTGAACTTCCGGAGCCAGGCCGGCCGGTTCGTGCTTCCGGTAAATTTTTCTTCTTCAGTTGCCATTTGCTTCCATAATCCTCTTTATATTCAGCCCTCGGGGCTTCTTTATCACTCGGAGGCGCTCACTTAGCAAAAGGAAAAGGTATGCAAAAAAAGATAGCGCGATTGGAGTGGCAACCAAAAATGAATGTTACGGCCAGTATTCTGGCCTTTGCCTTGTTACTGGCGCCGGTAGTGCTGAGCGCTCAGGTGATTGCACTTACTCTGGATGAGGCTGTTGAGATAGCCAGCCGTAATTATCCTCTACTGAAACGGGATCGCCAATTCATTGAACAACAAAATGCCCTGATCCGGTCGGCGGCTTCCCGCCCTTACACCGGTGTTTTTATTTCCGGGGACGAAGTAGATCCCCAGAGCACCCGTGGTATTCATTCGTTGGGAGTACAGCAGGACTTTAACTGGCCCGGCACCAAAGGGCGCCGGGAGGAAGCGATCCGGCAGCAGGCCCTTCTGGGCAATGCCCGCCTCGAGTTCGATCAACTGGAACTGCGCCAACAGGTGGCCAGGGCCTATTATAAGGTTTTGTACATACGCAGCCTCCAGGAATTGAAACGCGAGCAAGTCAGCCTCTTCACTGAATTAGTGGAGCTGGCGCAATTGCGTTTTGAGCTGGGAGAAACGGGTAAGATCCCTGTGCTTTCGGCTCAGGGAAAACAAAAAGAGGCCACCCTGGCGCAACTTCAGGCCAACGAGGATTACGAAATTGCCCGGACGATCTTCAACAATTGGATGTATTCAGATACAGCCTACGAGGTGGCGGGGCGTTACCTGCCGGAGCCGGCTGGCTATTTCAACTGGTATGTCAATAATGGCCATCCACTTTTATTACTCCAGCAACAGCAAGCCAATCTGGCGAAAGCCCAGGTAGAGGTAGAACAGAATAAGCTGCTGCCTCAGGTCCGGACCGCCGGCTTGCTACAAATGGTTGACGGAGATTCT
The DNA here is from genome assembly GCA_020436535.1 of Phaeodactylibacter sp. Taxonomy (GTDB): domain Bacteria; phylum Bacteroidota; class Bacteroidia; order Chitinophagales; family Saprospiraceae; genus JACJXW01. The sequence continues at coordinate 4,854 of JAGQXQ010000675.1, forward strand.
CCTTTTTTTGGATACCAACTCGGGCTAAACATCCCACTGGGGCAGGGCGCTATACGTGCTCGAATTGAAGGGGCGAAGGTGCAAACCGAGATTTGTGAAACAGAACTGGAAGCTGCTCAGAGACAACTGGAAAATGAACGGCGAAGGCTCATCAGCGCTCTGGAAAAAGAGCAGATGTCTTTGGATTATATCCGCAAGGAAATGTTGCCTCTGGCAAAGGAACAGATCGAGGCATCTCGTAAGGCTTACGCCCAGGGCGCTGTAGAGTACCAGGATTACCTGCGCAATCTCGAACAGGCCATGGAGGCCCGCTTCCGGTACCTGCAGGTTTTAGAGCGCTACAACCTGCTGAAACTGGAGCTGGAGTTTCTCAGTGGGCGGAGGTAAGTGCAGCGCTGGGTAATATGTGTTTATATCCAATTTTTAACCATTCTAAAATGATACAACATGTCAAAGATCTTTAAGTGGGCAGGGTTGGCCCTTTTGGGTGCTTTAGTCATAATCCAGTTTTTCGGGATTGATAAAACCAACCCGCCAGTTAATGCAAGTGAAGAATTCATGACACTTGCAGCTCCTCCCGCTGACGTTGCTCAACTGCTGAAAGATGCTTGTTATGATTGCCATTCTCACGAGACCGAGTACCCCTGGTACACCAATATCGAGCCAGTTTCCTGGTGGATCGCACATCATATCGAGGAAGCACGTGGGCACCTCAATTTCTCTACCTGGGGTACATATAATGCCGAAAAGAAAGCCCACAAAGCGGAAGAGTGTGGAGAAGAAGTGGAAAAAGGGAAAATGCCGCTCAAATCCTACTTGCCCATGCACCCTGAGGCCCGCCTGACTGATGCTCAGAGAGCGTTGCTCACCAATTGGTTTATG
>JAGQXQ010000676.1 GCA_020436535.1 Phaeodactylibacter sp.
CTGTGATTATACGGAAAATCTAACAAAGTGGTTGCGAGAGAGGAAGAAGAAATTTTTTATAAGCTGGGCTTATTGGCAAATTAAAATTTACTGCTCATGAGATTATGGAATCTGTTGCCCCAAAGAACCATAATGATGAACCCAATAACAAAGGAAACAACCTTGGCCTGGCTTCTGAAGAAGAGTGGAAGGAGTACCAGAAGGAAAACCCTCGCCACTAGAAGTGCGGTTGTGGTGTGTACATTGTCAGCATAAACCTGCCGGACATTTTCAAATAATCCCTATTTTTACTCCCATGGACACACCCCACAACGACATCTTGGCCTACCTGAAAAGCCACTCCGTCGAGCTGCCGGACGAAGGCCTTCAAAAGCCCTGCTACCGGCAGATCGTCCAGCTTCACGAAGAAGGCAGGAGGATGCACGAAGCCTACGCCACCTTCGGCACCCTCTGCGTCAACCGCGCCTTTCAGTCCCTTCTCAACACCTTCACACCAGAATACCAGGCCTACCTCGCCGAAGCCGAGGCTATGATCCCGGACACCCAAGCGGATGGGGCGCCTGCTGTTGTACGCCGCCGTGCTGGCAGCGTTGAGCCCCTCGCTGCCCATTCCGTTCCTCAGAGCACAAACAAAAAGCAGGCGATCCAAGCCGCTCTCCAGCAAGTATCCGGATGCGAAGAGCATTGGGCGGCCCCATCCGGCGCTGGCGGGAAGAACAGGAGAACGGCGTCACCTAATCCACCTGCTCGCCACTAAACCCAGCCTTTTGCAGCGTATCCTTGATTTCTTCAACGGAAAGCTCACAGGCTTCAACCGTCAGTATCCTGTCTTCGCTTTGCAGGTCAACTTCCCATTTTTCAATACCTTCCACCTCGTCCAGGAAAGGCTTGGCTTTTGCGAGGCAGCCTCCGCAATTGATGTTCGTTTTAAATTGCATCGTATCCATATTCTACTCTGTTTATGAATGGTTATGAAACTAAATTTTCACTGTTTTCAAACGCAAACTGTTAAGGACTACCGAAACCGAGCTGAACGCCATGGCCGCTCCGGCAATCATAGGGTCGAGCAAGAAACCGTTGAAGGGGAAAAGCACGCCGGCAGCAACCGGGATGCCAATGATATTATAGATGAAAGCCCAAAACAAGTTCTGCCTGATACCCAGGACCGTCTTCTTCGAAAGTTTCAATGCTTTGGGGATGGATTGCAAGTCCGATGTGATGAGCGCCATTTTGGCTGTATCCAACGCAATATCCGAACCTTTGCCCATCGCTATGCTCACGTCCGCCTGCGCCAACGCATGAGAATCGTTGATGCCATCGCCAACCATGGCAACTACCTTGCCCCGAGCCTGTAATTGCTTCACGTATTCTGCCTTGCCGGAAGGCAACACCTCTGCCATGAAATGCTGTATTCCTACCTGTTGCGCCACAACAGCAGCAGTTTGCCGGTTATCGCCCGTGAGCATGTGTACCTCAATGCCTTGGTTTTGAAGAGCAGCGATGGCTGCGGGAGACGTCGCCTTCACCCTATCTGTAATGGCTGCCAGGGCGAGTACCTCTGCCTCATCAGAAAAGAAGATTACTGTTTTTGCCTGGGCCTGGAACACCTGGGCTTTTTGTTCAAGCTGAGCGCTGATTGATATACTTTGTTCAGCTATCAGCTTGCGGCTACCCGCAAAATAGGTTCTCCCATCCGGGCCTTCAGCCTGGACGCCTTTACCGGTGATGCTGTGGAAACCGGCAATTTTGGCGGGCCGGGCTTGTTCCTCTTTCAACCTTTTAACTACCGCTTCCGCCAGGGGGTGCTCAGACCGCATTTCTATAGCCAGAAATAGAGATTTCAGCGGCACTACCCTGCTTTCATTTAGCCATATCATATCAGATACTATCGGATGGCCTTCGGTGATGGTCCCGGTTTTATCCAGGACGACGGCATTAACCCGATGGGCCAACTCCAGGCTTTCGGCATCTTTGATCAGAATGTTATTTTCAGCGCCTTTACCTATACCTACCATTATGGCTGTGGGAGTAGCCAACCCTAAAGCGCACGGACAGGCAATAACGAGCACGGCTACTGAAGTGAGCAGCGCATGGGTAAAAGCGTCATCGCCACCGAGCACCATCCATGTGGCAAAAGTGAACAAGGAGATCCCGATGACTACCGGCACAAAGATCCCGGCAATCTTATCCACCAGTTTCTGCACCGGGGCTTTGCTCCCCTGAGCTTCCTGCACCATTTTAATGATCTGCGAAAGCAGGGTTTCTCCCCCAACCTTTTCTGCCCTAAACCGGAAACTTCCCTTTTGATTGACTGTTCCGGCAAATACCTTTCCACCCGTTATTTTCTCTACAGGAACCGGCTCGCCCGTGATCATGCTTTCATCGACAAAGGAATTTCCTTCCAACACCTCTCCGTCCACAGGAATCTTCTCTCCCGGACGCACCACCACTATTTGCCCAGGTTTTACTGAGGCTATGGGCATTTCCACCTCTTCTTCATCGATAATAGCCACCAAAGTTTTAGGTTGAAGGCCCATCAATTTCTTGAGGGAAGAAGAAGTGTTTGATTTTGCTTTTTCTTCCAGCAGTTTGCCCAGGGATATGAAGGTTATGATCACTGTCGCCGCTTCATAATAAACATGGGGATGAACACCACGGCTGTGCCAGAATTCAGGAAAAAGGGTGTTGAACAAACTGAAGAGAAAGGCAATGCCGGTGCTTAAGGCCACCAAAGTATCCATATTGGTCCTTCCATGCCTTGCCTGCCGGAAAGCATTGATAAAAAAATGCCGCCCAAACCAGAACAGGACAGGGATGGATAGAGCCAGTGATATCCACTTACCCGGGCCCCAGCCCATAAAAAACATACCCAACACTACAACCGGAAGGGTAAGTACGGCCGACCAAATCGTGCGTTCTTTGGCTTCCTGATAATGCCTGTACTGCTGTTGTTCTTGAGCCTCAGAGGGGTCTTCGGCGCCGATTATCAAGCTGTATCCTATACTTTGAAGGGCATTTTGAAGGGCTTCTTCAGTAGTGTCCTGCTCATACTCCACGGACACAAAACTGCCGGCAAAATTCACACTGGCACCGGAGACTCCCGGCACAGTGGCTAATATGGATTCTACACTGGCGGCGCATGCCGCGCATGACATGCCTGTTACCGGGAATGTCTTCTTAATTGTGGCATCACTTTTTTTCTTTGTCGTGGCCACCGGGCCAATCACATGGTCTGTAGCGTTCATAATTTTGTTTTTTTATGCTACAAAGTTCAGGGTTGCCGGAGGGATTTGTGTTATACAATTT
>JAGQXQ010000197.1 GCA_020436535.1 Phaeodactylibacter sp.
GCTTATGCTGCGTGTAGCATACTCAATGCCTGACAACTATAGTTATGTGGCTCTTAGAACTTATACATACAATGGAGGCACATTAGACGGTATCGCTAAGAGGTATGAAGATGCAACCATTAAAGAACATTTCAAGGCTTTCACAAAGGAAGCAAAAAGTTTTTTCGGCATCCATTTTAAAGTGCGTAAGCATGTGCCCTATTATTGGGTCGAAATGGGCTTCGATATAGAACCTATCCCTGAACAATTCCCGAAGTGGAGAGGGCGGTAGCCTTATCCTGTTTCTTTTCTTCCGCAAGCTTTTCCCGCCAATTTTGCCTACACTCAAACGCTTTAAAATCGGCTTCAGGTTTTACAGCTTGCTTGATCCTTGCCAGTTTTACCGGTTTATGCTCCGGTTCGGCTTCCTCCTTTTTAGGAAAGAAAAATTTCAATATAGTCACCGCAAGCGCAAATTCTGCCATTGTAACGAATCCGATACCCATTCCATATCTGAAACTTCGCTGCCAGGACGATAATTCATCTACTGGATGAATTCTTGTTTTCCCTACATTAAGTAGATGGTCAGTTACAGCAGCTACTAAACCAACGAACCCAACAGCAGAAAATACCTTGATTCCACTTAATTCACTCGCCTCATCCAAATGTTCTCGAAAAGTTTTTAGCTCCTGACTCATGCTCTATCCATTCCAGGCCTATCTTAACCGTTTTATATTACAGTATTATGACAAACCGGAAATTATTCCAATACCGTCCCAATCAAACCCTGAAAGAAAATCCCAAATGCCAGAAGCTTCATCTCCTACCGGTAAATCGGATGACTCAGGAAAATTCATAATGCCGGAAGGTTCGCTTCCTGTCGAAAAATCGGAAGGCTCAGGAAAATCTACACTCCCCGTATTGTCAGCAATCGCCTCTTCCCCCCCCTGCGGACAGCCTTCTGCCTGAGGCTGCGAAGAGGACTTTTTATAGGTATTGTAAAGGTCATAAAGAATCCAGGCACCTCCTGTCGTTGCTGCTCCTGCTTCACTCATTTCAAGCCGTACAAGAAAGTCAGTCTTCACCTTGAAAACATGATATTCTCCCTGCTTTTCAGAGTTATCCAGGCAGATATACTCATCATATAGGCGACCTTTCCGATAAAGAATGGATTTTACCACCTTATTGCAATGACCACATTTCTTGAGGACGATTTGCGGTTTTTTCTTTTCTCCTTCCATAATAACAAGCTTAAGCTTTCCAATTAAAAATCTGTGTGATTGAGGGACTATACCTTCCCTTCCATAAGATACGAAAACCAAGGATAAGTTGCCACTTTTCACACCTTGCCCTAGTTCAATTTCCGGGGAATTTCCCCCTGAACCCGCCCATTCTCTTCAGGGGAAAATTCCAGCATTTCCAGCCAATCCATTGCTCCTTTGTAAGCGTCGATTTTGACAAGTTCATTGAAATATTGGCGCTTATGAAAACAGCAACCAAACGGATGGTTGATCTGGACCGGGTCATCTTGAACTGGTCCGGGGACAACCATCCCTTGAACAACTGGAGCGTCAGGGATTCGCTGACCGGCACCTTGGTAACCGGCCAGCCCGGCACGGGAAAAACCAGTGTCGTCGGTAGAATCCTGGCCTCCCGTTTGATGGACCCTCGGGGCTTGAAGCCCTGGGAAGTACCGACGCTGATCGTCTTCCTCTACAAAAAAGAGGACTCAGAATTCTGGTATCGGCTCGCCTATGAATGCGGCCGCGAACAGGATCTGATCGTGGTCAGCGATACGCAACAGCAGGGGGTGTTTAACCTCCTCAGGCTCTATGAGGGGCAGGAAGCGATCAACGCGGTGAATGCCCTCAATAACGTTTCCGCACTCTCGGTCAACGGTGCCGGCAAACAAGGGGAAGCCTACTGGGAAGTTGAAAAACGTAAAAGGCTTCACCGCTTAGTATTGCTAAACCAATTATCGGGGGAACCTCTGAATATCACCACCCTGTACAAATTGGATGTTTCGGCACCCAACGATTACGAACAACTCAGCAGTGAAGATTTCCGGAAGGATTCTTACTGCTGGAAGATGCTGGCACAGGCTGCCGATCGGGTCGGGCAACACCATCCCGATTTTGTACTGGTAGAGAACTACTTCGTAAGAGAGTTCCCCTACCTGGCCGACCGGACCTCCTCCTCCATCAAATCGCTCACCTCTTCTATCCTCGAACCATTTTTATCGAGTAAAATGCTCAGCACCTTGTTCTGCCAGGATGATGGGCATTTGAAGCTGGAAGAACTCTGGCAGGGCAAAATCCTATTGCTGGACATCCCCGTCCAGACGCATGAATTTGCCGGCCGGGTCGGGCAAACCATGATGAAATACGTGCTCCAGAAAAAACTGGAGTCCCGTTCGCTGGAGGACTATCCGAACCCCTGCTACCTCTGGATTGATGAATTTCATAACTACCTGGCACCTTACGATTCCAACTGGCTTTCGGTCTGCCGGTCCAGCAACGCCTCGGCGTTCCTGTTCACCCAGTCGATTGCCAATTTACACGCTGCGATAGGCGGCAGCGATTCCCGCCAGAGCGAAGCCCGTGTCAATTCGCTGCTGTCCCTGGTCGGCACCCGGATACACCTGGCCAATTCCTGCTTTACCACCAATGAGTGGGCCAGCAAGGCTATCGGCCAGAAACTCCGCAATATGGGATCAGTCAGCATCGGCGATAACAGCAGTTCCGCTTCCAGCCAGAAGCAGCTGCTGGGACAGGTCTTCCCGCAGGAATTTACCCAGCTGGCGATCGGCGGCCCACAATCGGACTGGCTGGTCGAAGCCATCATCAGCAAGAGCGGCACCTTTTCCACCGGTGCCAATTTCTACCGAACCTCTTTCCTCCAGCCCTTTGCTCCGCAAAGGCGCTGATTTCTTCACCTTCTAAATCTTTGTACCATGCAATCACAAAAGAATTTTTCAAACAAAAAGGTCGATACTCCGGAAGAATGGGCTTTTGAAGTCCTGGCAGAACCCTTAACCATGGGCCTTGGCCTCGATTTCATCCGGGGCGTCCAGGCTTTATTCTTCAAGTCTGTCGCCAGCTGTGTCACGGTATTCTTCCGTCACCGGCTGGGTACACGCACCCTGACAGGTGGAACGCTGCTGTCCGGATGGACCCTGCTGATGTTATTCTGGCTCCTGGACCAGGCCCAAAACCGAATGAGTTCGGGACCAGATTCCTCCAACCTCTTCTGGCTTCACAGCCTGGCTCTTTTCCTGGTAGGCAGCCTGCATATCTGGAATTCACGGCGCAACCTGCGCCGCCAGGATGGCAAGGAAACACCCCGCCATGGCGATGAATCTGGTTTAAGCTGGTTGTGGCCGCTTTTTGCCAGGTCGCTGGCTCCTTTCGGGATGATTTATGATGGTAAAGGAACCCAGAAATGGTATCAGTTTACCGAGTACAGCTTCCAGAAATGGGTCGAACCGATCCTCGCGGTTATCACGGGAATGATGTTTATCAGCGCCGGTCACGAAATGTATGGGATGGTCCTGATTTTCGCCGGCATGTCCATGAAGATCCTGTTACAGATGGCGGAAAACCAGTTTTACAAAGCCAAACAGTCTACCTGGGACGCGGAGATCGCTTCGGGATTACTGAACGATTCCGGCACCGCCCAGGGCCAGCCCGAACCGGCGGGAATGGTCATGCAAAGAACATTGCTGAAGCGGTCCGAGAAGGACTTCCAGAAATGGAGAAAGCAAAAACGAACGGAGGCCGTCTTTGCCACCGCCGAGCATCGCACTGACTACCACAATAGTCCGGCGGGCTAATTATCCCTATTGCTTCACCCGGGGAGGCTCCGGTAACGGGGCCTCCCCATAAATTGACGCATCATGAAATGGTTAAAGAATGCTGCGCAACAGCTAAGCAAATTCACCAAACGCCTGCGCAAGCAGAAACAGGCTCCCGCTGCTACACCTAAGGCAAATACCGCCAAAGCCGCACCGGTCCAGCAGTCGGCAGCGAAAAAGGCAACGCCTCTTCCTGCCGAGGCGCAAAAGGCCGCCGTCCAGGCGGC
>JAGQXQ010000198.1:0-5869 GCA_020436535.1 Phaeodactylibacter sp.
TATATCTTCTTCCCCCAGTATTCTTCGCGCTTCAGGCGTTTACCGAAACGCTGTTCGTACAGGTCATGAAACTTGGGCATCACATCTGCGATCACCTCGTCCATGTCGATAGCTATTCGTTGCATTTTTTTGTGTAAAAGTATAAATTACGAACGCACGAAGCTTTTAAGTAACTGGATATATCATATGGGAGTTTTTAAACCTGCCAGGTTTCTCACGTGAGGCCAGGATGTAAACCTGGCAGGTTTTTCAATCAAATCACCCCCACATCGCCGCCACCGCCGCAATCGCGATCACAGCAAACAGCACGTACCACAGGAACTCATACCCCGTCTCCCGGCGCAGGGCGGATTCCACCGCTTCATAGTCGGGCTTGACGCCATTCCAGGCGTAAGAAGCATAGACCTTAAACCGGTTGGCCACGATCAGGAATACAGGTAGCAGTATCAGGATGACCACCGTGGTAGCCAGCAGGCCGAACGAAACGGCAATGGCCATCGGTATGAGGAACTGAGCCTGCAGGCTTTTTTCGAGCAGCAGGGGCGCCAGGCCGGCAAAGGTCGTCACGGACGTGAGTACGATGGGGCGAAAACGGGTGGTGCCCGCTTCAAAAATGGCGTCCATTTGCGGCCTGCCTGCCTCGATAAGCTTGTTGTAAGTACTCACCAGGACCAATGCATCGTTGACCAGAATGCCGATTAGCGCGATGATCCCCAGGAAGGAGAACAGGCTGATGGGCAGTCCCAGCAGCCAATGCCCCCAGCCTACCCCGATGATGCCAAAGGGGATCAACAGAAAGACCGTCAGCGTCTGGCCTACCGAACGAAAAGTAAGGGCAATTACGAAGAACATAAGGGCCATAACGATAGCTCCTACCACCTGGATAGACTTTGCCGATTTTTCCTGCTCCCGGTTCTGCCCTTCAAACAGTGCCGAAACGCTCGGGTAATCAGAAAGGATATTCGGCAGAATGTCATCTCTCAGGCTATTGGTCAGGTCGCTGACCGAAACGTCATCACGGGATACATCGGCCTCGATCTTGATCTCTCGCTTGCCATCGATGTGGTTGATGTTGATGACTCCCCGTTTGATTTCCAGGCCGGCGATTTCCGAAAGCGGAAATTCCCTTCCATCGGTGAACCGGACCCGCATATCCTGCAGCTGGGTAATGTCAGATCGGTCTTTGACATCGTAGCGCACCCATACGCGCACTTCATCGCGGCCCCTTTGCAGGCGTTGTACTTCGCTGCCAAAGAAACCGCTGCGGACCTGCCCGACGATGTCCTGCAGGTTGAGGCCCAGGTAGCGGCCTTTTTCCTTCAATTGTATATTGACCTCCCGCAGGCCTTCCTGGTTATTATCCACCACATCGGCGAGCTCGGCCAGCGATTTCATCTCTGCCTTGACCTGCTCGGTTGCTGCCTGCAGTTGCCGGTAGTCTTCTCCTACCAGCGAAATGGAAATGGGCTTGCCAAAAGTTGACTGTGCGCCATAGGAGACCACTTCCGCCGCCGGTATGGGGCCGGCTTCCTCCCGAATGGCGTTGATCACGTCGCGCAGCTTGAGGCTGTCGCGGTTCTCTCCATCCAGGAGGTTGACGCTCAGGGTACCGGCGTAGGTCGACGGCCCTATTTTCTTTTCGATGCGTTGAATAGCCTGCTTTTCTCCGTTGAAGAAACGCTGGCTGAGCTTTTCATTGGCCCGCCAGGCAGCTTGTTCAATGTGGTTGAGCCAATCGGCGGTAATGTGCTCGCGGGTGCCGGCAGGCATCTGCAGGGTGATCCCTATATCGTCCCGCTCAATGACGGGGAAGAACGTGGTCTGAATGATGCCTCCTCCAATTGACCCCATCGTCATGACAAGAATGCCCAGCATGCCGGCGATCGTGAAGAATTTATTGTACATAGCAAAGCGCAATACCGGAGCGTAGAGGGTATTGCGCATCCAGTTCATTACCTTTTCCAGCCCGTCCTGCACCCGGTTGGGCCGGCGGTCAGGGCTCAGGGCTTTGCTGTGCGCAACATGGGTCGGTAGAATAACCACCCCTTCGATGAGGGAAAAGACCAGAGAGAAAATCACCACAATTGCCATTTCACCGAAGAAGTCACCCAGGCGGCCATCGATAAAGAGAAAGGCAGAAAAGGCGATCACGGTAGTCAGGATGGCGGCAAAAACGGCGGGCAGTACTTCCATGGTGCCATCCAGAGCGGCTTTCAGGCGGGGAACACCCTCCTCGTACTTTTGGTAGATATTCTCTCCAATGACAATGCCATCGTCCACCAGTATCCCGATCACCAGGATCATGCCGAAGAGTGAGATTACATTGATCGTAATGCCCAGGGCGCCGGCCAGAATAAACATGCCGGCAAAGGAAATGGGGATGGCAAGCGCCACCCAGAAAGCCAGGCGCCAGTGCAGAAACATGGCCAACAACACTACGACAATGGCGAAACCGAGTACGCCGTTTTTCGTCAGTAACTCGATGCGCTGCCGGAGAATAATGGAGCCGTCCCGGATGACGGTGGCTTGTACCACCTCGTTTTTCTGATTGAAGTCATCGATGTAAGCCAGCACCTTGTCGGTGATGGTGATCATATCTTCCTCCAGGGTGTTCTGCACGTTTACGACCACCGAAGGTTCGTCGTTGAGGAAGCTGCGGTTGGGGTTGTCCGCCCACTTATCGGTAAGGGTAGCCACCTGATGGAGGCGCACGATACTCCCGTCGGCATTGGTTTTTACCACAATATCCCGAAACCCTTCGGCGTAGTATTCTTTATTGCGCGCCCGGACGAGTAGCTCCTCATCCTTGCCTTTAATCGTGCCGCCGGTCAGCTCTATGTTGGCATTGCGCACAGCCCGGGTGGCTTGCTCAAAAGACAGGCCGTAGGCGCGCAGGTCCCGCTCCCGGAAGGCAATCTCGATCTCTTCCTCCGGAAAGCCGCTGAGGCTGACTTTGGAGATCCCATCCATAGCCAGGAGTTCGTCTTCTACTTGGCGGCCATAGCGTTTCAGGGTTTTGAGGTTGACATCCCCGCTGATAGCAAAATTGATGGCGAACCCCAGATTTTCCTGTTTGAAGACCACCGGTGGCTCCATACCCACCGGGAAAGAGCTGATCTGGTCAACCGCATTTTTTACATCCTGAAGAATGACATCAGTCTTGTATCCTTTGAATACTTCCACCGTTACGGTGCCGCTGTTCTCACGCGATACAGAGGTATAACGTTCTACTCCGGTAACGCCTTTGAGGTTCTCCTCGATCTTTTTGATGATGCCTTCTTCGATCTCTTCCGGAGAGGCGCCGGGGTAGGTGATCTGGATTAGAATGATGCGGCTCTCCACCTCCGGGAAAAAGGTCGATTTCATATTCAGGAGCCCGGCTACTCCCATGATCAGGATGGCAAACATGATCAGGTTGGCCGCCACCGGATTTTTTATGAAATAGTTGATAAAATTTCTCATCAGGTTAGATTGTCTCGGTTGAGCATTAGTGTAAGCGTGGAAAAAGTCTCCAGCACGCTCCTCACTTGCACGTTTACACCCTTACACAAATTTCCTTATTCCAAACTGCCAATAGCTTTCTCTTCTTCCTCTTTGCCTGCCAGTTGCACTTTCATGCCGTCGAAGGCGCCGGGCGGCATTTCTTTGAGGATGGGGGTGCCATCTTCAATACCTCGGACGATAGCCGCCTCTTCCGTTATTTTCACCACCTGAACCTCGCGGAGCTGCAGGAAGGAATCCTGCACTACATATAGGGCTTTCTGGTTGACCAGCAGGTTTCGGGGTATCCTGAGGGCGTTTTCAATACTGCTGGCTTTTACTTCTCCCCGCATGTACATATTTTCCCGCAGCTCGTTGCCGCTCAGGCTGACAAAGACCTTTACCGTTTGCGTGCCGGCATCGACCTGGTCACTGATCCGTTTGATGCGCCCCGTCCATTTTCCGGGAATATCTTCAGAAAAGAGCTCTACCGGGCTGCCTACCTTGATGTATTTCAGGTCCCTCAGCGCGGCGGTGGCTTCCAGTTCATAATTGCTGGTATTCATCAGCTCGCCCAGTTTCTGGCCGGTGCGGACTACGGCGCCGGCATTGATGCTGGCCTGAGTGATCACGCCGCTGAAGGGGGCGTAGAGGGTATATTTGCTGAGGCGTTCCTCCGTGCTTTTGATGCTGTAATACTGGGTGTAGAGGTTGCGGGAGGCGATGAAGTATTTCTCCTGCTCATTGATGGGCTTAGGGAAAGCATGGATAGAGCCTTCCAGGTCAAATTGCCGGAGGTACTCCTGCCAGTGCTGGAAGCTTTCCGGGTAGTCGATCTTCAGGTCGGGCATGAGTTGAGTGATGGCGTTGAGCAGGGTGCTCTTTTGAGAAAGGAGCGATAAGCGGGCTTCTTCTGCATTAATCCGGATGAGTACCGATCCTTTTGGGAAATAGCTGCCTACTTTGAATGGCCGGGAGCTCTCTTCCAGGGCGCCCGATACTTCGGCGAAAAGATCGATCTTATCGAATGCGGCCAGGCTTCCTTGGATTTCCAGCGTACTGGGAATGTTGGCGTTGCGCACGTGCATGGTGTCTATCTGGCGGACCTGGGCGGCAGCTGCCTTGCGGGCCGGCGGCTCTTTTTGCTGGCTCAGGAATCGAGAAGCGGCAAAGGAGCCCAGGAGGATGATCAGCCCCGCAAAAATGCTGATCCGGCGTAAGTTGGTATTCATGTATGAAAAATTTCAGTGTTTTGTTCTAAAAGGGTACCGGGCTGTTAATACCGCCCGGGCCATGATATTATAATAGTTGCGATCTCAACTATTGATTCAGTTTGTGATAAACGTGCTCTAATACCCTTTTGCAGGCTTCCAGGTCCTGTTGTTCAATATCAGCTAGCACTTCTTTCATCACCGATTCGGCATGGGGCCATATTTGTTGGTGCAACTCTTTCCCTTTGTGGGTGAGGTAGATCCGTTTGTTTCGTTTATCATTGGTGTCCGGAACCCGGACGACGATATTTTCCGCTTCCAGGTGGTCAAGCGCTCTGGCAATCGTAGCCTTGTCTTTAATGGTGGAAACGGCCAGATCCTGTTGCCGAAGGCCGTCCTTGGCCCATAGTTCTACCAGAATACCCATATGGTGGGACATCAGGCCCAGGCCTTCCATGTCTGAACGCAGACGGATCTCGTTAGCCAGGAGGCGGCCAACCCGATTGGTGAGAAACACCAGAGAATTTAGCGGATTGAATTGTGTTGTGTCCATTAATTAAGTTGCATACGCAACCATTAACGCTTGTCGTCCGGGTTGGTTTAAAAAAAGTGGAAAAAATGATAAAAAAGGGGAAATGATAAAGCCGCTCCCGAACGGGAACGGCTTGAAGGATGAGTCTTTTGTCCATATTATGGAGAAACGAAGTTTGCTCGCCGGAACGAGAGAAACAACGTAACGTATTACTTAAGAGCAGAGATCACTTCGCATGTTTTCAGCACGCGATTAATTCAGCGAGAATTGCATCACTGAGTCAGCGGCATTGTGAAACATCAATTCGGAAATATGAGGCGTCATATGATTGCTCAGCGGCATCTGGGCAATATTTTCCATTACGTCAAATTCAGATTCTGCCAGCATGACTGCCCATAGCTTGGAACGGTCTATCGATAGAGAATAGGATTTGATGGAGCCCTCCACCAGCATGGTGTTAATCACATAACGTTGCTTGGGGATCAGGGCCAGGAATTCCTCAGTGAGGTTTTCCGGGAGGTCAAATTCTACCATGAATGCTTTCTTCATTGGTGCTTCTTTTTGTGTTTTCTACCTTAATACAATGTCTTCAACGACAATTATGTTGTGTTTCAGTTGTTAAGGGAAGTTTAAGGAAGTGGGAAGT
>JAGQXQ010000198.1:5910-10057 GCA_020436535.1 Phaeodactylibacter sp.
TTCCGACTTCGCCTCACTCAATATAAACCCCCATTTTGCCCATCTGGTAATCGCGCATGGCTTCCATGATCTCGGTTTGAGTGTTCATCACGTAGGGGCCCCATTGGGCGAGCGGCTCGCCGATGGGCGCTCCGGCCAGGATAAGCGCCTGGCTGTCGGCCTTAGCCCGGAGGGAGAAGCCCTCCCCATCGTTTCTGAAGTGGATCATGGTTTCGCTTTCGTAGGAGAAGTTCTCGTTGAGTTGTATCTCTCCATGCAGGATGTAGAGCAGGGCGTTGAAATGTTCCGGAATTTCCACTTCGGTGTAACCACCTTGGCTGAGCGTCGCCTGCAGTGCCAATATCGGCGTGAAAGTGCGTGCCGGGCCTTGCTTGCCTTTATACGGGCCCGCCACCAGGCGCAGGTTCACCTTGCCTTCGCTTTCCACGATCTCCGGGATGCGGGCCGCTTTGATGTCCTGATAGGCAGGCTGGGCCATTTTGTCTTTTTTAGGAAGATTGATCCACAATTGGACCCCTTCCATAACGCCGCCCTTGTCCAGAAATTCCGGGGAAGCCCGCTCACTGTGGATAATGCCGCGCCCGGCGGTCATCCACTGCACGTCCCCGCTTTGGAGCAGGCCCTCATTACCGCGGCTGTCCTTATGGAGGATGCCGCCGTTGTACAGAAAGGTCACCGGCTCGAATCCGCGATGCGGATGCGGGCCAACTCCGAGCGGATCGCTTCCAGGCCCTACCCGGGTAGGGCCGAAGTGGTGGAGCAGCAGGAAAGGGTCGACTTGTTCTACCTTCATCGTAGGCAGTGGTTGCTTCACCTTCGTTCCTCCCATATCTAAATGTTCGCTCCGGGTTATCTGCGCTACTGTTCTCTTCTTCATGGCTATTGATTTTTGTGGAAGCACCTTATTGGTGTTCAAACACCAATGGGTGTGTCAACAAACGTACCATATATGCACTTCTGACAGTTTGTCAGGAAGGGGGCAGTGTTTCTGTAGTAGTAGTGTATCAGTAGTGAAGTAGTGTGTCAGTATAGCAGTGTAAGTAAGTGCTTGGACACAAACAGGTAAACAATATACCAATTTCACTCTATAACAATATGGCCAGAACCCCAGGAAAAATGCGCTTAGCACTTTGCTTTCGAAGCAGCATAGGTTCTGTTAATATTGTCCAAGCACTTACTTATCAGTGCCCCCCTTTCCTTACCCCTCGAATCCCACCTTCCGGTGAGAACCATCGCAAAAGGGCTTATTGCCGGAGGCTCCACAGCGGCAGAAG
The DNA here is from genome assembly GCA_020436535.1 of Phaeodactylibacter sp. Classification (GTDB taxonomy): domain Bacteria; phylum Bacteroidota; class Bacteroidia; order Chitinophagales; family Saprospiraceae; genus JACJXW01. The sequence continues at coordinate 7,185 of JAGQXQ010000198.1, forward strand.
GCGGTCTTGGTTTCCTTCCGGGTGAGGTTCCCATCCGGATGTTTTACCGTGATCAGGCCGTGGACCATGAGTGGGCCGTTGGGCAGCACTTCCACCAGGTGTCCTTTTCCATCAGCCTCTGGTTCTTCGGCAGCTGGGCCTTCTTCATTAAAATAATAGGACAGCGCCCCGGACGGGCATTTTTTCACCTGCGCGGCAATACGTTGGCTGTCAGCACCTTTAGCGTCGATCCAGGGGCGGGCTTTCGGGTTGAACACTTCGGGCAGGCCGTGAAAGCAGCGTTCGGAATGAATGCATAGATCGGGCTTCCACACAATGGTCACCTCTCCATTGGAATATTCTTTAGTGATGTCTTTCTTTTTGTCCATAAAGTATAGCGTTATAGGTTTTGATTGCTGGCAAATACAATAACCACTGGATTAAACCATAGTTCATCCAAAAAAGAAAGCGTAGGGAAGGCAACCTTACCAACATCCGGTTCGTTTTAAACAAAAAAGTGAAAAAAAACAGAAAATTGATGAAATTTGGTGCAGGAAAAGAGTACTTGTGCTCAAACGCACAAAATTTGTAGATGCTTATGACGTTAGGAATGAATAAAGAATATTCCTTATACTTAGAAGAAACAGCTGCCCCGATATCCCTAAACTGAAAAACACTATATCAATCATGAAGAAATTACTGCCACTCTTGGCGCTTCTGGCGCTCCTCGCTACGGCCGGCGTAGCACAAAACCAGCTGTACTTTACGGTTCAGGTGGGGACCTTTATTGATGCCAAACCGGAAGACTTCAAGTCTTTGCAGTCCATCGCTTTTGTCTATGCCCAGGACCTGGGCAACAATCTCCGGGAAGTCTACGTCGGGGGGTACCCCAGCCGGGAGGAAGCGGAAAAGGCAGCGGCGAATGTCCGTGCAAAAGGGTATGCCAATGCCTTCGTACAGGAAAGGTTGCCTTCCGCAGGGCAGGCCGTAAACGTGGTTCAGATGGCTACCCGCAGGGTGGATAAGGAGATCGAATGGGCAGATTTCATGAAGGCTGGAGACCTCTATGGCATATTGAGCGGCAATCTTATTAAGATTGTCACGGGCCCTTACAATAGCCTGGAAGCCGCCAAGGCTGATCAGGCGAGGATCCGTAAACTGGGCTATAAAGATGCCTTTGCCAAAACGGCCAATAGCGTCTACCTGCATCGGCTTACCGAATTTGAGACCGGGGTGAAGGAGGATCTCATTCCTATTGCCTTCCAGGAATCCGGTGCACGTATCAATACCGCCCCCGTCGAGCCCCAAATGCAGGACTATAACGTTTTGATTGCCCGGTCTCCGGCTGCCACCGGAACGGATTACTCCTATGGAGGGGCGGCGCCCGTAGATTACAATTATTATCCGGGGCCGGCAACGGCCATGACGGCACGCACTGTTGCGCCCAGCCTGCCCAATATCCGGGCGGATGTTAAACGCGCCTCGGTGGTGAGCCTGCAAACGGTGTTGAAGGCCGAAAATGTGTACAACTCCGCTATCGATGGCTACTATGGCAATGGAACTGCCAGCGCCTACCAGGTGGAGTTGCAAAAGGACCGCACTTTGCGCAAATATCAGGCCCTGGCCGAATCTATGGCCCTTTCCGGCAGCCAGTCTCTCAATAGTGAGATCCAGCTAGCCGTCAATGAGCTGGGCTCCAACCCCACCGCCGTAAGCCGCCTGGAGCGGTCTAACAACCCTATGGCCATGGCTTATCGGGCGTATATGATTTTTGCCAGCTACGGCCCCAGTCCTGATGTGAACCGATTGATGAATACCGCTATTCGCGCCGCCTTTTCGGGGCGCATGGTAGCCAACCTGCCTTTCGACCCCAACGCTACTTATGCCTATCAGGACCTGAACCAGCTGGTATTACACCTGTATTACATGCACTGTGGTTCCGACACCGATATTTCTGCTCCCTGCTGGCTTGCCGAACGCCACCCTCAGGAGGCGTCCGTGGCTTACCAGGCGTGTAGCCGGGTGCCCAACGGCAACCTACAGGTGCAAAACTGTGGCCAGTTTGAAAGCTGGCCAGAGGTCAGTTTGCTGGTAGCCATTGCTTCTGACCTGAATACCGAAGAACAGTTCAACCAGCAACGGCTCTCCGAGGCCGCCATGGAACGCTCCCGGCTTTACTCGGCGCCTTCGGCGCTGAATGGCTCGGAAGCTAAGGCAGTAGAGGCATGGAATAGCAACCTCCTGCGCGGCATCGACGGTTGGGCCGTTCAGGACCCCCTGCACCGGGAGATAATAACTGCCTTTAAAGTGGCGTATTTCCAGGCGCAAATCCGGCTGGAAGATCATTTTATGAATAAAGGATACAAAGTGGATCAGGCCCGCGGCCTGGCACTGGCTACCCTGCACACCCTGGTGGCTTATCACTTGCAACGGTTTGTGTAGGAAGGGGAGGGAGTTATCTGTTGTTAGTTATTAGTTGTTGGAAAGGGCCAGCAACGATCAACCAACAACAAAGCTCACTGCAACGCTCTGAAAGTCATATCCAGGCGCGTATCATAGTTCAGGCTGGGGGTGAAGGCTAAAAAAAAGACCACCTCCAGCCTGAATTTTTCCCGGATGAGGTCCCGGCGCACATTGCGCAGGCCGGGCAGCAAGTCAATGCGGCTTCCGGGGCGGTCAATCTGCAGGCGGTCAATATAAAAGACCTCATCCGCTTCGATGCAGGGAGCATCCGTATCCGGGCACAGGCGGATGGATACCCTATCTACAAAATCGTAATTGAACCCATCGATGGAAGTCAGCCGGGCGGAGATCGGAGCGATCTCGGTGATCATGGCCGTATCAACATTATTTTCCTGAAGGTAAAACCCAATATTGGTGTTAATGCCGCGTTT
>JAGQXQ010000677.1 GCA_020436535.1 Phaeodactylibacter sp.
CAAAGGATATCACCACTACTTTCAACGCCTGGTCGTTCAGCTTTACTTCTGAAGAAAAAGAGGTGCTGGAACTCACCAATAACGAAGTGCCCATCAACAGTGTGGAAATTACCAAACCACAGCTTATCCTGGGGGCTGCCCGGCGTTTTGAATGGGGCAATGTTGGGGTGTTACCAGAACTTGACTTCATCATCACCACTGATGGCCAACGTAATACCTTGCTCTCTGCAAGCCCCTTTAGCGTAGATCCCGCTTTTGGCCTGGAAGCAGATTACAATCAGTTCATCTATCTTCGCGCCGGCCTGAACCAGTTTCAGCGCATCAAAGATTTTGACAATAGCGAAAGCCTGCGCATGCGCCCCAGCCTGGGTGTAGGCCTGCGTATATCCAGCCTTAAAATCGACTATGCTTTTACCGACCTGGGCAGTAATGAGAACACCTTCTCGCATATTATTTCCTTAATGTTAGAGATTAAGCCTCGTAAGAAAGATTAAGCTCTGTTGTTTATTAACCCAAAAAATTTATCGCATCAGAAGAAATTTTACAATTCAAAGTTGCCTTTTGATTTAAAACCTTATTAATTTGTGGGTATCGATAGCCAAAGCGGTTATCAGCCACCGTGCAAGTATCAAATAGTTTTGACTCTACATTTTTAACAAATTAGGGTTAGACTTGGTGTGACTAGGGCGGGCCTCAGTTCTGATAGCTATCAGGATTCTCTTCGGAGACAAGGGGATTACCGAACCACGCCGGCTGCCTTATACATTTCCTTTTCGAGGGTCCAAAAACGTCCCTGATACTTGTGCGGTACTTTCTCTTGAAAAAAGAAAAGCCGCCGCTTTACCTTCGGGTAAGCGGTGGCTTTTTACATTTTTGGGCTCACAGGCCTTTCTCCAGAACAAAGAAAAATACCGCCAACTACCCTTCCGGCTGCTGTTTTGGGCACCTTTCAACCCCAAAACAAGCCTTTTAGTTGGTTTTATTCTATTTTTCTTAGTCCTTTTTCCTCTCAACTCTTTACTTACTAACATAGAATAAATATCTTTACAGGATGAATGAGCATTTTTTTGCATGGCAAATCGCTCAGTCCAGCCTGAATTTGCTACGCATTAAAGTCTCAAATTACCACAATCTAAATTCTTAGTAATGAACATTTTCGTAGCAAAACTGAGTTACGACACTTCTGAAGACACTTTGAGGGATACCTTTGAAGAGTTCGGCGAGGTAAGTAGCGCCAAAATTATCATGGACAAATTTACGGGCAGGTCCAAAGGCTTTGGATTCGTTGAAATGCCGAACGATGACGAAGCACAGGCGGCTATCAACGATTTGAACGACTCAGAGCTCGATGGCAGAACAATTGTTGTAAAAAAAGCACGTCCAAAAGAAGATAACCGTGGCGGCGGCGGTGGCCGTGGCGGCCGTGGCGGCGGCGGCGGTTATGGCGGCGGCGGCGGTGGCGGTTATGGCGGCGGTGGCTACGGCGGCGGCGGCGGAAGGTACTAAAACCGACTTCCAACAATGAATAAAGATTGGCCCATTCCTGCAATATATAATGCATGCCGGAATGGGCTTTTCTTATTCACGCGATGCAGGAAGCTGGCAGCTCCATTCAACCTGCTTCCATAATTGGAGCCGCTGCCGGCCTGCCGGGTTCGATTTTCGGATCGGCCGCTGTGCTCAATTTCCCTGAAGAATCACCTTTTCTTCAAAGAACCTTTCTTTCCCGCTCTTGTAACCGACGATAAGGTGAAGGCCATTCGCCAGGCCGCCCAGGTCAATAAAAGCCTGATTGTCCGCAAACCGGGCTACCAGCGACTGCTCGAGCCGGCCGTCTGTACCGAATATTTTTACGGGCATTTCTCCTTCGAACGCAAACTCGATCTGTACTACGCAATTCGTTGGGTTGGGGAAAAGATGAAACCCATTTGCCTCATGTGGATTTTTTGTTTTATTGAAATACTGCTGCGCCAATTCAAAAGCCTGCAAACCGATCTCCCGCCCGATCTTCCGTCCGGGAATGTCGTCTACGGGGGGGTGAATGCCGCCGTAAATCCGGGAAAGGCTGCATTGGTCGGCAGCATCCCGATAGGTCGCCCATTGGAGGGTCAGGTCGGCACTGGGGCCGTCTTCGAAAACGAGGAATTCGTTTTTCGGGCAGTGGAACTCGCCCATGCCACCGGGAAAGAAGGGGTCGCCTGTCATGGCCGCCAGCACTTCGGCGGCGGCCCGGCTGTAGGTGGAGTGGCCGGAAATATAGCCGGCAAATGGAGGCGAAACAAAGGTAGGGCGCTGGTATGGCCACCAGAAATTGGCCCGCACCCATCCGACGCCCGCCACGTCGGTCCTAGGGTCTTCGACAAAATTTGGCCCCCGCCACGCCTTAACCTTTATTTCGTTAATGTATTCACCGTTCTGCCCCTGCAGCGAGTCGCCCGCTTCGATCAACTCGATGTATCCGGGTAGGAGCGGCAATCCACCGGGGTGGTAACTGGGCAAGGCAGGGTTGCTGCTCTGCCCCCGTTCCGCCATGCCCCGGATGGCGGAGACTGGCCGCACACTGTCGTACCAGCCCTTGATACCCCATACGGAAATGGCCACGTCGTGCATGGCCCCGCCGAGGGC
>JAGQXQ010000199.1:0-688 GCA_020436535.1 Phaeodactylibacter sp.
TTGTGTTGATGCAGATGCTTTGATCACAGGCATCGCCGATGCCATCCTGGTCGAGGTCTTCCTGCCCGGGGTTATACATGAAGGGGCAGTTGTCCACATCGCCGCAGATGCCGTCGCCGTCGATGTCGCCATCGGGGTCATTGGGGCAAGGGCTGGCGCAGGCGCCGAAGATGTCGTCCCTTACCTGTACGCTCGCCGAACATTCCGACATATTGCCGTTAACATCGGTGAGGGTAAGGGTGACAGTATTGGCGCCTACGTTGGTGCAATCGAAACTGGCCTGGCTCAGGTTCAGGCCGAGCAGGCCGCAGTTGTCATTGCTGCCATCGCTCACCTGCCCGGCAGTGATGCTGGCCGTTCCGTCAGCATCGAGCTGGACAACCACATTCCTACAAACAGCAGTAGGCGCCAACTTGTCTTCCACCGTCACGGTTGCCGAGCATTCCGAGGTATTGCCGTCGTTGCCGGTTACGGTGAGGGTTACCATTTGGGGCCCTGCATCCGAACAGTTGAAGCTGGCTACATCCAGGCTAATGCCCGCAATGCCACAGGCGCCTGTGCTGCCGTTGTTGATATCCGTGGCAGTGATCGAGGCCATGCCGGAAACGTCCAGCTCGACGCTGATGTCCCGGCAAACGGCCTGGGTGGCCACTGTCGTTTCCATACAGCCGGCGCTTAGGGTGAAGCG
>JAGQXQ010000199.1:811-3836 GCA_020436535.1 Phaeodactylibacter sp.
CCGTTGAGCTCAGATTCGTCGTAGTGGAAGAGGATATCCGCGCTGAGGCCGGCCTGGTTGACCGGCAAAACGTCGAAATAGCGCAGGATGCTCACCGCGCCATTGCCGCTCTGCTCGGCGTGGCCACGGACAACTTCGGTGTGGCCCAGGTTGATGTTGGCCGTCAGGGTAAGGCCCATGCCGGCCACATTATCGGCATTGGGCATATTCAGGTTGCGGGTGGTGAGCAGGTAGCCGCTGCTGCCCTTGACGGTATGGCCGGGCGTTTCTGCCAAAAGGGCATTGCTTCCCAGGATGATGACGTTGCCATTCAGGTTGACATCGCCGCTGCTGAGGGTGAAGGCGCCATCGATATTGAAATGGCCCATGGCGGTTACTTCCCCCGCTGCTTTATCGACCGTGACGTTGTAGAAGGATCCCCCCTGGTTTCGAATGGCCTGCCCGGTAGCGCCATCGAAGCGGAGGGTGCTGAGCCCGGGCAGTAAGCTGCCCTGGTTGAGCCAGTTGCCCTCCACTTCGACCTGAATGCCGCCGCTGGCTTCCAGCTGGATGCCAGAGGTAGCTTCCAGGGAGGCCTGGGCGGCCAGGTCCGGGTAGCCGAAGCCCAGGCAAAGCAGGCACCAGATGGCCGCTTTCAGGCGGCGGGGCTTCCGTTTTATCGTTGCATACTTCATCATTATTTTGTGTTAGTTGTGTTTGTCGAATTGGAACCTGACTGGCCGGAATGGAACATCGCCTCCATTCGCGACAGGCGAGTTTCGAAGGCATCATTCTCCGCCCGCAAGGCTTCGTTCTCTGCCTTCAACCTTTCCACCTGCTTCGCCAATTCCTGGGTAGCGGAGACGTTGAGCATCGAGATCGCCTCATAATCTACGGTGTGGAAGTCGTTCACCTCGCGGCCGTAAACGAAGACGGCAGATGATAGCGGGCCGGCGTCAGACGGCAGTTCAACCTGGAAACGATTGGCCTCTACGGCCGTAACGGTATAAATCGAACTGGCTGTTTCGGTGATGAGCTTGACGCGCTCGCCTACCTTCAGATCGGTAGTAAGCATGATCCAGTTTTCTTCGGCATTTGCCCGCCGGTAAATATCAGGCACTACCTCCGTGAGGTTGGCGGTGACCGCCTGCGGATATACCTTCTCCACCTGTTGCGCGATCACCTTCTTGGTGGCCCGGGAGCCGTGGGCGATGGTATCCCGCATCCGGTAGTTGGTGATCTCGATCTGCAGGAGCGTTTTCAGGTCGGATCTGCTGTCGGAAACGCCCAGGATATTTTTGATCCGCTCATCGGAGTGAGCATGGAACTCTTGTCCAGAGATCACATTGGAGGCATAGATAGAGTAAGGGAAAAAGCTGGGGTCATAACTTCCGGTTTGGCCCGCAGCATTGAGGTACCCGATATTGCCCGGAGGGTCAAACGGGACGGAGCCGCTGATCTCCAATTTTGCTTTGGTGGGGTTATTGGTGCCGATGCCTATATTACCATTGGTCCTATAAACATTACCGCCGGTCTCCTCCCATGGACTATCCAGAAAACCACTCAGGTCTACCGGTGTGCCATCATTGGTCAGGCTGAGTGTATTTCCGGAAAGACTGAGGTCTTGTGAAGACCAGGACGCGCCGCCGCTTCCATTTGTTGTGAGTACCTGACCGTTGGCGCCGTCTGTTGTAGGAAGCGCATAGGCATTATCAATGATCAGGGAGGAGGTTGTTAATTGGCCTTTATAGGAAACCCAATTCACACGGGTGGACCAATCCTCGTTTGAACCACGATTACTCCGTCCACCACCATAAGGGTTGTTGGTAGAATAACTCACGCCAGCATAGGAGCTGAACCAAATGGTATATTTTGCTCCGCTGCTCATATTGATGGGGGTGGGCAGCGTAATCTGATTCCATCCATACGCTAAGGAATAACTACCAAGGGACGCCAATAAATTGCCACCGGTTCCTTCTCCTTCATAAATGCTAAAGCTTTTGGTTGGATATCCCCCGCTGGAATTGTATTTAATCTCAATGGATTGAATGGAAGCGTCAGCAGTAGCCGTAAAAGACTGCCACCCCGGTATATTTGAATTAAAAGTGAAACCATTGTCGCCTGTTTGAATGGTCCCTTCAAGGGTGTCGATGCTTATTTGCATCACTTCCATACCATCCGCTTCAAACCGGATAATATCCTCATCTGCATTTTTTTCAACTTGTATTTTGGTGTCGTTGTCGGCATCAGCCAGATTAATGGCCCCTGGGGGGTCTTCCCAGGAGACCCCATTACTGCCATCAGTGGTGAGTACTTGTCCATTGCTTCCTCCGGCGGGCAGTTCGATCTCATTGGTGGGGTCATTATCATTATCACCAGGGAGGGTGACGCTGTTACCGTTGGAGATCGACAGGGTGTTTCCGGAAAGGGAGAGGCCTTGATAGTCGATCGGCGTAGACCATGACGCGGCGCCACTGCCATCCGTTGTTAATACCTGCCCGTTGGCGCCATCTGTTGTAGGAAGCGCATACGCATTATCAATGATCAATGAGGAAGTAGTTAATTGACCCTTGTAGGTACCCCAGTTCACCCGGATGGACCAATCCTCGTTAATGTTGTAACTACTCCGGCCACCTTCATAAGAATTTCCAAAAAAGCCCACACCATAGAGGTTGCTGAACCAAAGGGTATATTTTGCACCACTGCTCATATTGATGGGGGTGGGTAGCGTAATCTGATTCCATCCATTCTGACTTAAGGTATGACTACCAAGCGAGGCCAATAAAGTACCACCAGTTCCTTCGCCTTCATAAATGGCAAAGCTTTTGGTTGGGTATCCCGAGTATATGTTGTACATAATCTCAATGGATTGGATTTGTGCATCGGCAGTAGCCGTAAAAGACTGCCATGCTGGTGAAGTACTTCCATAACCTTGTACACCGGTTCCCGTTTCAATGGTTCCTCCATTTAGGATGACGGTGCTTATTTGCGCTGCTTCCGTTCCTGAAACTTCAAACCGAATAATATCCTCATCCGGATTTTTTTC
>JAGQXQ010000200.1 GCA_020436535.1 Phaeodactylibacter sp.
CCCTTTAATTCCGAAAGACCGGTAATGACCATAGCCCAGTTGAAGCAATTCCTCCTCGTTGCCATGGTTGTCCCTTAACGTGACCCTCGCGTCCTTTACCTGGAGAAAAATTTCGGGTTCCACCAGGCTGGCCGGGCGCGTCAATACTATTAAGGCATCCTCCCCTTCCGCTATTCGGCCTTCCACTACGATGGGGCCAGGGCTTTCCTGTATGAGCCCCCCCAGTTCAGCCTCTTCAGTACACGAAGGCAGGATCAGTAACAGGGCCGCCAGGCAGCTGGCTATACAGCGGCGGCCTTTCTTCAATTGTCCCGCGATGATATTTTGTTGCTTTGCCATCAGAACCGGAAATTATAGGTTAAGGAAGGAATGATAAAAGGGGTGAGCGAAACCTGATAGGCTTTGGACGTTCCATCAAGCCCATGCCTGATATAGACATAGGAGGGATTCTTTCGAAAATACAGGTTAATTAGAGACACGTTCAGGCTTGTACCCCGGTCGCGGATACCTTTGCGGTAAACCGTTATGGACAGGTCGAAGCGGTGATTGTCCTCCAACCGGTAAGCATTCCTGGGGGCGTAATAGTCCAACCCAACCCCATCAATAGTATATTTTCCTACCGGAATGGTCAGCCTTTTTCCCGAGAGGTATACCCAACGCCCCACGACGACCATTTTGGGGTTGACATCCCAAACGGCAGCCAGAGACAGGACGTGGGGCCGAAGAACATCTGTGGGAAAAGGCTGTCCTCCATCAATTTTATCGAAACGGGCCTCCGCCGCCGAGAAGGTGTAACTGGCCCATGCCCGAAACTGTCCTTTGTTTTTTCTCAACAGGCATTCAAATCCTTTAGCCTCGATCTTTCCGAAAACAAGCAGGGATTCCAGGTCGGCAGGCAGGCCTTCCAGGGTCGCCCCACCTCTGAACCCGGGCTGATTGCCCATGTTTTTGTAATAGAGCCCCAGCGTGGCCTCATACGCGCCCTTGGCAATCCCTGCCTTGTATTCCAACGACCAATGGTTGCTGTACTGGGGTTTTATCAGACGGCTGCTAGGCAGCCAGATATTAACCGGGTCGTTGGGGATGGGCCGGGAGATGCGTTGGACATACTGATAATTGCGATTGTATACCAGTGTCAGCCACTGTCTTTTCCCGAGGGCATAAGAAACCGAAACCCGGGGCTCAACGCCATAGTAATGCTGGATCGGCTGGCCCAGGCCGTAATAAATGGAGTCAACCCTAGCCTCTTGCTGGTTGTAGTCATAAATGAAACTGCCCGTTCCCAGGGCACTAAAATGGGTAAAATGAAGGCCGTAATCAATGGCAATGCGTTCTTGTGGTTCCCATTCGTGGGCAGCGTATAGCCCTGCCGTCACAGAACGGCGTCGAATGGAATCATCAGGCCCGGCGGTTTCCGGCGTATCGGCCCTGAGGTGCCCAAAGCGATTGAAAAAGACCCCGGCCCCAAATTTAAAAACACTGCCTGGCGCTTGGTAATACTGAAAATCAGATTTTACCTGTAGCCCTTCGATCTCCGTTTCCTGAGGCCTCAGGTCCAGCAAGCCTATAAAAGCAGAATCCTCGGTACTTTCCCTGAACTGGTATTGAAAATCGTGGTAAATGACGGAGATATTCTGAAACAGGCGTTTATTGAACAGATAATTCCACCGGAGCGTCAGCGTTTTATTGCCCCACTGTGTGCGGGCCTTGGTGCGCCATTGAATTGAGGTAGCCCAAGGAATTATAGAAGAAGCAACCGGCACACTCCCTTCAAAGGTCGTCTCATTGGTGTCTTGGCCATAATACCCCGAAAGGAAGACTCTGCTTTTGGGGCCTAAGCGCAGGCTTGTTTTGGCATTGAAGTCGGAAAAAGAAAAGGCGTTGCGAACCCCTTGTACCAGGCCAGTCGACTTGAGCAAGGAGGAATAAAGCTCCAGGTGGCTGCGCCGGGCCGCCACCAGAAAGGTTGCTCTGCCCTTCCTCAATGGGCCTTCCACTTTAAGCCGGGAAGCGATGATGCCTACCCCGCCGGTGACACTGGCCCGCTCGTCATTCCCTTCCGCCATCCGCACGTCGATCACTGAAGCCAGGCGGCCCTGGTATTTGGCCGGAATATGATTTTTGTACAAACTCACATGTTTTACTGCATCGGGATTGAATACAGAGACAAAGCCCGACATGTGAGCATCGTAAAAAACCGGAGCTTCATCCATCAGGTAAAGGTTTTGGTCGGACGCGCCGCCCCGCACACTGATAGCGCTTACGGCATCTCCGGAGCTGGAAACGCCCGGCAACAGCTGCAAACTCTGGAGAATGTCCTGTTCACCCAAAAGGCCGGGCATCTCGTTGATCAGGTCCATTTCGATAGCTGTACCGCTCGCCGGAGGCGCTTGGTTCTCCAGTCCGTTCGAAACATTCGCGGTAATAATGATGGGCGCCAGCTGCTGTACACCTGGCTCCAGAGAAAGGCCAACCGTTCGATTATTCTGCAGGCCCAGCACCGTATCTTTTTCCATATAGCCCAGGTATCGCGCCTTTAAGCGATACTTCCCTTCCGGCAGGGTCAGGGAATAAAAGCCGTAGGCGTTGGATGTTGTTCCGGCAGACAATTCTTCTACAAAAATATAACTGCCAATGAGCTCTTCTCCGGAATGTGCGTCCCGGATATACCCGCTGAGGGTGAATTGAGGCGGCTTTTCTTGCTTCCCTTCTTTAGCCGGGAATACTACGATGTGATTGCCGCTCAGCGTATAGCTCAGTCCGGTGTCTTCAAGGATTTCTTTCAGTACTTTTTTCAGGCGCTGCTCTTCAAAACGAAGGACGACCTGCCTATCGGGAAGGTGCTGTGTGCTATAAGTAAAGGCCAGGCCAGTAACCTGTTCAATCACCACAAACACCTCGGTAAGGGTTTGACCGTGAAACTCCAGGGTCACCCGCTGGGTGAGTGGGTCATCCTGAGCGCTCAGCCTTACCGCCGACAACCATATAAAGGCCGCGAGACAGTAGCAGTTTGGGAGGAAACGGGTTGGCATGGTTTAAGGTCTTTATTTCCACAATTTCACGATTTTTTGTCAAAATAGTATCTGTACAACTTCGCTATTCATACAGATGAATGCGAATCTGCTCAGCAACCCCTTCTTTCAACTGTAACAGATGGCGTTGCTCCTCCTTCCCGCTGTTGACCTGCACCAGAACAGAAAAATAAGAACGGCCAATAGAGCGAATAAATAATAGGGCTGTTTCATGATGGTAGAGTTTAGTGTCCCCTAAAGAACAAGGTGAATCCTATTTGCTTGATTACCAAATCATTGTGTCAAAAAGAGGTTTTCCTGTAGGAGAGAACAACTATTGTTTCACCACCTTCCTGACTGCAAACACCTGCCCTTCCCCGTCGAAAAGTCTTAGGAAATACATTCCCTGGGGCAGGCCCGAAAGGTTTGAGTAAGTAGGGTCTTTGGCGTCCAGGATTTGATCGCTAACCACTTTATTACCAATCGCATCGTAGAGTACTAACCAGCTTCCGGCTGGGCAATCGCAGTCGATAAAAAGGCCAGATTGCACAGGATTTGGATATACCCTCACCCCCTTTTTCTCCGCTATTTCATCCAACTCTACCAATTCATTATACTCGAATGGGGCAGAGGCGGCAATGCAGCCGGAACCAACAAGCCGGACGGTATACAATCCATCCCCCTGTGGTTCGATCACCGGGGTGTTCAAGCCGGCCAGCAGTTCCCCATTCAAATACCAGGTGTAGGTAAAATTGCCGGCTCCGGCAGGCGGGAAGGCAACGCTCAGGTATCCATCCTCCAATAAGATAGCAGGTTCGCCCACTTCTATTTCCACAGCATATTGGTACACTGCTTCTGCCGGCTCAGTCTCGTACTCCAGGCTTAAAGCCCCATTGGTAACAGAAGCCTGTTCTTGGGCCCCACTGATCTGCACAGAACCCAGATAGTCATTGTTCCCCACCAGGTCAGAATCCCAAATCTCGATAGTATACAACTGGCCGCTGACCAGCCCGGCTATCGGAAGGTTGACTGCCCCGCTACTGGGATTGGCAGTAACCGTTGAGCTCCTGAAAATATAATTGCCACCTGCATCGAGCACGCGGGCGTACAGGTCGGGAACGTTATCAAAGAGTTCCCACCAGTTGCCGGGGATAGCAATTACCCTGATGAGGTTCAGCAAATATTGACCCGGAGCGGTTGTGGCAAGTAACGAAATGGTAAAATGCCCCGACTCCTGGTAAGTCACCGGGCCTGGCTGGGGAGCAAAGGAGGCTTGTCCATTTCCAAAATTCCATTGGTAAGAGTCCGCTCCGGCGAGGATGTTGCCAAATGAGATGGTAGCAGGCACACAGGCTGTTTCATAGTTTACGGTGAAGAGTGGTGTGTTCTGAGCGGTTAAGCTGTTGCCCATAACCAGGCAGCAAAATAATAATGAGGCAGTGCAACCATGAAACAAGCCGCGGGGGTTAATCTGCGAACTTAAGCGCCTCAACGGAGACAAATGACAGGAGAGCTTCTTTTCGGTAATGAATAGAGTCGCTTTCATAACGATAGGGTTTGGTTATTAAAATGAGCAATAGATCCCTGCTCTTTTCCCTATCCATTACGCAGCGCTTTTAGGATACCCCTAAGCGCAGAGAAAAAAATTGCTATTCCCGTGGCAGAATAACCACAGTATCGCCCTCCTTTTGGTAGGTAATGTCGAAAGTGATGGAAAGCCGTTCCAGAAAGCTGTCGATGGGGTCTCCCTTTTCGACAGTGTCGGAAAGAAGCCGGCCGCCCAGGCCGGTGCGATCCTCGATCCGGACGGCATAATAACGCTCGAGGGTGCGGAAAACTTCACTCAATGGCGTGTCATTAAAAATCAGCCGGCCTTCCAGCCAGGCAAGAGTAGCCGGATCGGCGCCCGGCAACTCGCGAAAAGTGCCGGTTTGCGTATCGAACTCCGCTGCCTGGTTTCCGGTAAGGGTCAGGCCTTCCGAGTTTTCGGTTCGAAACTGCACCGTCCCGGTGGTTACGGCCACCTCTACCGTACTGCTTTCCGCTCTGGCTAACACATTGAAAGTAGTGCCTACCACCCGGACAAAAGCAAGGCCGGCTTGCACGATGAAGGGTTGCTGAGCATTTTCCACCACTTCGAAATATGCTTCACCGGAGAGTTGCATTCGGCGTTCTGTTGTGCCAAAGGCAGCGTTCAACACCAGTCGGCTGTCTGAATTCAACCGCACTGTACTCCCGTCAGGCAATGCCACCTGCCGGGTTTTTCCTTTGGGTACGGTGAATTCCATAACCAGAGGAGGCGCAGCCGGCTGCCAGAGCCAAACGTATAATAACCAGCCCAGGGTGGTAAGCGCAGCAAGCGCAGCGGCAGTCCTCCAAACGCTCGGGGAACGAGGTAGGTTGCGAACGGGAGCCGCCTCTTCTTGGGGCGCTTTCCCCATCCGACCCCGGACGGACTGCCAGGCCGAAGCGGAATCCAGCTCTCTATCCAGGGGAATTTCCTGAAGCTCCCGCACTACCAGGGCCACCTGTTCGTAATGTTGGCGATGGCCTTCATCTTCTTCCAGCCAGCGATGCAGTTCCGCCTGCTCCTCTTGGTTACAGGCCCCTTCCAGGTGCTTCAGGATCAATATATTGATGCGCTCTTCTTGCATACGTGCCTTTTAATTGCCTGATAGGGCATTATTTGCGGCGCTCTTCCCGCCTGTTACCAGATATTTCAAAGTATCTCCCGGCCAAATGCCCCTATTATTTCGTACGCTCATTTCCTGTCTTGCCCCTAAAAAGAAGCTTTCAAAAAGGGTTAATTTCTCGAAAATGGTTTCAAAGATGTTTGAAGCCCATCCAAATCCCATGTGGAACCACAGCGCCAACCCGGAAAAGAACTGTCCTTTCCAGGGAGAGTCATCGTTGCGGAACAGGCGTTGACGAATCCGCTTCAAGGCGGCGCCGATATGGTTTTCGACCGTTTTAATGGATAGGCCTAAATGGTTGGCAATTTGTTTATAGCTCATCCCGTCCCTGCGGCTAAGCAAAAAAACTTCTTTGCACTTATCGGGCAATTGCCGAATCTCTTCGTAGATGGCCGCCCGCAACTCCGCCGTATCCATCTCCGCTTCAATATTGTGCTCCCCCGCAATGGGCGCTTCGGTAAAAGTATCGATAGAAACGATAGGCTGGCGCCTTTTCCGGAGTATACTGATGCACCGGTTGCGGGTAGCTGTAAAGAGATAGGCTTTCAGGTTGCCCTCGGGATTCAGGCTTTCCCTTTTTTTCCAGATGTTGACAAATACATCCTGTACCGCTTCTTCTGCTTCTTCCTGCCGCCTGAGCCACTTACAGGCATACATCACCAGGGCAGTGTAGTGCTGCTGAAATAATTTTTCGAACGCTGCTTCAACTAGGTCCATATTTTCGGAGCATGTTGATTTATTAGACTTCGGACGGCCCGGCGTTGAAGGCGGACATAAGGGAAAAGGTTACTGATTATCGGCCGCTAGGCCATCCCTCAACATCCTCACAACATGCTCCTCCACCTCTTCCGCCGTCAGCTTCTTGCCCGGCTGAAACCAGTCGTGCAGCCAGCGAATAGAAGAAAAGATAGTGTGCAGGGCGATGATGGGTTCAATCTTCTGAAACTGGCCGGCCTGCATGCCGGCATTGAGGATGGCCAGGAAACGGCTTTCGTAATCTTTGCGCAAGGCCATGAATTCGCCGAGCAGGGGATTACTCAGGTGGCGCCATTCGTCATTGAAAGCCATAACGGAGGCAGCGTCGCCGGTGGCGGCCCGAATATGTAGCCGCAACAGGGCCTCTACCTTTTCGGTGGCAGTGCCCTGCATGGCTTCCACCTCCTTCATACCGTCCAGAAAACGGTGGGCGTTATCAAAGCAGATATCTTTCAGGACCTCCTCCTTGGAGCTGATGTGGTTGTACAGGCTGGACGCCTTTAGATTAACTGCGTCGGCCAGGTCTCGCATAGAGGTGGCGGAGTAGCCTTTGTCCCGAAACAAGCGGACGGCCGCTTCGTGGATAATTTGCTTTTTGGGTTTGGAAGCCATTTGGAAAAGTGTATCGGTGTTTGAGTGTATCGGTGTATCCGTGTTTTTGTGTATCCGTGTATCAGCACCCTGGGTGAACTTGCAGCCAAGATCTCAATGGCGCTTTTTATTACCTTACAATTCAAACGAAGGGATCATACCTGAAAATCTGTTTTTAACTCTCTTTCTTCGGAAGGGCTGGGGGAGGCTAACTATCAAAATCCACCACCACCCTATCCGTTTTCGGATGAGACTGGCAGGTAAGTATGTATCCCGCCTCTACCTCTTCCGGTTCGAGGGCGTAGTTGACATCCATTTCGACTTCCCCTTCCATCAGTTTAGCGCGGCAGGTGCAGCAGACACCGCCTTTACAAGCGAAGGGCAGAGCCGCGCCTGCTTTCTGAGCCGCTTCCAGAATGGTGTCCTGGCCGGAAGTAAGGGGAAATTCGAAGGAATTCCCATCAAGTGTGATCTGGATGTGAGCATTTACGGACTGAGCTTTCTTGCGCTCCTGCTTTTGCTGTGCCTTGCCGTTCAGTCCGGCGATGAACAGTTCGAAGTGGATGTTACTTTTGTCGACGGCCATGGAAGTAAGCGTATCGCGAATGTCATGGACCATAGCTTCCGGGCCACAGAGAAAGAACTCATCCACCTCTTGCGGGTCGAGGAGCATATCGCAGAAGGCGCTGCACTTTTCGGCATCGATACGTCCAGAGAACAGGCCACTGCCCTGCAGCTCGCGGCTGAGGACGTGAAACACGCTCAGCCGGCCCATATATTGATTCTTGAGACCCTCGATTTCTTCGTGGAAAATGATGGTGTCTGTCCGGCGGTTGCCGTAAAAGAGGGTAAATTCGCTTTTGGGCTCCCGCTGCAGCACCGCCTTCATAATGGAAAGAATGGGCGTAATGCCACTGCCTGCGGCGAAAGCGACGTAGTGTTTTTCGTTGGCCGGGTCCAGCTTGGTAAAAAAGCGGCCCATAGGGGTCATTACTTCCAGGCTGTCACCAACTTGAAGTTTCTCGTTGGCGAAGGTGGAAAAGCGCCCCCCCTCCAGCTTTTTGATGGCGACCCGCAGCGTATCATCAAAGGGGCTGGCACAGATGGAATAGGAACGGCGAACTTCCTCGCCATCGAGTTTGGTTTTTAAGGTGAGGTGTTGGCCTTGTATGAATCGATATTCCGGTTTGAGCCCTTCGGGTACTTCAAAAGCAACCGATACGCACTCGTCGGTCTCGCGCCGCACTTCTTTTATCCTTAGGGAATGGAATTTGGGCATAAGTTAAATTTACGAATGAACGTTCGTTTGCAAATATAAAAAATGCGGACGGAGAAAGTTTAGTATGGGAAGAAAAAGTTGGAGAGTCCCTTAAAAAGGGGAAGTGATGGGTACGCAAAAAAGTGTATCCCGGCTCATGCCGGAATACACTTTTCCCAGGAAGCTACTGAAAGCATCTCGACGGATTAGAGGCTGCCGACGTGGCGCATCAACTTCCCTTTGAGATTAGAAGCTTTATTTTTATGCCAGGTATTGCGCTTAGCCAGGCGGTCAATCATGCTGATCACCTTGGGCAGGAACTTCTCTGCATCCTCCTTTTCTGTCATATCGCGCAGCTGCTTGATTGAAGTACGGGTAGTCTTCTTGTAGAAGCGGTTGTGAATGCGGCGCTTAGCTTCCTGACGCATGCGTTTTTTCGCTGACTTATGGTTTGCCATGTATCTTGAATTTTCCTTTTATTGACTTGGTTTTCCAAACGAGGTGCAAATTTAGGCATTCTTTCATTAAAAGAAAAGAACTACCTTAAAATTGTTGCTTTCCAATAATTGAAGATGAATGCAAAGTAGCTTTTCCTATAAAAAAAGTATCTTCACCCGCAAATAGAAAATCACCAACTTGCGATGAAGAGAATTTTAATACTGCTGCTCACGCTTTCCGGCTATTGTTCTACGGCCAATGCCCAGGTTTGGCTTGAGTTGGGCGTTAAAGGCATGATGGGCATAACCGGCTTTTACAATAAGAATATAGTGGATGATTCCCGTCACGACAGCCAGTTCGGGCTAGGGCTTTCGGTGGGGGGGGTAGCGGCCATCAACATCGGCGATTACCATGGCATCAACATTGAGGTGTTGTCGGCCACCCACCATCAATCCATGAGTTTCCGGGGGGACGACGGCATCAATAATACGATCAATATTGAATGGAAAAGCACCGATGCCTATTTCATGTACCGCTGGTACCGCGATAACGGCGCTTTTTTGGAAATAGGCCCCAAAATTACTTATGTCAACGAGGTGCAGCAGTCCTTCAGCACGGATTGGTCAAAAGTGAACGACAAGTACGCCAGCCGGTATACCTCGGCGGCTTTCGGAGTCGGAGGGTTTGTTACGGCCTCCCCGGTCCTGACCATCAAGACCGGCATCCGCGCCGAGTACGCCCTGACCGACCTCATCTCCGACCAGGGAAAGATGGAAGGCTACCCGGCTTACTACACCACTTTCGATTCGTACAAAGAAACCCGCCCTTTTCGCGCCGGCTTCTACCTCGAGGTCACCTTTGGGGTAGGTGGCATCGCCAAATCCATGTGCGGCTCCCGGGGGATGATCCTGGGCACGAAGTACAATTAACTACTTGTAGTGGCCGAAGCACATTCTAATACTCTCCTATCTAAGCCGGGCCGGCCTTCGTTCTCAGCACCAGTTCTACATGTTCCAGGTGATGCCGGCTATGCCAACTGTACAATGCCAGGAATTCAAACAAGGAAATTTCGCGCTGCTGTTCAGGGTGAAACCCAGTACGCTGCCAATCTTCACCCTGTATACTTTCCAGTAGCGTTGTCCATCTCTCGTGTACTCCTTCCAATATTTGCAGAGAAGCTTCCAGTGGTGTCTTCCGGGTATCTTCCAACTCTGCCCAGGCTTTTTCATTGTAGGGCTTAATGACAGGCTTTTCCTCGGTGAGGATCAGCTTGAAGCGAATGTAAGCATTGAGGTGGCTATCCGCCACATGGTGAATGACCTGCCGGGCCGTCCAGCCGCCCGGGCGGTAGGGCTGCTCCAGTTG
>JAGQXQ010000678.1 GCA_020436535.1 Phaeodactylibacter sp.
GGGTTGAGTTCCACGTAGTTCCACTCATTGAACCAGTGGAACACCTCGCCGGTTATCAGGTCGGTAACTTTGAGGTTGACGTTGCGTCCGATTTCCAGCAGGTCTTTGGGCACTTCGATGAAACCACTCTGACGGTATTCAACATCGAAGCTGGCAATACACCAGACGATATTGCTTTTATCGTCATTGAACTTGATATAGCTCATCAAGTTGTCGTTGTCGGTTCGGGTGAAGTGGATATTCCAGGTAGTCTGAAGCGCGGGATTCTCCCTGCGGATCTGGTTGACCTTGGTTATCACTTCGGTGAGGCGGTTGCGATGCTCCCAATCGTAGTGGCGGATCTCATATTTTTCGGAATTCAGGTATTCTTCCTTCCCATTGGTATGGGGCGTATTTTCCATAAATTCAAAGGAAGGCCCGTACATGCCGTAGTTGGAAGAGAGCGTTGCCGCCATTAGGAACCGTTTGACGAAGGCGTTGGGGGAGGCGTTCATCAGTTCGTAGGCCAGGATATCTGGCGTGTTGGGCCAGAAGTTGGGGCGGAAGTACTCGCGAAGTTCCGTTTGGGTAAGCTCCGTAAGGTACTCTTCCATCTCCTTCTTGGTGTTGCGCCAGGTGAAATAGGTGTATGATTGGTTGAAGCCGGCTTTGGCCAGGGCAGCCATCACTTTGGGGCGGGTAAACGCCTCTGCCAGAAAGATCGTATCCGGATATTTCTTTTGAACTTCGGCGATGGCCCACTCCCAAAAACCGAAAGGTTTGGTGTGGGGGTTGTCAACGCGGAAGATCTGTACGCCGGCCTCACACCAGAACAAGATCACGCTTTTGAGTTCTTCCCACAGGTTTTTCCAGTCTTCCGACTCAAAATTGATAGGAACGATATCCTGATATTTCTTGGGCGGGTTTTCAGCGTAGGCAATGGTGCCGTCGGGCCGCCAGAGGAACCAATCCGGATGCTCTTTAATATAGGGATGGTCGGGAGCGCATTGGAAGGCCAGGTCAAAAGCAATATCGATGCCGTATTCTTTTGCTTTTTTGATCAAAGCCTGGTAATCGTCCATTGAACCCAGCTGCGGATGAATTGCCTTGTGGCCGCCTTCATCGCTGCCGATGGCCCAGGGGGAGCCCGGTTCGTTGGGGCCGGCAGTGACAGCGTTGTTTTTGCCTTTGCGGTTCAACTTCCCGATGGGATGAATTGGGGGGAAATAGAGCACATCAAAGCCCATCTCCTTTATGCGCGGTAACAGTCGTTCGGCATCTTTAAACGTTCCGTGCTTGCCCGACTCCTGAGCGGCGGAGCGAGGAAAAAACTCATACCAGGTGCTGAACAGTTCTTTTTCCCAGCCCACGCGTACACGCAGGTTCTTATCATACACGGTTTGGAACTGCTTCATGGGGCAATCGAAAACAATCTGGGCAAAACGAGGGCTCAGTGCCGTCTCTATTGCCTGTTCATAGCTGTTTTCATCTTCCAGTTGTTTCGCAAACTGGAGCAAGCTTTCTGCTTGAGTTTTGGAATAGAGCTTGGCGGTTTCCCGCAGGTATTTTGCTCCAATTTGTAGTTCTACCTTCATCCCCTGCCCGGCATCGTATTTCTTTTTGAAACCGTCATGCCAGTTTAGCAGGTGGTCGATCCAGCCTTCGAGCTTATAAAAGTAAAGCCCTTTCTTCTCTACCTGAAAGGAGGCTACCCATACATCATTAGGTTGCTCTTTCATGAAGACTTCAGTCCAGCGCTTTTGACTTTCGTGCCGATACAGGAGAGCGGCGCGGATGTGGTCGTGGCCGTCGCCAAAAATATCGGCGGTTATGTCAACCTGTTCTCCTGGAATACGCTTGATGAAAAATTGGCCGCCGTTAATTTCGGGATGGACATTTTCTATGATAACGCGGTTTCTCATTTTTTGGGCTTACGTTTTGCGATTGGGATAATGAGATAATTGCTGCAACAGCAAACTTAAACAGAAAATCTGGAAATATTGTAGCACTTCTTCATCATTCCATAATACAAATTCAAATGTCAACAAAAAGTTAATCTTCCGAAAGAATCGTTAAAGAGGCGATACGGTATTGGCAGAACCCTTAATTTACGGAGAATGAGGAACTTGATTCTGTCCGTTATCGTGGTTGGCGCTTTGCTGGGGCTCACCATTGTGCAGTATGGCCTGCTACGGGTGGCTATAAAGCTGGAGAAGGTGCGTTTCGATAAAGAAGCGCGGCTGGTGGTGGGGGCCGCCGTTGACCGTCTGGGGGAAAGCCTGGCCCTGCAGGAGCAGTTGATCCAGCTTAGGGAAGGCCAGGCCGGCCCCCGGCAGCAAGAGCTGCAAAAACTGGCAAAGGCTGTAGCCGATTCGCTGGCCCGGCTGATCGACAGCGTGCTGGTGGAGGAAGGTTTGCCCATGGATTATGCTTTCGCTATTGAGGAGGGCTTGTTGTCTTATCCGGTTGTTTCGGGGAAAGGATTCAGAAGCGCTGAGGAAGAAGCCTACCGGACTTATGGCCGGATATTGCAGGGGAAATTGCGCGAAGATTGTAGTTGTGATTTTTTCTTCTATTTGCAGGTGAACAACCTCTTCCCCCTTTTAATGAAGCGTCTTTACAGCATTTTGCTGCCTTCCGCCGCTTTTTTGTTGGTGCTCCTGGCCGCCCTCCTTTTCATGATAGCCATGCTTGCTCAGCTCAGGAAACTCGACCAGGTGAAAAACGACTTCATCAATAACCTGACCCACGAATTGAAAACACCAGCATTTTCAATTTCTCTTCTCGTGAAATTGCTGCGGCAGGCCATAGGCGTAGGGGACCGCAAACGAAGTGAAGCGTATCTGAGCCTTCTCCAGAACGAGAACGAGCAGCTTAAAGGACATATCAACAGGGTGCTGGAACTGGCCAGTATGGAATCCGGGCATTATGAGTTGGAGTTCCGGGAGCAGCAGTTACATCCCTTGCTGGAAAAGATCATAAAACAATACCGGCATAAGGCGGAAAGCCGGGGCGGGCAGCTGAACTATAAACCGGAGGCTGCCGGCGACGGGCTAATGGGCGATGAACGCACCTTGCGATCCGCTTTCCAGAATCTGTTGGACAATGCATTACTCTACGGTGGTGAACCGCCAAATATAGTTGTGTCGACCCAAAATCAAGGCCCGAATATCCTGGTTTCAGTGGCCGACAATGGCCCGGGGATCGGCCCTAAAGAGCAGCGGCTGCTTTTTCGGAAGTTTTATCGAATACCAGGAGGTAATATCCATAAAACTACAGGATTTGGCCTGGGCCTGAGTTTTACCCGGCACATCGCCCACGCCCACGGTGGAACGGTGAGGGTTAATAGTAGAGTGGGAGAGGGGAGTACTTTTTCGATCATACTGCCGATGAGCAGGCAATGAAACAGGCCTATCCGGGATGTTGCGCCTTTCAATTTCTGAATATTGAAAATATGTACAACGATGAATAAAATATTATTAGTAGAAGATAATGAGACGTTGGGTTACGTCCTCCGGGAGTATCTGGCGTTGAAGGGGTTTGAGTTGGTATGGGTGAAAGACGGGGCCAGTGGCTTGTCCTACTTTGAGCGCTATCCGGTCGACCTGTGCCTGCTGGATGTCATGATGCCTGAAAAGGATGGTTTCAGCCTGGCGGCGGATATCCGCAAGAAGTCGCCAAAGGCGCCGCTGATCTTTCTGACGGCCCGTGCGCTGAAAGTGGATATCCTCAAAGGCTTTGGCCTCGGTGCGGATGATTATATCGTCAAACCGGTAGATGAAGAAGAGCTGGTTGCCCGCATCCAGGCCGTCCTGCGCCGAACTCAGGGGGCGGAAGAAGAAGCGCCCCTTTTTCGAGTCGGGGCCTACACCTTCGATTTTACCAATCAGAAACTTAACTATCAGGGAGAAGAACGCCTGCTCACCGAGCGGGAAACGGGTTTGCTGCGCCTGCTATGCAAGTATAAAGGGCGCCTGTTGCCACGGCAGGAAGTCCTCAAAACACTTTGGAATCAGAATGACTACTTCACCCGCCGGAGCATGGACGTTTTTATCTCCCGCTTGCGGAAGTATCTGTCCGCCGATCCCAATATTGAGATACAGAATGTGTATGGAAGCGGATTTATTCTTACAGATGGCTTAGAAGAGGATGGCTGATAAGTACACGGTTTAGGTACCTAAACGCTCACAGGCCCCCTAAAAAAATAACTGTCGCTCTGATCTTATTCAGAGCGACAGCTTCAGCCGATAATTT
>JAGQXQ010000034.1 GCA_020436535.1 Phaeodactylibacter sp.
CTCGGGCTCGCTGCTCCTCAAGGCGGCGGATGAAGCCCCGCACGGCATCTCCATCTACGGGCAGGAGAACGACAACGCCACCCGCGCCCTGGCGGTGATGAACATGTGGCTGCACGGCAGCCCTTCCGCCGAGATCGTGCAGGGCAACACCCTGGCCGACCCGCTGTTCCTGGACGAACGGACGGGACAGCTGAAAACGTTTGATTATGCGGTGGCCAACCCGCCGTTCAGCTATAAATCGTGGAGCAATGGGGTGGACACGGAGAACGACAAATTCAAGCGCTTCGAGGGGTTCGGCGTTCCGCCGGGTAAAAACGGGGACTATGCGTTTCTCCTGCACCTGGTCAAATCGCTAAAAAGCACCGGCAAGGCAGCCATCATTATGCCGCTCGGCGTATTGTTCCGGGGAAATGCGGAGGCGGAGATTCGCAAGAACCTGCTCCGGCGGGGGTACCTCAAAGGCATCATCGGGCTGCCGCCCAACCTGTTCTACGGGACGAGCATCGCCGCCTGCATCATCATTATCGACAAGGAAAACGCTGCCGGGCGCAAAGGGGTATTCCTGATCGACGCCAGCCGGGGCTATAGGAAAGACGGCAACAAAAACCGCCTGCGCGCGCAGGACATGCACCGGATCGTGGATGTCTTCAAAAAGCAGCTGGAATGGCCCAAATATAGCCGGATGGTGCCCCTGGCGGAGATCGCCGATCCCAAAAACGACTACAACCTCAACATCCCGCGCTACATCGACAGCCAGGAAGAGGAAGACATTCAGGACATCGGCGCCCACCTGCAGGGCGGCATTCCGGATAGGGACGTGACCGCGCTCAACCCATACTGGAAGGTCTATCCCAACCTGCAGGTGGACTTGTTACAGCCCAACGAACGGCCGGGCTACTGGGACCTGAAAATGAAAAAAGACGACATCAGGCGCTGCATCTTCGAGCACCCCGATTTCATCGTCTTCACCCGGGAAATGGAAACGGTATTCGAACACTGGAAAACCGGGAACGCCGCTTTCCTGAAAAGCCTGGAAGCGGAATGCCATCCCAAGGCCGTCATCCACCGCACCTCCGAGGAACTGCTGCAAGCCTACCACGGCAAGCCCCTGGTCGATAAATACAATGTCTATCAGCACCTGATGGACTACTGGGCCGAAACCATGCAGGACGACTTGTACGAGCTATCGGCCGACGGATGGGCGGCAGGCAACGTGGTGAAGCGCCTGGTCAAAAAAAGCAAAAAAGGTGGCAAGGAGGTGGAGAAGGAGGTATCCGGCATAGCAGGACTGGAAGGGCAACTGCTACCCCCGGAACTCCTCATTCAGGAGTACTTCGCCGAAGCGCAGGAGGCGATCCGCCAACTGGAAAGCAAGCTGGAAGCGGCAGTGGCCGAACAGGAAGAGCTGCTTGAAGAACACGGGGGCGAAGAAGGCGCCATGCAGGACGTTTCCAGCAAGAAGGATGCCGAACAGGCGCAAGACGATTACACCATACAGGCCTGGAAGGCCTACATGCCGGAAACGTATAAACCCTTCGAGGCGCTTTACGAAAGATACCGGAAGGGTGAAGAAGCCCTGGTGAAAGCCCACAGCCACCCTTACCTGGCCAACTTGAAAAACAGCCGGGGAAGTTTTACCCAAAAAGCCCTGAAGGACCGCCTGGATGCCGGACCGCCGGACGAGGAGCGGCAGGTGCTGGAAGACTACCTAAATACCGGCAAAGCGGTGAGCGCCAGTAAAAGGACCATCAATGTCCAACTCAAGGAGGCCTTTGGCAAGCTGCAACAGTTGATCACCGAAAAACCGGAAGCCGATTACCTCCTGGAACTGTCCGTCGTCATCCGCTACCTGGAGCTGCTGGGGCAAGAGTCGCAATGCAAATCGGACATCAAAGCAGCGCAGGCGGAGCTGGAGGTGAAAGTGATTCAGCAGTACCCCCAACTCAGCCTCGAAGAGATCAAAACCCTGGCGGTGGACAAAAAGTGGATGGCAGGCCTGCACTCTCGCATCCAAACCGAGATGGACGGCGTCAGCCACCGCCTGGCCGAGCGCATCCGGGAGCTGGCGGAACGCTACGAAACGCCAATGCCCCTACAGGCAGAGGAGGTGGGCCGCCTCGCTAAAAAGGTGCAGGGACACCTGGAACAAATGGGGTATGAGCCCGTACAACACAATATACTCGCATCATAAATATTACAAGCCATGGCAGCAGATCGTATTCCCGAAGGGTTTCAGCAGACGGAGGTGGGGGTGATTCCGGGGGATTGGGATTGCTTACCAATAAGTGAAATTTTTGATTTCAAACAGGGAATTCAATGCCCTGTAGAAAATCAATATAAAATTGACAGGCCAGATCTCAAGAGGTTTATTAGAATAGTTGACTTAACTCAAAAAGATGAGCCAGCAAGATATATTTTAGACCCTGGTTCTAGTCATCATGTGGATAGGGACGATCTATTCATGGTTCGCTACGGTTCACCTGGGTTACTAGGATATGGTTATAAAGGAGTAATTGCAAATAACTTATTTAGACTTGTTCCCAAAAAAAAATTAGTCAATCAATTTTACCTTCATCTTTTAACTCAAAAGAGATCAGAAATCATTGGCGTGTCGGGATCATCAACTATGCCGGCAATCAACTTCTCTACATTGCGTACGCTTTATCTTATAGCACCATCTATCGCCGAGCAAACCGCCATTGCCGCCGCCCTGAGCGATATGGACGCCCTGATCGAAAGCCTGGAGCGGCTGATCGGCAAGAAGCAGGCGATGAAGCAGGGGGCGATGCAGGAGTTGCTGACGGGGAAAAGGCGGCTGGCGGGATTTGGGGCAGGCAAGGGGATGCGAAGGACGGAGGTGGGGGTGGTGCCGGGGGATTGGGAGGTAACTACATTAGCAAACTGCTGTTCCCTCTCAAAAAAAAGAATTAATCCTCAATCTTCTGAAGAAGTATATAAATGTGTTGAATTAGAACATATTTCTTCAGAAACCGGAAGGCTTATTGATATTTCTGACACCAAAAATCTAAAAAGCCTAAAGGCAGTTTTTCAAAAAGGTGATACTCTTTTTGGAAAGTTAAGACCGTATCTTCGAAAATATCTATTTGCAGAATTTGATGGAGTTTGCAGTACCGAAATTTGGGTGTTAAAGCCAAATGAAAGGATTCATGATAAATGGCTTTATTATGTCATCCAGACAGATAGGATCATTGATGCGGCCAATCAATCAGAAGGAACCAAAATGCCGAGAGCCGATTGGGCACTTGTTAGCTCAACGACAATTCCACTTCCCCAAACCCTCGCCGAGCAGCGCGCCATCGCCCGCACTCTTTCCGACATGGACGCGGAGATCGGGCAATTGGAGGCGCAGCTGGCGAAGTACCGGCGGGTGAAGGAGGGGATGATGCAGGAGTTGCTGACGGGGAAAAAGAGGTTGGTATGAACACACCGACTACTTTTGAAATGCGGCCCGTGGCCAGCCTGCAAGGGCTGAGTTTCTTTGTCGATGATTACCAACGGGGATACCGGTGGACAGTGCAGCAGGTGCTAGACATTTTGGAAGACATTCGTAAGTTCGACTTATCGCAGGAGGCTTTTTATTGCTTACAGCCTTTGGTGGTGAAAAACCGGAAACCCGACAGAGAAGAGTATGAGGTCATTGACGGGCAACAGCGCCTGACTACCATTTATCTTATTTTGAAGATCATCGGCGAGCCACTGTATACGATACAGTATGAAACACGTAGAAAAAGCGCTGATTTTTTGGAGGAAATTAAGAGGCACCTGATAGGTTACGTGTTAACCAAAAAGGACGTAACAGACCTTTCCGCCAAAACCCTGACCCCAAAAATCAACGAAAAGTGGAAAGCATTTCTCAAAGAGGGAGATCGCAAGGATTACGATAAAATTGACAACTACCATTTTTTCATGGCCTACCTGACCATAGACAGATGGTTCATAGAGGGGAAAGTTGAAAAGGAAAAGTTTTTAAAACAACTGGAAACCTATACCCATTTCATCTGGTACGAAGACGAACAGCATGATAATTCCATAGAGGTTTTTACCAACCTCAATAGCGGCAAGACCGAACTAACCAATGCCGAACTGATCAAGGCGCTGTTTGTGGATGCCCGAAAAGATGCAAACCCTGAAGTCCGGCAACTGCGGCAGATTGAACTTGCTGCGGAGTGGGATCAAATTGAGCAGCAACTAAACGATGATGCTTTTTGGTATTTCATTAGTAACGAGAAAGATAAAACGAAGTATCCTACGCGCATTGATTTTCTATTTGAAATCATCGCAGGAAAACCACCTAAGCAAAATCCTGACCCGCTTTTCACCTATAGGAAATATGCTCTTAAAGAAATTGAATTGGATTGGAAAAGGGTAAAAACCCTTTTTCTAAAGCTTAGGGAATGGTTCGAGGATAGAAGGCTGTATCACTTAATCGGCTTCATTATTGATCGGAAGATCAGGACAATTGAAAAGCTTGTCGAAGAGCGGGATAAAGAGCAAAGCAAAACAAACTTCAAAGAAGCTCTCAAGAATATAATTGCAGAAAAGTTCTCCAGCTACAGCTTACCGGAACTGCAATACCCGGATAAGAAATGTGAGGATGTTTTGTTGCTTTTCAACATCGAAACCTATCAAAACAGCGAAGCCCAGTTCCGATTTCCCTTTGACCAATTCAAAACCCAAAAATGGAGCCTTGAGCATATTCATGCCCAGAATGCGCAAAAATTGCATACCGCTGGAGAACTAAAAAACTGGGTGACAGATTTGGAAGGGATATTGGAGTTTTGGGGAGGTAATGATCCGGAATTGAGAAATTCAGTTGAGGATAAAATAAAAGGATTGACTGAATTGCTAAAACATGTGGATGACCAGGCAGAATTGACCGATGAACAGTCAAACCTTCGTGATGAGGTTGACAGCCGGACAGCCGATTTTTTCGAGAAACATAGCATAAACAATCTTACTTTACTCGATGGCCCGACCAATAGCGCACTGGGCAACAAGCCTTTCAAAGAAAAACGCAGGGAGATCATCGAGATCGACAAGAAGGGCTATGTTGATAAACAAAAGGTGTTCATCCCCCTTTGCACCCGCTATGCTTTCCTGAAATACTATTCCAAAGATTTACAGCATCTGGACTACTGGAATTACCAGGATCGGCAGGATTACCTGGCGCACATACAAAAGACACTTCAACCCTATTTACCGGAAAAAGAGGACGCCGATGGATCAAGAAACTGAAACCACCTTTTGGGAATTGATAAATAGGCACTGCATTGAAATACCCATCATTCAGCGCGACTATGCACAGGGGCGGGATAATGCCAAGGCAGCGGATATTCGAAAGGGTTTTGTGGCACGGTTGAAGGCCGCCCTCACCGGAGAGGATAAGAAAGCCTTGCACCTCAATTTCGTTTATGGCAAATTAAAAGGAGTAAAGCACGCAAGCAAACAGGCCTCCGGCCAACAGGCGGTCAAAGCCATGCTGAGTGCAGCAAAGGCATACTCCCACGACCTGGGCCTCAAATTGGACTTCACCATAGAACCTTCCTCTTCTAATAGTAATGGACAAAACGCAATCA
>JAGQXQ010000201.1 GCA_020436535.1 Phaeodactylibacter sp.
ACATCACCGGCCTGGCGGTCAACCTATCGGATTACGTTGAGGGCCTGGGCATTAGCTCGAGTGTAGAACGGTCTATAACCCGGCGGCTGGATTTGTTAGTTTCCAGATTCTGCAACGGCAGTAGTGTTAGTACAGTCGTCAGTTCTGCGAACAGCCTGATCAGCTACATAGGGTATCAGAGTGGCAATAGCATTCCGGCTGCAGATGCGGACTATCTGATCGCCCAGTTGGAGATGCTAATTGATGCCCTTTACGCCGGTACGGTAGATTGTGGAGGTGTTAACGCGGCACGAACGCTGCCTGGGCTCACCGGCCAGTCAGCAGCGGCGGAAAACTACAGCCTGGAGGTATACCCGAACCCCTTCAGCGGGCAGGCTACCATCCGCTTTTACCTGCCCCGGGAATGCCAGGGCAGCCTCGAGGTATTCAACCTGCAGGGCCAGCGCGTAAAGGTACTGGAAACCGCTCGGTTGGATGCAGGTATCCACCAGTACTCCTGGGATGGTAGCGCGGATGGTGGGCAGGGCCTTGCGCCCGGCGTCTACTTGCTGCGCCTGAGTACAGAGGATGCTGCACTAGTGAAAAAAGTGAGTTTGATGCGGTAGAGATACCGGCCCTGTTGGCCAACGTAGAGGACCTGCCCGCCGGCATGTACCTGATGCAGGTGCGCAGCGGCGAGCAGGTGCTGGTGAAGAAGTTTATGGTGCTGGATTGATAAGGTAAGCACTGTTATTGGACGTGAGGCATCCCGAATTTTGGCTTTGGCTAAAGTTCGGGATGTTTTTTGGCATTCATTCCACTGTGAAGCTACTCCCGGTAGCTTTTTCTGCCCCTTACCCGCCACTTCCTCTTCCAAAACCCTTGATTTTCCTGCTGATGCAACATAGTCAGTGATTTTTGACCGAATATTGGAAGTGCTTCTCCTGCCTTACTGTATATATTTGTACATGAGCATTTCCTATCTATGTTGCCAATTTTCTTTACCATTCAGAAAGTATTAGACCATGAATAAAATATACCTGTTATTGATCCTAGCCATCGGCCTGGTAAATGTTGCTTACAGCCAGTATACCACGCCCTCGGTGAGTATTTCCGCCCGCGTAGGGCAAGTGACCAGTTATGAAGGTTCCGCGACAAATCTAAATTCATGTTGGGAAGTGTTTGAGGAACAATATACCGCCTTTGTTTCTTTTCAAATTAATGCCGCCGGGTATGAATATCGAAGCGATTGCCTGACTTGTAACAATGATGGCAATTGTACCTATGGAAACGGGAATACCGCAGGAGAATTAGCGGCAAGGCATTTAGTCAGTAATACCGTACATTCGTACGTGAATGTTTTAGGGACTCGTCTGGAAGCCTGGGAAGATGATGATGCGGGCGACGACCCATTCCTGCCGCTAAGATGTCAATATAATAATCACTCGGGGGTGAACCCTGACGATTGTTATGCTGAACTGTCCGGCCTTTTTGGTTTCAGGCACAAATTCCCCAGTTCGGAAAATGTTTATAATACTTCCCCGACTTTTGGCAACAGCAACCATACCTGGAATATAGAGTACAACTGGAGGTATGCTTATGACCCCTACGATAATGTCCCGCTCGATATCCCATGTGATTACTATGAAAGCGTAACGGGGATCGCCGGTAATATCGACGCCTGGGTACTCAACTTGACGGCCGGGGAAACCTACGAATTTAAAGTGACTTCCGGCACAGATCCCTTTTTGCGTATCTATGGCTCGGACGGACACACACCAGTTGCCCAAAATGATGGCTATACGAACCTGTTACCTAGAATCGTTTACACGCCTTCGCAAAGCGGGATTTATTTTATTGAGTTAAGTGAATCCTGGAGAAGCTCGCTCACCCAAGACGCCACCTTACTCTATAAAGTGGTTCCGCCCGCAGCGCCGGTATTGACGGCCTCCGAAACGATGGTATGCAAGGGAACGCCGGTCACCTTAAATCTGACCGGTACTGTTTCCAGTGCTTATGGTAAGAAAATTCAATATTGCGACGGCCGTAACGATCCTTACGGTTGTAATACCGAATCGGGATGGAACGATTTGACTACTGGCGATACTTACACTTGGAATTCTAACGTCTCCACTGATGCGGTTTACTTTAGGGGCATCTTTGAAGGGATTTGTCAAGTTGCTTCTCCAAAGGTCTTGGTGTACCTCCTGGATAGCCGTCCCACCATTGCATATGGGGCGGAGCCGGTTATCTGTCCTGGGGATAATTTCCAAATGTACGCTGCTTTTGACGGGGTTGGATCAGAAACGTGCAACATGCAATGGCAAAAATCGGACGTCGGCCCAGGCGGCCCCTTTATTGATATTTCCGGAGCGGTAAACAGCCAGTTTAACACCGGGGCGCTGTCGGCTACTCGCTGGTACCGTGTGAAACCGGTTTGCCCGGATAATGGATGCACACAGTCGATTTCTGACGTTCAGGAAGTAACGGTGAGGCTCCCCGACCTCACCTCCACTTGCCCCCCGAATAGGACCGTCTCTACTAGTTCAACTTATACGGGTGACTGCGGAGTCGACTTCTACTATAACGCGCCCGGGCAGCCCGGTAATTGTTCCAGTATTACCGTTACCCAAACCGCCGGCCTGCCCAGCGGGTCGCTCTTCCCCGTCGGAACCACCACCAACACCTTCCACGCTATCGATGGCTCAGGGAATACCTCCACCTGTTCTTTTACCGTTACCGTCATTGATATTGGAACGATAGAGCTCTTTTGCGCGAACTCGCCATGGACCATCTCGATCCCGCAGACCCCACCAGGCCTTTGTTCAGTAGAGGAGGAAGCCATATTATTCCTGAGAGCTATAGCCTATTCCGATTGTGGGGCTCCCCCCGTTTCCGGGCCGTATCCGTCCGGGCCTTATGAGGCAGGCGACCATGAAATAACCTGGACCGTGGAAGATGGAAATGGCGGAGTAATTGAGTCTTGTTCTCATATTATCAGGGTTAGAGAGAATAGAGCCCCGATAATTAGCTGTCCGGCCAATGTGAACATTGGCGCCGGCGCCGGGCAGTGCGGAGGAACCGCCGTTACTTATGATCTGCCAACAGCTACGGATAACTG
The DNA here is from genome assembly GCA_020436535.1 of Phaeodactylibacter sp. Lineage (GTDB taxonomy): Bacteria > Bacteroidota > Bacteroidia > Chitinophagales > Saprospiraceae > JACJXW01. The sequence continues at coordinate 3,101 of JAGQXQ010000201.1, forward strand.
CGGCATAAAATCGCTGGTCCAAACCGGAGGACTGGCCAGTGGAAGTGTCTTCCCTTTTGGGGTGACTACTAACACCTTCGTTGTGACCGACGTAAGTAATTGGGCGGTCTCTTGCTCTTTTAACGTTGAGGTCACGGATATGGAAGGCCCGATGATTTCCTGTCCGAGCAATATTACGGTCACCAAACAGGCCGGACAGTGCGGCGTTGGGGCTGTCATTTCGTACAACGCTCCGACAGCTACGGACAACTGCCAGGTTCAATCCCTGGATCAAACTGCCGGATTGGCCAGCGGAGTTTCCTTCCCCATAGGAATAACCACCAATACCTTTGTTGCAACCGATGCCGCCGGCAATACCGCCTCCTGTTCCTTTACCGTTACGGTCGAAGATTGTAACATACCTCCAATAGCCGTTTGCCAAAACCTTATTGTGTCCGCTGGTGGCAACTGTACAGATGCGGTAACGGCGGCTGAAAATTTCGATGGAGGCTCCTCCGACCCCGAGATGGGCATCCTGTCCTTTAGTGTCAGCCCTGTCGGCCCTTACTCATTGGGTACGACAAACGTAACCCTGACGGTTAGTAATCCTACCGGAGCCAGCAGTACTTGTACAGCTACGATAACAGTGGTGGATAATACCCCCCCAACCATCAACTGCCCGGCAAACATTGCCAGGAACAACGATGCTGGCCA